>CBIHPE010000289.1:0-1527 GCA_966212015.1 uncultured Frankiales bacterium | reverse complement strand
CCGCCCCGACTGAGGAGCCCGACCGTGGCTAGCTGGCTCGACCCCGCGAGGGGCTTCGGCGTCACCTTCGCGACCATGTTCAAGAAGACGACGACCGAGGAGTACCCCGAGTACGTCCGTCCGGTGCCGCCGCGCTTCCACGGCCGGCACGTGCTGAACCGGCACCCCGACGGCCTCGAGAAGTGCATCGGCTGCGAGCTGTGCGCCTGGGCCTGCCCGGCCGACGCGATCTACGTCGAGGGCGCGGACAACACCGAGGACCACCGGATGTCCCCGGGCGAGCGCTACGCCGCCGTCTACCAGATCAACTACCTGCGCTGCATCTTCTGCGGCCTGTGCATCGAGGCCTGCCCGACCCGCTCGCTCACCATGACGAACGAGTACGAGCTCGCCGACGACAGCCGCAACAAGCTGATCTTCACGAAGGAGGACCTGCTCGCCCCGCTGCTCGCAGGGATGGAGCAGCCGCCCCACCCGATGCGCCTCGGGACGACGGACACCGACTACTACGTCGGGGGCGCCAAGTGATGCAGGTCGCCAACACCGTCCTCGCCGCCAGCGACACCGGCGAGCAGATCGGCTTCTGGGTGATGGCCCCGATCGCCGTCATCGCAGCGCTCGGCATGGTCATTGCCAAGAACGCCGTGCACTGCGCGCTCTTCCTCGCCGCCGTCATGCTCAGCCTCGCCGGCCTCTACGCCCTCCAGGACGCGCCGTTCCTCGCGGCCGTCCAGGTGATCGTCTACACGGGCGCGATCCTCATGCTGTTCCTGTTCGTGCTGATGCTCGTCGGCGTCGACAGCAGCGACTCGCTCGTCGAGACCCTGAAGGGCCAGCGCGTCTGGGCGATCCTGCTCGGCGTCGGGCTCGCCGCTCTCGTGCTCTTCACGCTCGGGGGAGCCGTGTCCGACAAGAGCAAGGGCCTGACCGACGCCAACCAGGACGGCAACGTCATCGGCATCGCGCGGCTGCTCTTCACGAAGTACGTCTTCGCGTTCGAGATCACGTCGGCCCTGCTCATCACCGCCGCGCTCGGCGCGATGGTCCTCGCGCACAAGGAGCGGGTCGTCCCGCGCCTGTCGCAGAAGGAGCTGTCGCGCCAGCGCTTCGCGAGCGGCCACCCGTTCCCGCTCCCCGGGCCGGGCGTCTTCGCCGCGGGTGACTCGATCGCCCGCGGCGCGCTGCTGCCCGACGGGTCGGTCAGCGAGGACAGCCTCGCGCCGACCCTCGTGGAGCTCGACAGGCCCCTCGACAAGGAGGGCGGCGACCAGTGAGCCCCGACCACTACCTGTTCCTCGCGGCGATCCTGTTCACGATCGGCGCGCTCGGCGTGCTGCTCCGCCGCAACGCGATCCTCGTCTTCATGTCGGTCGAGCTGATGCTCAACAGCGTCAACCTGACCCTGGTGACGTTCAGCCGTGAGAAGGGGACCCTCGACGGCCAGATCATGGCGTTCTTCGTCATGGTGGTCGCCGCGGCCGAGGTCGTCATCGGCCTCGCGATCATCATGAGCATCTTCCGCACCCG
>CBIHPE010000288.1:0-1906 GCA_966212015.1 uncultured Frankiales bacterium | reverse complement strand
GGACCCGCGGGAGAAGGATCACGACCGCGACCAGCCCGAGCGCACCGGCGCCCGCCAGCACGTACTGCGGCGCCCAGATCTCGGCGAGCGCGCCCGCCAGGGCGATGGCCGCGCCCTGGATGCCCATGAAGAGCCCCTGCTGGAGCGCGAGCAGCTGGCCGCGGATCTCGTCGGGCAGCGCCGCGAGCAGCTCACCGTCGAGGTACTGGCCGATCGCCCCGCCCTGCATCGCGAGCGCGACCACCGGGATGGCCAGCCAGACCGGTGGGTGGAAGCCGAGCAGCAGCAGCCCGACCGGGGTGAGCAGGGCGACCGGCAGGACGGCCCGACCGACGTGCCGCCCGAGCACCTCAGAGGCGATGCTGCCGGCTGCCGCCGCCGCCAGCATCAGGCCGATGCCGATGGAGCTCGGCGTCGCGTAGGGGGTCGCGAGCGCGTCGACGCTGCACATCGCCGCCCCCGGGATCCACATCATGAGCAGCAGCGTCCTCAGCCTCGGGGTCCTCAGGACGTAGGACAGGCCGACGAGGGACGGCCGGCGCGACCCGCTCGCCCGTGCCGGTCGTTCACTGGTCCCGAAGCGGAGGACGAGGGCTGAGGCGACGAACGACAGCGCGTCGACCACGAGCAGCGGCCGCGGGCCGACTGCTGCCAGCGCGAGGCCGCCGACGGCGAAGCCCAGCAGCAGCGAGCTCTGCGAGAGCACGCGCAGCATCGAGCGCGCGCGGACCCAGACCTCTCCGGACAGCAGGTCGGCGAGGGTGGCTGCCCGCGCTCCGCTGAACAGCGGCGTCACGACCCCGGTTGCCGCGGCGAGCAGGAGCAGCACGGCCGTCGGGGTGCCAGGGATCGTCATGAAGCCGACCAGGACGGCGGAGAGCAGGTCGATGCCGACGAGCAGCCTGCGCGCCGGGATCCGGTCGACGAGCCCAGACAGCACGATCGCGCTGAACGCCTGCGGCACGAAGGCGCACGCGAGGGTGAGGGACGAGAGCAGCGGAGACGAGGTGCGTCGGTAGATCAGGACCGAGAGCGCCACCTGCGCCGCGACCGTGCCCGTGAGGGAGACGGCCTGCGCGGAGAGGACCGCCGGCATCTCCTTGTGCCTCAGCACGTCCCGGTACGTCGCCATGTGGACAAGCGTCGGCGAGGTCCCCGCCGAAGACCTAACGTTTCGGCTGTGGCCGAAATGAGGTGGACGAGGTGATCGAGCTCCGGCTCGGGCCGAAGGACGCCCTGCACCTGCGCTTCGCGGTCTCGCCGCTCTGGGAGACCCTCGCGGCCGTCCGGGCCACGACGGTCGGACCGATGCCGCAGGCGATGAACCCCTGGCGCAGGCTCGTCGTGCCGCCGCCCACACCCTTCTTGACGGCCCTCCAGACGGGCACGGGCTACGTCCCCGACTTCCTCACTCCCCCGCCTCAAGCCGGTGAGCGCAGCATCGAGGCCGAGATCGCCCTGGTCGCCGAGACGCCGCTCGCCGTCGTGCAGGCCGAGCTGCACCGCGCGCGGGACGCCGGAGCAGACGTCCCGCGCCTGCGTGCCCACCAGGCGCGCGCCCGCGCCGTCGCCGAGATGAGGCTGGCCTGGGAGCAGCTGCTGAAGCCGCACTGGCCACGGCTGCACCGGGTGCTCGCCACCGATGTCGACCACCGCTCGAAGCGGCTGGTCTCCGGCGGCCTCGCCGCCCTCATGCAGGACCTGCACCCGGCAGTGACCTTCGGCAACGACGCCCTCCGCGTCCGCGGGCCGGTCACCGAGCGACGTGACCTCCAGGGCGAGGGCATCGTCCTCATGCCGAGCCTGTTCGGCGGTCAGCGACCGCTCGTGATCCTCGACGAGCCCTACCAGCCGACCCTGATCTACCCGGCCCGCGGCGTCGGCACGGCCTGGACCCGACCCGTCG
>CBIHPE010000287.1:0-1953 GCA_966212015.1 uncultured Frankiales bacterium | reverse complement strand
GAGGGCGGGCAGCCACCACGGCAGCAGCAGGACCGGGGAGGTCCCGAGGGCGGCGGCCGGAGGGCCCCAGACGGTGCGGCGCCGGATCGCGCCGGGCGCGATCCGAACAGCGGCGATCGCGACGAGGACGCCGAGCACGAGTGCTACCAGCCACGCAGACGGGGTGAAGCAGGTGATCACGGCGAGGAGCAGGCCCGTACGCCAGGCCGCGCGCCAGCGCCGGTCGAGCTCAGGCTCGGCGAAGCCGAGGGCCGCATGCGCCAGCCACGGCAGCAGGGCGGTCGCGACCACGGCTCCGAGACGTCCGTCGCCCCAGGCGCCGCTGACGATCGGGAGCAGCGCGTACGTGGTCGCGCCCCACAGGATCAGCCAACGGGGCGCGCCGCGGTGGCTGATGAGGCGGCCGACCACGCGCAGCAGCCGCCAGGCGCCCCACAGTGCGAGCGGGAACGAGACGATGAGGACCACGCTGACCGTCAGCGAGGCACTGCCGCCGAGCAGCGTGCCGAGCAGGGCGAGCGGGAGCAGGTACGGCGGAGCCGGCACCGCGGTGCCGAGGCCGAGCGGGTGCCACGACTGGTACTGCAGGTCCCACCAGGCGCCGACACCCGACGGGGCCGGCGACAGGCCGCCGCCGGCGACCGCGTGCCAGGCGGTGCGGCTGCCGATCAGACCGAGGACGACCACCACCGTCAGCACCAGGGCCACGGGGTTGGTGAAGAAGCGGACCAGCCAGCCGTTCTCGACCGGGACCTCGTCCTCCTCCGCGGCGCGGACGGCCTCACGGGCGGCCAGCTCGCGGGCGGCGAACGAGGCGGGGTCGGCCTCGGCGGCCGCCACCCGGCGACGCTCGGCCACATCGGAGGCCTGGGTGGTGAGCGCGCTGACGACGTCACCGATGAAGTCGAGCCCGTGCCGGTACGGCAGCCACGGCGGCGCGAGCAGCTGGCGTACCTCCGCCGGCGCGGCGGTGGCGCGCTCGCGCCGGGCTCGCCGGGCGGCGTGCACGGTGCCGGGCCGGCGGTAGACGGACAGAAGGGCGGCGAGCTCGTCGAGAGCCGAGCCGACCTCGCGGACGACCAGGAAGCCCAGCATCCGCAGCAGGGTGCCGAAGAAGAGCCGGGCCATCTGGAGCGGCAGCGCCCACGGGCGGCTGTTGGCCAGCAGCGTGTAGAGCGCGGCGCGGCGCTCCTCGTAGTGGGTGTGCTTGCCCGTCAGCGGGGTCTGCCGGATGCCGCGGTGCGCGGCCT
The DNA here is from genome assembly GCA_966212015.1 of uncultured Frankiales bacterium. Lineage (GTDB taxonomy): Bacteria > Actinomycetota > Actinomycetes > Mycobacteriales > SCTD01 > RYN-111. The sequence continues at coordinate 703 of CBIHPE010000287.1, read as the reverse complement.
CGGCGTGGAAGACGACGGCCGGCGGGACGAGCACGGTGCGGTGGCCGGCCGAGGCTGCTCGCCAGCCGAGGTCGATGTCGTTGCCGAAGATCGGGAGCTGCGGGTCGAAGCCGCCCAGCTCGAGCAGGACGCTGCGGCGCACCAGCATGCCGGCGGTGTTGACCGCGAGCACCGTACGGACGGCGTCGTGCTGGCCCTGGTCGTACTCGCCACGCTCAAGGCCGGTCTCGCGCCGACCGGTGCCGGAGATCGTGACGCCGAGCTCGAGCAGGCGGCGCAGCGAGGGCCACTCGCGCAGCTTGGGGCCGAGGATGCTGGCCTCGGGGTGCTGCTCGGCCGCGGCGAGCAGCTGCTCGAGCGCGTCGGGAGCAGGGGTGGAGTCGTCGTGCAGCAGCCAGACCCACTCGGGCGCCGACTCGGCGACACGCTCCAGACCGAGCGCGACCGCCTCGGGGTAGGTGGTCGTGCCGGGCACGCGCAGCGCCGCACCGAAGGCCTGCTCGAGCAGCTCGGACGACCCGTCCTTGCTGCCGGTGTCGATGGCGACGACCTGGTCGGGGGCGACGGTCTGGGCGCCGATGCCCGAGATGACGGTGGGCAGCCAACTGGCTCCGTCATGGCTGACGACGAGCAGGGCTACCGAGGGACGCACGATCGGCAACCTTAGACGACCGAGCGAGCGACAGCGCGAGCGAGGGACGAG
>CBIHPE010000286.1:0-1954 GCA_966212015.1 uncultured Frankiales bacterium | reverse complement strand
TCCGACTCCGGCGTCACGGTGTTCGTCGTGCCGCTCGGCGCGGCCGCGAAGGCCTGGGCCGTCGGCTTCGTCGGGCAGCTCCGGGCGCGCGGGATCGCCTCCGACCTCGCGTACGGCGACCGCGGGCTGAAGGGCGCCATGAAGGCAGCTGACCGGTCCGGCGCGCGCTTCGCGGTCGTCGTCGGCGACCGAGATCTCGAGGGCTCCGTCGCCCAGCTCAAGGACCTCTCGAACGGCGAGCAGACCGCCGTACCCCTTTCTGATCTCCTGGAGAAGCTCGCATGATGCGCACCCACGAGGCCGGCACGCTCCGCGAGGAGCACGTCGGCCAGACCGTCACTGTCGTCGGTTGGGTCGGTTCCGCTCGTGACCACGGTGGAGTGGCGTTCCTGGACGTGCGCGACCGCAGCGGTGTCGTCCAGGTCGTGCTGCACGGCACCGTCGACTTCCGGGTCGAGTCCTGCACCCAGGCCACGGGTGTGGTGCAGAAGCGCCTAGCTGGCAAGGAGAACCCCGAGCTGCCCACGGGTGCGATCGAGATCGCCGTCGAGGGCATCGAGGTGCTCAACAACGCGGCGCCGCTGCCGTTCCAGCTCGACGACGAGGTGGGCGAGGAGGCGCGGCTCAAGCACCGCTACCTCGACCTGCGCCGCCCCTCCGGTGCCGCGGCCCTGAAGCTGCGGTCCGACGTCAACCACGCAGCGCGGTCGGTGCTGCACGACCACGGCTTCCTCGAGATCGAGACGCCGACCCTCACCCGCAGCACGCCTGAGGGAGCGCGCGACTTCCTCGTACCCGCCCGTCTTCGCCCGGGCTCCTGGTACGCCCTGCCCCAGTCGCCGCAGCTGTTCAAGCAGCTGCTGATGGTGGCCGGCGCGGAGAAGTACTTCCAGATCGCCCGCTGCTACCGCGACGAGGACTTCCGCGCCGACCGGCAGCCGGAGTTCACGCAGCTCGACATCGAGATGAGCTTCGTCGACCAGGACGACGTCATCGGCCTGGCCGAGGAGGTGCTGCGGTCGCTGTGGGCGCTCATCGACGTGCAGATCGGCGACATCCCGCGGATGACCTACGCCGAGGCGATGCGCCGCTACGGCTCCGACAAGCCGGACCTGCGGTTCGGCCTCGAGCTGGTCGAGATGACGTCGTACTTCAAGGACACGCCCTTCCGCGTGTTCCAGGCGGAGTACGTCGGTGCGGTCGTCATGCCGGGCGGGGCCTCGCAGCCGCGCAAGCAGCTCGACGCCTGGCAGGAGTGGGCCAAGCAGCGGGGTGCCCGCGGTCTGGCGTACGTGCTGTTCAACGAGGACGGGACCCTGGGCGGCCCGGTCGCCAAGAACCTGTCCTCCGAGGAGGTCGAGGGCCTGCGCGAGGCGGTCGGCGCTCAGGTCGGGGACTGCGCGTTCTTCGCCGCCGGCACGACGCGGGAGGCCCGCGCCCTGCTCGGGGCGGCCCGCGGCGAGATCGCCCGCAAGCTCGACCTGATCGACGAGTCGGCCTGGTCGTTCCTCTGGGTCGTCGACGCGCCGCTGTTCGAGCCCGCCGCGGCCGCCGTCGCCTCAGGCGACGTCGCTGTCGGCGCCGGCGCGTGGACGGCCGTGCACCACGCCTTCACCTCGCCGAAGCCCGAGTTCCTCGACACCTTCGACTCCGCGCCCGGTGACGCGCTCGCCTACGCCTACGACATCGTCTGCAACGGCAACGAGATCGGCGGCGGGTCGATCCGCATCCACCGTCGCGACGTGCAGGAGCGCGTGTTCGCCGTCATGGGCATCACGGAGGAGGAGGCCCAGGAGAAGTTCGGCTTCCTGCTCGAGGCCTTCTCCTACGGCGCCCCGCCGCACGGCGGCATCGCGTTCGGCTGGGACCGGGTCTGTGCGCTGCTCCTAGGTGCGCAGTCGATCCGCGACGTCATCGCGTTCCCCAAGAGCGGCGGCGGCTACGACCCGCTGAC
>CBIHPE010000285.1:0-2002 GCA_966212015.1 uncultured Frankiales bacterium | reverse complement strand
GCATCGCGGTCGGCATGGCGACGAACATCCCGCCGCACAACCTGCGCGAGGTCGCGAGCGCGGTGCAGTGGGTGCTCGAGAACCCGGACGCCACCCCCGAGGAGACGCTCGACGCCTGCATGGCGCGGGTGCAGGGGCCGGACTTCCCGACCGGCGCGCTCATCATGGGCCGCGAGGGGATCGAGGACGCGCAGCGCACCGGCCGCGGGAGCATCCGGATGCGGGCGGTCGTGACGGTCGAGGAGCACGACGGCCGCACCCAGCTGGTCTGCACCGAGCTGCCGTACCAGGTCAACCGCGACATGCTCGCGCGCCGCATCGCCGAGCTCGCCGACGACGGCAAGGTCAAGGGCATCTCCAACGTCATCGACGAGTCGACGACGAGCACCCGCCTGGTCATCGAGCTGCGCCGCGACGCGATCCCCAAGGTCGTGCTCAACAACCTCTACAAGCACAGCCAGCTGCAGGACTCGTTCGGCGCCAACATGCTGGCCCTGGTCGACGGCGTGCCGCGCACGCTGAAGCTGCACGAGTTCGTGCTGCACTACGTCGACCACCAGGTCGAGGTCATCGTCCGCCGCACCCGGTTCCGGCTGCGCAAGGCGGAGGAGCGGGCGCACATCCTGCGCGCGCTCGGCAAGGCCCTCGACCAGCTCGACGCGGTGATCGCGCTGATCCGCAGCGCGCCCAGCGCCGACGCCGCCCGCGAGGGCCTGATGGCCCTGCTCGACATCGACGAGATCCAGGCCGTCGCCATCCTCGACATGCAACTGCGCCGGCTGGCCGCCCTCGAGCGGCAGCGCATCCTCGACGAGCTCGGGGAGAAGGAGGCGGAGATCGCCGACCTCACGGCCATCCTCAACGACGGGGCCCGGCAGCGCCGGATCGTCAGCGAGGAGCTCACCGAGGTCGTCGACAAGTACGGCGACGACCGGCGCACGGAGATCCGGCCCTACGAGGGCGACCTCTCGGCCGAGGACTTCATCCCGCAGGAGGATGTTGTCGTCACTGTGACGACAACGGGGTACGCCAAGCGCACCAAGACCGACCTCTACCGCAGCCAGCGCCGCGGCGGGAAGGGCGTGAAGGGCGCGGCCCTCAAGCAGGACGACGTCGTCGGGCACTTCTTCATCACCAGCACCCACGACTGGCTGCTGTTCTTCACCAACCTCGGCCGGGTCTACCGGTGCAAGGCGCACGAGCTGCCCGAGGCCAACCGCGACGCGCGTGGCCAGCACGTGGCCAACATCCTGGCGTTCCAGCCGGACGAGAAGATCGCCCAGGTCATCGACATCAAGGACTACGCGGTCGCGCCGTACCTGGTGCTCGCGACCCGCAGCGGCAAGGTGAAGAAGACCGAGCTGTCCAAGTACGACAGCCCGCGCAGCGGCGGCCTGATCGCCATCAACCTCGACGAGGAGGACGAGCTCATCGGCGCCAGCCTCTGCGGACCCGACGACGACCTGCTGCTCGTCAGCCGCAAGGGCATGTCCATCCGCTTCGACGCCGACGACAGCCAGCTGCGCCCGATGGGCCGTGACACGGCCGGCGTCCGCGGCATGGCGTTCCGCGAGGGCGACGAGCTGCTCAGCATGGACGTCATCCGCGCAGCCGACGAGGAGCGGTACGTCTTCACGGTCACCGACCGCGGCATCGGCAAGCGCACCCGGGTCGAGGAGTACCGCGTCCAGTCGCGCGCCGGCATCGGCATCAAGGCCGCGAAGCTCACCGACGAGCGCGGGAGCCTGGTCGGCGCCCTCATCGTCGGGGACGACGACGAGGTGCTGTGCATCCGGCAGTCCGGCAGCGTCACGCGCAGCCGGGTGGCGGAGGTCGACGCCAAGGGCCGCGACACGATGGGCGTGAAGTTCGTCAACCTCGACGCCGACGACGCCGTCATCGGCCTCGCCCGCAACGAGCCCGAGCCGGAGGGCGAGGACGACCCCGACGCCGAGGCGACCGACCTCGCCGGCACGGACGAGCTCGCGGACGAGTCAGCGGA
>CBIHPE010000284.1:0-2022 GCA_966212015.1 uncultured Frankiales bacterium | reverse complement strand
GACCTGGTGCTGCTCGACCTCATGCTGCCCGGCCTGTCCGGCACGGAGGTCTGCCGGGAGCTGCGGTCCCGGCCCGTGAACGGCAGCGTGCCCGTGATCATGCTGACGGCGCGCGACAGCGAGGTCGACAAGGTGGTCGGGCTGGAGCTGGGGGCGGACGACTACGTCACCAAGCCCTTCAGCCACCGCGAGCTGGTCGCCCGGATCCGCGCCGTCCTGCGCCGGCAGCCCGGGGCTGCCCCGTCCGAGGAGGGCACCGCTCTCGAGGCCGGCCCCGTCCGGATGGACGTCGACCGGCACCTGGTCACCGTCGCCGGCGAGCCGGTCCAGCTGCCGCTGAAGGAGTTCGACCTGCTCGAGCTGCTGCTGCGCAACGTAGGCCGGGTGCTCACCCGCGGCCAGCTCATCGACCGGGTCTGGGGCAGCGACTACGTCGGCGACACCAAGACCCTCGACGTCCACGTGAAGCGGCTGCGCGCCAAGATCGAGCCGGACCCCGCCAACCCGAAGCACCTGCTGACAGTCCGCGGCCTCGGCTACAAGCTCGAGCGCTAGCCGCACCTCCTCCGGGGGACGATGCGGGATCCGCGGCGTCCCAGCACCACCCAGCCCCCATCGTCGCTACGACGACAGCCGCCTCCCGCCGTCGACGTACCTCCTCCGGGGGACGATGCGGGATCCGCGGCGTCCCGGCACCGCCCAGCCCCCATCGTCCCCAGCAGCAGCGCTCCCTGCGCACTCGAGCCCGCGAGGAACATGAACGTCAGACGGACGGAGTTCATCTGCTGTCCACCTGGAACCTGCCCGCCGGTCACCCACGGCTCCTAGACATGCCTCCGACAGACACCCCATCTCTCGGAGGACCTCATCGTGAAGGTCACGCGCACCGGCCAGCTGGCTGGTCTCGCCCTCGTCAGCGCCCTCGCCCTCTCGGCGTGCGGCAGCGGCGACAACACCTCGACCACACCGACCGCGACCGGCACGCCGGCGGGCACCGCCAACTGCGCCAAGGGCTCGCTCTCCGCCCAGGGCTCAACGTTCCAGGCCAACGCCGAGCTGCAGTGGGCCAAGGACTACGCCGCCGCGTGCAGCGGCGCCACGGTCGCCTACGAGGGCACCGGCTCGGGCGCGGGCAAGACCGCGTTCGGCAACGGCACCGCCGACTTCGGCGGCACCGACTCGCTCCCGAAGGACGAGGAGCAGGCGGCCGCGGACAAGCGGTGCGGCGCCGGCAACAAGGGCATCGTCACGCCGATCGTCGCGGGCGCCGTCGTCCTCACCTACAACCTGGACGGCGTCGACAAGCTGACGCTCGACGCCAGCACGGTCGCGAAGATCTTCTCCGGCACCATCACGAAGTGGAACGACGCGGCCATCGCGGCGCTCAACAGCGGCGTCACGCTGCCCGACACGACCATCGTCCCGGTGCACCGCAGCGACAAGTCCGGCACGACGAAGATCTTCTCGAGCTGGCTCGACGGCAACGACGCCGCTGACTGGAAGCTCGGCATCGACGAGACCCTGACCTGGCCGGGTGGCCAGAGCGGCAAGGGCTCTGACGGCGTCACCAGCGCGGTCGGCGCTGCCAAGGGCGGCATCACCTACACCGAGCTGTCCTTCGCCAAGGCGCAGTCCCTCAAGGTCGCCGACATCAAGAACAACGCGGGCACCGTCGTCACCCCGAACGCCGCCTCCGTCTCGGCCGCCCTGGCCACGGCGACGGTCGACACCAGCAAGGGCGACATCCGCGTGAAGCCCGACTACACGACCAAGGCCACCGACGCCTACCCGCTGTCCGCCCCCTCGTACGTCCTCACCTGCGACAAGGGCAACAAGAGCGCCGACCTGCTCAAGGGCTACCTGACCTACGCCCTGACGGACGGCACCGCGGTGCTCGACAGCCTCGGCTACGCGCCGCTGCCCGACAGCATCGCCACCTCGGCCAAGACCCAGGTCGCCGGCCTCAGCTAGTCCCCCCACGCAAAGGCCGCGGTGCGGGTCGCCTGATCGTCTCTCTGACGG
>CBIHPE010000283.1:0-2029 GCA_966212015.1 uncultured Frankiales bacterium | reverse complement strand
GACGCCGTCGGGGCGCACCAGGATGTTGGCCGGCTTGACGTCGCGGTGCACGACGCCGCGGGAGTGCACGTAGGCGAGCGCCGACGCGACCTGCTCCCCTACGACCCTCAGGTCGGCGTCGGCCGTGAGCGTCGGCCCGTCCACGAGCTCCATGACGAGGTAGGGACGGCCCTCCCACGTGCCGGCGTCGTGCATCGCCACCAGATGGGGGTGCTGCAGCCCGGCGAGCGTCCGCATCTCCTGCTCCGCGCGCGCCTGGGACTCGTCGTCGAGGTCGTCGCGGAACAGCTTCAGCGCGACCCAGCGGTCGAGCAGCACGTCCCGCGCGCGGTGCACCCGCGCCATGCCCCCGGTGCCGATGACGTCACCGAGCTCGTACCGTCCTGCGACCTGCATGTGTGAGGCTCTGCCCCGAGAACGCCGCTAGAACACCACCCGAACGGACCCAACCGGCTTGCCCCCGCCGAGCACGGGCGTCTCGGCGAGGTCGTCCAGGACGGGGGCGTCGACCCCGAGCGCGCGCAGCGCAGCGACCAGGACCGGGGTGCGGGCCCGGCCGCCGCCGTCCTCGATCTTCAGGGCGACCGCGGAGCCGTCGGGCAGGGCCGCGGCGAACGTGCCCTCGGCACCGTCCTTGGCCACCAGCCCGGGCACGCCCTCCATCAGGGCCGTGACGTCGCGACCGGTGCCCCCGACGTACCAGGGGTTGCCCGTCATCGCCGACCGGACCCGGGAGTCCAACCGCCCGAAGGCGCGGCACAGGCCCTCGAGGGTCAGCGCCATCTGGGGCGCCCCGCAGCCGTCCACGGCGACCTGGGTGATGGGCTCGACCGCGTACGCCTCGAGGGCGGACTTCAAGGACACCTGCAGCGGGTGCGTGGCTGACAGGTAGGTCTCGGTGGGCCAGCCGTTCTCGCGGCAGGTGCGGAGCATCGCGGCGTGCTTGCCGGAGCAGTTCATCGTCAGCGGCGTGGCGTCCCCGCCGGCCCGCAGGATGTCGTACCAGGCCTCGAGCGACACCGGCGGCATCGCCGGGCACTGCAGCGTCAGCTCGTCGCCGAGCATCCCTCGTACGACGTCGAGGTGGCCGGGCTCGCCGTTGTGGCTGCTGGTCGCGAGCGCGAGCTCGAGGTCGTTCGCCGGCTCCCACCCGAGGTCGAGCATCGCCGCGGCCTGCAGCGGCTTGTTGACCGAGCGCGGGAACAGCGGCCGGTCGACGTCGCCGAGGGCCAGCGCGACGGAGCCGTCGCCTCGGACGGCGAGGACGTGCCCGGAGTGGGTGCCTTCGACGTACCCGGAGCGGGTGACCTCAGCGAGAATCATTCAGCAGTGCGGAGACGTCGGCCTCGCCGTCCTTGTAGCGGCGCGTGATCTCGGCCTGCACGGCGTCCATCACCTTCTGCACCTGACGGCGCTTCGCCGACAGCGACTGCTCCTCGTCCGACAGCACGCGCATCGCGTGGTGCAGCTCGTCGCTGGAGCGAGCGGACGTGTCGGAGAGGTCGACGTCGGCGACGAGCGCCTCGACGTAGCGGCGGTGGCTGTCGACGCGCGAGGGCTCGACGGTCACGTGCCGGCCCATGCCGCGGGCGCCCGCCCGGGGCTCGTCCGCGAGGACCGCGGCCAGGTTGTCGACGACGGAGCCGGAGGAACCCCCCTCGCGGTGGTTGAGCTCGGCCCGCACGATGTCCATCCGGCCCTGGATGAGGCGGCGGATGTAGGAGAGGTCGACCTCCTCCTGCTCCGCGTCGTCGCGCAGCGTGCGGACGTCGGCGAGGGGCGCCTGCTGCAGCCCCGCGAGGTAGTCCTCGGCGAGCACGCGGTCGATGCGTCGGGTGCCCTGCTCGGGCGTTCCGTCGGCGCTCACGGCCGCTCCTCCCACTGTCCGGTGACCTGTACCTGGCCATGGTGTCAGATATCTGGGTTGGTTGGTCCGATCGGCTCAACAACGGGCCCCGACCTGCCGAGAGCAAGGAGTACCGCCAGCAGCAGGGAAGGAGGACCAGCGTGCTCAAGGGCGACCTCGTGA
>CBIHPE010000282.1:0-2146 GCA_966212015.1 uncultured Frankiales bacterium | reverse complement strand
TCGACGCGTTCTACGCGGCGACGTCGCGTGGGCTGCTGTCGCAGCTCTACGGCCTCACCGGGGACTGGGCCGAGGCCCAGGACTGCCTGCAAGAGGCCTACGCCCGGGCCTGGCAGCGCTGGGCGACCGTCCGCGACCTCGACGCCCCTGTTGCGTGGGTCCGCGTGGTCGCCTTCCGGCTGGCCCGCAGCCGCTGGCGGCGCGCCCAGCAGGGCCTGCGGCTGCACCGGTCGCAGCTGCAGGACGACGTGCCCGGGCCGTCGCCGGACGCCGTCGCCCTGGCAGCAGCGCTGAAGCGGATCCCCGACGCCCAGCGCCAGGCGCTGGTGCTGCACCACCTCGCCGACCTGTCCGTCGCCGACGTCGCCCGCGAGACGGGCGTCCCCGAGGGCACCGTGAAGGCCCGCCTCTCGCGTGGCCGCGCCGCCCTCGCCGAGCTGCTCCGTGACGACCTGGAGACCACCCATGGCTGACTTCGACCCCTTCGACGCGCTCCGAGATGCCGGCCGCAACGCGGTCGTCCCCGAGGCGACCGCCGTCCGTGCCCGTGGCCGCCAGCGGCAGCAGCGCCAGCGGGTCCTGTACGCCGCCACGGCCGTCGTCGTCCTGGTGGGTGCTGTCTCGGCCGGCGTCGCAGTCGCGGGCAGCGGCAGCTCCGCGTCCATCAACCCACCGGCCACGCAGGGGCCGACGCTGATCGCGACGGAGGAGCCGACACCGACAGAGACCCCGAGCGCCGAGCCCACGTCCACGCCGACCGAGGCGCCGACCTCGTCAACGCCCTCCCCGGACCCGACACCTCATGCGACGGTCGTCTTCGCTGTCACTGGCGTGTCGGGGTCGAACCTGACCTACAGCTGGGGCTACGACGGCCTCGTGCCCCAGCTCTACGCGTACGACTCGTCCGCGCACACGTCCTCACCGATGCCTCTGAAGTACCCGCAGGACGAGGGGACCGAGGTGATCGTCGACGGCGTCAGCTACGGAGGCAACGACGCGGGGGAGGTCACCTGCGATCCGGGTGCGCGCCTCGTGCCGGTCCACTTCCGCAGCCGGTACGACGCGAGCGTCGCCCTCACGCAGCACGGGCAGCCGACGCCGCTGAGCGCTGGGCAGCACGAGGCCGTCCTCAAGGTCCGGTTCTGCGAGCAGGGGAAGTCGACCGGGACCAGCTACCAGAAGCGGGTGACCTTCACGGTCTAGAGCCGGAGGGCGCTCGTCGTCCAGGCGCCCGGGCCGGGCGCCGGCAGCGGGGCGCGCAGCTGAGGCTGGGCCCACAGCGACGGCGCGGCCGGCTCCTCCTCGGCGACTCCCGCCGAGGCGGCAGCCGTGAGCACGGCCACCACGGCGGCCAGCTCCTCCGGCGACGCGTCACCCCGGATGACCCTGAGCTCCGTCATCGCAACGTCCTAGCCAGAGGCCCGCGGTCAGGCTGAGAAAAAAGGACGCAAGGGGTGGTCACAGCGGGATGTTCCCGTGCTTCTTCGGCGGCAGCGACTGGCGCTTGTTCTGCAGCAGCCGCAGCGCCTTCGCCACCTCGAGGCGGGTCTGGGCCGGCTCGATGACCGCGTCGACGAAGCCTCGCTCGGCGGCGATGTAGGGGTTGGCGAACGTGTCCTCGTACTCGGTGATGAACTCCGCGCGCGCCTTCTCCGGGTCCTCCGCGGCCGCGATCTCCTTGCGGCGCACGATGTTCACCGCGCCCTGGGCACCGACGACGGCGACCTGAGCGGTGGGCCACGCGAGGTTGACGTCGGCGCCGAGGTGCTTGGAGCCCATGACGACGTAGGCGCCGCCGTAGGCCTTGCGCGTGATGACCGTGACCTTCGGGACGGTGGCCTCGGAGTAGGCGTAGAGCAGCTTGGCCCCGCGGCGGATGATGCCGGCGTGCTCCTGACCGACGCCGGGCAGGAAGCCGGGGACGTCGCAGAAGGTCAGGATCGGGATGTTGAAGGCGTCGCAGGTGCGCACGAAACGGGAGGCCTTCTCGGACGCGTCGATGTCGAGCGTGCCGGCGAACTGCATCGGGTTGTTGCCGACGATGCCGACGGAACGTCCCTCGATGCGGGCGAAGCCGACGATGATGTTCGGCGCCCAGAGCTGCTGCACCTCGAGGAAGTCGCCGTCGTCGACGACCGCCTCGATC
>CBIHPE010000281.1:0-2381 GCA_966212015.1 uncultured Frankiales bacterium | reverse complement strand
ACCGGGCATCGTCGTCGGCGAGACCGGTGAGCAGGTCTTCACCGAGGTCGCCGGGCTGCTCGCCAGCCACCGGGTCTGGGAGCGCCAGGCCGGCTGAGCGCGCTATACAGATGAGCACACGTCTGCGGCGGCGGGCGTGTGCTCATCTTTATAGGCCCCTATACGGATGAGTACGTGCTCATCCGTATAGGGGCCTATACGGATGAGCACGTACTCATCCGTATAGCGCCGGTCAGGGCCGGAGCTTCTCCGGGATGACCTTGTGGGTGCCGTCGCACCACGGCTTCGTGGCCGACTTGCCGCAGCGGCAGACCGCCGAGATCGGGCGCGTCGTGCGGTGCTCGACGCCCTGGTCGTCGGCGACCAGGTGGTCACCGCGCAGCAGCATCGGCCCGCCCGGGCACAGGACGACGTCCGGGGTCTCGCTCATGCCGCACCCCACTGCTCGAGCAGCCGGCGCGCGATCCGAGCCTCCAGGTCCAAACAGCTCCACGCGCCGAGCCAGACGTCCTCCTCGGTGTCGGGCTCCGCGGCGATGAGCGGCTCGCAGATCAGCCGAACGGCGAGTTGCTCGTGGACCGCGTCGGCCTCGACGTGCTCCTCGTAGTAGGCCCGGATCTCCGCCGGCAGGCCGAGCCGCTCCAGCCCTTGCGCCATCTTGCGGCACGGCAGCGAGCTCGTCGCCTCGAAGGCCGCGAGGTGACCGACCGAGGCGCCGCGCAGCCGCCGGTTGAGGCCGAAGAGGCTCATCGCGTTGTTCTGCTCGAGGACCTCCAGCGGCGCCTCGTCCACGTAGCCGCCCTCGGTCGCGTCCAGGCCCATCGCTGCCATCCCCTCGGCGAAGAGATGGGCATGCAGCCTCTCCGGCCGGCCACCGCCGTACTCGTCGTACTGGAGCTCGGCGAGGGCCGCGCGGGGCGCGGCGGGCAGCCGGGGCAGGGTGAGCGCGACCGGGTCGGACTCCTTGAGGTGGTAGAGCGAGCGGTGCTGCAGCAGCTCGACGACCTGGTCGTGGGTGGCGTCGCGCTGTACGAAGCGGGCGAGCGAGGGGCCGTCGTCGGCCTCGATCATCGCGAAGAACGCCGCCGCGAAGCCCTGCTCAGCCTCGTACGCCGGCCGTCCTGGCCAGCGCTCGCGCAGCCGCTGCTCGAGGTCGTCCTCCAGCCTCCGGCGCAGCCGGACGAGCTCGGGATCGAACTCGAGACGGTCGTCGACCTCGTGATAGCCCCGGTAGGAGAGCTCGTACAGGATCCACAGGCTCAGCGCGCCGTCCTCGGCACTGCCCTGGTCCGGGTACGCGACGTCCGTCCTGCCGCTCACCAACGCCGAGAGCAGGGCCTCGCTCAACGGTCCGCGGGGCTTGGGCAGCGTCGCCATCAATCCTCCTCCGACCACAGGTGCAGGACGCCGCGGCAGTCGACGAAGCCGTCAGGCGGCATCTCGGCGGAGGACTCGGGTGCAGAGGTGGCCTGTCGGGGCGTGCGCGATCCGTCGATCAGCGCCAGCAGGTCGCGCAGATCGCGGAAGTGAGGCAGCGTCTTCATGCCGCCCGGTACCCCGGAACCGGCACGGGCGTGCACGATCAGCCGTGGATCACCGCACCGGCGTGACGCGGCAGCCACAGCACCCCGCCCTGATATGTCGCTGCGGACGGCGTGGTGAAGAGCAGGTCCCCGGTCCCGGGGTCCAGGGACAGCTCGGCCGGCGAGCTGCCGAAGTTGACCGCCACCAGGGTGTCGCCGCGCTGCATCGTGAAGAGGCCGTCGCTGTCGGCGGTGCACTCGACGTGGGTGAAGCGCGGGTCGGTGAGGTCCGGCAGGCGGCGACGCAGCGCCGCGAGCTCGCGGTAGATCGCGAGCAGTCGACGACCGCGCTCGCCCCCGACCTCCGACCAGTCGAGCTTCGAGCGCCGGAAGCTCTCCGGATCCTGGGGATCGGGCACGGCGGCGGGGTCCCAGCCGTGCTCGGCGAACTCCGCGATCCGTCCTTCGGCGGTCGCCCGGCCGAGCTCCTCCTCCGGGTGGGACGTGAAGAACTGGAACGGCGTCGAGGCGCCCCACTCCTCGCCTTGGAAGAGCATCGGTGTGAAGGGCCCGGCCAGGGTGAGCAGGGCCGCACAGGCGAGCTGGTCGTCGTCCAGATGGGCGGTGAGCCGATCGCCCTGGGCCCTGTTGCCGATCTGGTCATGGTTCTGGCTGCAGACCACCAGCCGCCAGGTGGGCGTGGTCGCGCGGTCGATCGGTACGCCGTGGGAACGATCGCGGAAGGAGGACCAGGTGCCGTCGTGGAAGAAGCCTCGCTCGCAGACCTTGGCCAGCGCCTGCAACGGGGCGAAGTCGGCGTAGTAGCCCTGGGTCTCCCCGGTGAGCGCGACGTGCAGG
>CBIHPE010000280.1:0-2424 GCA_966212015.1 uncultured Frankiales bacterium | reverse complement strand
TGCCGCCTCTCCGCGTGGAAGTCCCGCGTGCAGTGGCACCCATCAGGCGGTGGGGTCCTCGCCGGCGTCGAGCTGGTCCCAGGTGGCCTTGTCCGTGGGTTCGGCGGCGGTCTCGCGGGCGGCCGGCACCTCGTACGACGACCCGAGGGCGGCCCAGCCCGGACCGCGGACCGCCACGACCCCCCCTGCGCCGACCAGGAGCACCGCGCCCACGATCGTGACGACCGGCCACAGGACCGACTCGGTGATGTGCGTCCCGCCCATCGCTGCGACGCCCCTGATGCAGGTGTCGACGCTGACCCCGTTGCAGAGCGCCTTCGCGGCGGGCGGGTAGGCCCGGAGGAACAGCCCGTCGCCAAGGGCTTTCGCCACGATGGCCGCGACCGCGATGCCTGCGAGGACCAGCAGGACCCCGACCACCCGCCGGCCCCAGCTGCGCGTCGCCGCGACCGCAAGCACGCCGGCCAAACCCACGTAACCGAGCAGCTCGGCAGCGCCGACGATCGTCGAACCGTCAGTCCGCGCCGTCGTGGCCTTGATCGTCACCGCAGGAGCCGCCGTCACGGTGACCCAGGCACGTCCCAGGGCGAGCAGGACCAGGCCGCTGCCGACGAGCGACAGCACGATCGCGAGCTGCAGCTCCCGCCGCGAGGTCACAGCCGCTGGAGGGTCTCGGCGGCGGCGATGGCCCGCAGGACCGCGGCGGCCTTGTGACGGCACTCCGCGTCCTCGGTGGCCGGGTCGGAGTCGGCGACCAGACCTGCACCAGCCTGTACGACGGCACGGCCGTTGTGCAGCACTGCCGTGCGGATCGCGATGGCCATGTCGAGGTCGCCGGAGGCCCCGAGGTAGCCGACGCAGCCGCCGTAGAGGTTGCGGCGGACCGGCTCGAGGGACTCGATGATCTCCATCGCCCGGACCTTGGGCGCGCCCGACAGCGTGCCGGCGGGGAACGTCGCGCACAGCACGTCGAAGGCGGACAGCCCGTCAGCCACCTGCCCCACCACGGTCGACACGATGTGCATGACGTGCGAGTAGCGCTCGACCGACATGAAGTCGACGACATCGACCGTGCCCGGGGAGCAGACCCGGCCGAGGTCGTTGCGACCGAGGTCGACGAGCATCACGTGCTCCGACCGCTCCTTCGGGTCGGCCATCATCTCGACGCCGAGGGCGAGGTCCTCCTCGGGCGTCGCACCGCGCGGACGGGTGCCCGCGATCGGGTGCAGCACCGCCTCCCCCGACTGCACGGTGACGAGCGCCTCGGGCGAGGAGCCCACCACGTCGTAGGGGGACTCGCGACCGGCGAAGCGCAGCAGGTACATGTAGGGCGACGGGTTCGTCGTGCGCAGCACCCGGTAGACGTCGAGGGCATCCACCGTCGTCGCGACCTCGAACCGCTGCGACAGCACCACCTGGAACGCGTCGCCGGCCCGGATGTGCTCCTTCACGGCCTCGACACCCGAGGGGTACGACGACGAGCGCGAGCTCACGACCGGCTCGACGTCGAGGTCGAGCACCGCCACGGACGGCTCCGAGGGCTTGGCCAGCGCGGCGGCCATCGCGTCGAGACGGGACACTGCGTCCTCGTACGACCCGCCGCGCACGACGTTGGCGATCAGCCACACGGACCCGTCCGAGTGGTCGAGGACGGCGAGGTCGGTCGCCAGCATCATCGTGAGCTCGGGCATGCCCAGCTCGTCCGGCGTCGTCGAGGGCAGCCGCTCGAGCCGGCGCACGACGTCATAGGACAGGTAGCCGACGAGGCCACCGGTGAACGGCGGCAGGCCGTCGACGTGCGGTGACTGCAGCAGGGCGTGCGCCTCGCGCAGCGCCTCCATCGGGTCGGTCGACGAGGTCGGCAGCCCGTCGCCGAGCCAGAGCGCGACGCCGTCCCTCTCGGTCAGGACCGACGCGCAGCGCACACCGACGAACGACCAGCGCGACCACTGCTTGCCCTGCTCCGCCGACTCGAGCAGGAACGTGCCCGGCCGGTTCTCGGCCAGCTTGCGGTAGACCCCGACCGCGGTCTCGCCGTCCGCGAGCAACCGCCGGACGACCGGCACCAGGGGCTGGTCGAGCGCGGCGAACGCCTCAGGGCTCGGGGTGGTGACGCCGAGCCTCATGCGATCACGGCTTCTCGCCGACGACGGCCGGCAGCGTCTTGGCGTCGAAGCAGGTGCGGTCACCCGTGTGGCACGCGCCGCCGACCTGGTCGACCTTCACGAGCAGGGTGTCCCCGTCGCAGTCGAGGGCGACGGACTTGATCCACTGCTGGGAGCCCGAGGTCTCGCCCTTGACCCAGTACTCCTGCCGGGACCGCGACCAGTAGGTGCAGCGGCCGGTGGTCAGGGTGCGGTGCAGCGCCTCGTCGTCCTTCCAGCCGACCATGAGCACCTCGCCGGTGTCGTGCTGCTGGCAGAC
>CBIHPE010000279.1:0-2449 GCA_966212015.1 uncultured Frankiales bacterium | reverse complement strand
GGCTCGTCGCGACCGGGTTGTGCCTGGTCCTCGAGGCGGTCGCACTGGTCGTGCTGCTCCGGACCGAGGAGCGCGCCCGGCGCGGCCAGGAGCGGCTGACGATCGCCCTCTACGAGGGGCACGCCAGCATGCGGGCCCGACAGGAGGAGACCGAGCGGATCCGCTCCGACCTCATCGCGACGGTGAGCCACGAGTTCCGCACGCCCCTCACCGGCATCCGCGGCGCCGCCCTGACGCTGCTCAAGCGCGGTGACCGCCTCGACACGGAGGCCCGCGCACGGCTCCTGCACGCCGTGCTCGAGCAGCAGGAGCGGCTGTCACGGCTGCTCGAGAACATGCTGACCGCGTCGTCCGCCACCTCCCCCGACCCGAGTGCGACGGCCGAGGTCGACGCGGTGGCGGCCGAGGTCGCCATGCTGAGCGGCCACCAGGTGTCCGTCGTCGTCGAGCCCGGGCTCCTCGCGCGCATCGACCGGCACGCGCTGCACCAGGTCGTCGCGAACCTCCTCGACAACGCGTTGCAGTACGGCAGCCGCGGCACCGTGCCCCTCGTCGCCGGCGGTCGTGAGGACGAGGACGTCTGGCTCGCCGTCAGCAACGAGGGCAGCCCGCTTGACGCCTCACGGGTCTTCGAGCCGTTCACGCAGGCCGACAACGGGCCCACCCGCGAGCACGAGGGCCTTGGGATGGGCTTGTACGTCGTACGCCGTCTCGTGGAGGTGCACGGGGGCAAGGTGACCGCCCGCTGCGACGGCGGGTGGGTCACCGTCGAGGTGCGGCTCCCGGCCGCCGAGGAGCGGCGCCGTCAGGTGCCGACGGCGCTGCCGATCGCGTAGGTCACCGCCGCGGCGGCACCGCCGAGCAGCAGCTGGCGCAAGCCGCTGTAGAGCCAGGTCCGGGTGGTGAAGCGGGAGACGGCGGCGCCTGCCACGAACAGCCCCGCGACGGTGAGCACGACCGTGGCCAGCAGCTGGTCGGCGCCGAGCAGGTAGGGCAGGAGCGGGAGCAGCGCGCCGAAGGTGAAGCTGATGAAGCTCGAGCCGGCAGCGGTCCACGGGCTCGGGAGGTCGTCGGGGTCGACGCCCAGCTCCTCGCGGACGTGCACCCGCCACGCCTCCTCGGGGTTCGCGCTGAGCTGCTTCGCGACCTCCCGGGCGAGCGCCGGCTCGACGCCGCGCTGCACGTAGACCTGCGCCAGCTCGGCCTCCTCGGCCTTGGGCATCCGGCGCAGCTCGAGCTTCTCCATCTCGATCTCCGCCTGCGTCAGCTCCTGCTGGCTGGCGACGCTGATGTACTCCCCCGTCGCCATCGAGAACGCCCCGGCCGCGAGCCCTGCGAGCCCGGCCAGCACGACCGCGTGGCTGGAGGCGCCGGAGCCGGCCACACCCATGATGAGGCTGCCGTTGCTGACGAGCCCGTCGGTGACGCCGAAGACGGCTGGGCGCAGCCAGCCGCCCGTCACGTCGCGGTGGTGGTCGGGGGGCGGGATGCGCTCGTCGGTCTCGGTCATGCCGTGGCCTCGGCTTCTTCCTGGTGCTGGAGGGGGTCGGGGCCGCTGCCCCGCTTCACGACCAGGTAGGTCACGGCGCCAACGAAAAGGATGCCGCTGGTGAAGTCGTTGAGGCGGATGCCGAACAGCGTGTGCGCGTCGTCGATGCGCAGCGCCTCGATCCAGAACCGGCCGGCGCAGTAGGCCGCGACGTAAAGGGCGAAGGCGCGGCCCTTGCCGAGCTGCCACCTGTTGTCGGCCCACAGGACGAGGCCCATGACGCCGAGGTCCCACAGCAGCTCGTAGAGGAACGTCGGGTGGAACGTCGTTCCATCGGGGTAGATGAGGTCGCCGGACGGCTTCATCGGAGCGTGCTCGGCGTTGATCTCGAGGCCCCACGGGAGCGTGGTGGGCTTCCCGTACAGCTCCTGGTTGAAGTAGTTGCCGATCCGGCCCACCGCCTGGGCCAGCGCCAGGAACGGGGCGAGCGCGTCGGCGAACGCGAGGAAGCTGATGCCGTGCTTGCGCAGCACCCACCAGGCGCCGAGCGCTCCGCCGGCGATCCCGCCCCAGATGCCGAGGCCGCCCTCCCAGATCTTGAGGACCTCGACGGGGTGGTGGAGGTAGAAGTCCTGCCGGCTGGTCAGGACGTGGTAGAGCCGTGCGCCGACCAGACCAGCGGGTACGGCGGTGGCGGCGACATCGGCGACGAAGCCCTTCTTGCCGCCGCGCGCGACCCAGCGCTTGTCGCCGAAGTACACGGCGAGGACCGCGCCGAGCAGGATGAACCCGGCGTAGGCGCGAAGCGGCAGCGGACCGAGGTGGACGACCCCGCTGGAGGGACTGGGGATCGAGGCGAGCACCTGCCCACCTTAGAAGGCGACGGCGGCCCAGGTCCGTCCGGCGTCGTGCGTGATCCTCATCGTCGGCAGGGTGCTGTCGCCGAAGCCGCCGATGCAG
>CBIHPE010000278.1:0-2506 GCA_966212015.1 uncultured Frankiales bacterium | reverse complement strand
CGCGGTAGTCGAGCAGCCCGTAGTGGTGCATGCCGGAGTAGCCGCCCTCGGGCACCGCCCACGAGCCGGCGGTGACGATGCGCACCCGATCGCCGAGGCGCTCCTTCAGCTCGTCGAGCGCCAGCGACGCCATCTCCCAGCAGTTGCGCCAGTGGCCCGGGCGGGCGTAGACGAACACCGTCGCCGGGTCCTCCGGCATCCGCTCGACGCGGCCGTTCGCGTGGAAGACAGTCGGGTCGATGGCCGGCGTGAACGCCCAGCCCTTCCCGTCGTACTCGGTGTCGTAGATCTGCTGCAGGTTGTCGGTGTTGCACAGGCCGTAGAGGCCCAGGCGGTAGCTCTCCTCGGTCAGCGCGTACAGCGTCGAGGCCGGGTAGAACATCGGCTCGAAGTCCTGGATCAGGTAGAACTTCCGCTTCGCGCCCTGGAAGTGCGCGACGCCGTAGGCGGTGACCCACAACGTGGCGATCGCCACGTCGCACTCGGGCACCTTCTCGAGCGAGGCGCCCGCCGACCCGTCGTAGAAGTGGATGTCGCAGTCCTTCAGGGCCGGGAACGCGGCGGCGAGGCCGGACCGGATGAAGTGGTCGGGCCCCGAGCCCCAGATGACGAAGCGGTTCTCGACGCCGTGCTCGCGGGCGAGCTGGTCGGCGATCCGCAGCGCCGTGTTGATGCCGCCGTAGAAGGGCGAGTCGATGTCGGGGAAGAACCAGTTGACGGTCTTCACCTCGAACGGCGCGGCGTTGGCGGCGTGCAGCGCCTTGACGGCCTTCTCGTCGACCGGCAGCGCCTTGCACATGTCGGCGAGGTTGGTCGACTCCTCCGCCGTCGTGGACTGGCGGAAGACCTTGAAGGTGCGGCCGAGCGGGCCGCTGATCCGCTCCTGCGGGGTCTTCTCCGTGACCCCCTTGAGCTTCGGGACGCGGCTGCCCAGCGACAGGTTCGGCGAGAAGTAGGGGTCGCCACCGAACAGCCACGGGTTGTAGCGCCAGTAGGACGCGAAGAAGTCGCCCGCCGGGATGTCGGAGGGGTCGCGCGTCGCGGACTCGAGGTGACGGAGCCCGGCGTACGGCGAGCAGACGTTGCGGTAGCCCTTGATGACCGCGTCGAGCCCGATGGCGACGTCGGAACCGCACATCAGGAAGCGCTCGTCGAAGCCGCCGAGCTCCTCGAACAGCTCGCGCCGGATGGCGACGCAGGCGCTCGTCACGGACAGCACGTTCCGGTACCAGCCGGTCGGCCCGAGGTGGCTCTGCGAGCCGGGCTTCATGCCCTCGAAGACGTGGTCGGCGAAGCCGCCGAGGCCGAGGATGACGCCGGCGTGCTGGATCTCGCCGTCGGGGCCGGTGAGCTGCAGGCCCGCGACGCCGATCTCGGGACGGACGGCATGGCCCACCATCTCGGTCAGCCAGGTCGGGTCGAGCACCTCGGTGTCGTCGTTGAGGAAGACGATGACCTCGCCGTCGCCCTTGCGCGCACCGAGGTTGTTGACGGCCGGGTAGGAGAACGGCTCGGTCCACCACTCGACGGTCAGGTCGAGGCCGTGGCTGTTCGCGGCGTACCACGCGTCGTTGTCGGCCGACTGGCCGCCGTTGTCGACGATCACGACCTCGAACCCACCGGAGTAGGTCGTGCGGGCCAGGGACGGCAGGCAGGTCGAGAGCATCGGCCGGTTGTGACGGGTGCAGATGACGACCGTGACCTTCGGGAGGGGACCCTCGAAGACGGTGCGGACGCCCTGGCCGGTGGCGACGGCCTTGGCCGCGAGCCCGGACCGGTCGAGGTGCTCCTGCACGGCCCGGACACCCGCGCCGTCGGGACGGTCGTAGCGGCGGTGCACGTGCCCGAGGACGCGCGGCACCCGGGCGACCCGCTCAGCGGCGAGGTCGGCGCGGAGCAGCAGGTCCCAGGTGGCGGCGTCGCCGAAACCGGAGCGCAGCCCGTCGTTGACGAGGAACCGCTTGCGGCGCAGGGCGAACGAGCGGCCGAGGTAGTCGGCACCGGCGAGGAGCTCCGGCGACCAGGACGGCCGGAACCGCGGCTCGCGGCGGGTGCCGCCGTCGAGCAGGTCGTCGTCCCAGTAGACGAGGTCGACCAGCGGGTCGCGGTGGGCGGACAGGGCCACGTGGTAGAGCGCGTCGGGGGCCAGCTGGTCCCCCGCGTCGAGGAGCACGACGAAGTCGGCGTCGCTGCTCGACACCAGCGAGTTGACCGCGACGGTGATGTCGCCGTCGCCGGTCCAGCAGGGCGCGTCGGGCGTGGTGCCGGGGACGAGCTCGGACGGCGAGGCGCAGGCCAGCGACCAGTGCGACCAGCTCTGCGCACGCACGCTGGCGTAGGACTGCGCGACCAGGTCGGCGTCTGCCTTGCCCGACGCGAGCACGACGACCAGCGTCGACAGCTGGTGGGTCGCGCGCTGGGAGATCTTGGCCTGCTGCTCGAGGCCGTGCTTCGACGCGTCGTGGAGCTTGGCCCACGACTTGTAGGACGGCTCGCCGGCCTCGAT
>CBIHPE010000277.1:0-2632 GCA_966212015.1 uncultured Frankiales bacterium | reverse complement strand
GGCGGGTCGCCAGTTCGACGACAGCACGGTCGGGGCCGCGGCGAGGGGGAGGAGGAGCAGGAGCGGGTGGACCGAGGCCAGCAGGATGCCGGTCGCCCCGAGCCGGACGACCCAGCCGAGCGTGGACAGCAGCGACATGTAGAGGTGGTCGAGGACGAACGTCTGGGTGCGCAGGACGGCGATCCGGTCGAGCAGCTCCGGCCGCTCCTGGTGGGCGATGGTCGAGACCGTCGCCTGCAGGCGGGCGACGTGCGACTCGATGGCGATCGCGATGCGGTCGCGGAACCGGCGCTGCGCCCGGTCGGCGACGGTCCGCAGCAGCCAGGTGCCCGTCGTCGAGAAGCCGAGAGCGAGCCCGGCGAGCAGCAGCTGGGTGCGGTCGTGGTGCTGCGCGGCGTCGCCGATCAGCTTGAGCCACAAGGCGATCAGCGCGTCAGGGAGCGAGGCCGCGAACGAGAGCGTCGTCGCGATCAGCAGCAGTCGTCTCTCGTTGGTCCAGCCGAGGCGGACGAGCCGCACCATCGACGGGATCGCGGGAGGCAGCTCGTCGTCGGCCTGCATGTCAAAGGGCATCGACAACGCCCTCCTCGAGCACATCGACGACTCCGTCGTCCGGCGACTCCTCGAAGAAGCGGGACGCCTGCAGGTCGAACATCGTGCGGTAGCGGCCGCCGAGAGCCATCAGCTCCTCGTGGCTGCCGAGCTCGATGACCCGGCCGTGCTCGAGCACGCAGATCCGGTCGGCCCGGCGCACCGTCGAGAACCGGTGCGACACGAGGATGGTCGTGGCGCCCCGGGTCGCCTCGAGGACGCGTCCGAAGATCTCGGCCTCGCCGCGGACGTCGAGCTGGGCGGTCGGCTCGTCGAGCAGCACCAGCCCGGCTCCGGCGCGCACGGCGCAGAGGGCGCGGGCGAGTGCCACCCGCTGCCACTGGCCGCCGGAGAGGTCGGTGCCCCCGGCGTACTGCTTGGAGAGCGGCTGGTCGAGCTCGGCGAGGCCTTCCGCCCCGGCGTCGGCGAGCGCAGCGCGCACCTGCTCGTCGGTCGCGCGGTGGCCGGGGTCGACGTTGTCGCGCAGCGACAGCTCGAAGCGGATGAAGTCCTGGAAGACGGCGGTGACCCGTTCGCGCCAGCTGTCGACGTCGAGGTCGCGCAGGTCGACGCCGCTCACGCGGATCGCGCCGTCCGTCGGGTCGTAGAGCCGGCAGAGCAGCTTGGCGAGCGTGGTCTTGCCGGCGCCGTTCTGCCCGACGATCGCCAGCGACGTGCCTGCGGGCACGGCGAGGTCGAGGCCGTCGAAGACCAGCCGGTCGGAGCGCGGGTAGCCGAACCGCACGCCCTCGAGCGACAGGGCGACAGGGAGGTCGAGCGCGTCCGTCGTACCCGCTGTGAGCGCTCCGCGCGGAGCCATGAGGCGGTCCATCTTGAGGACGGCGGCCACCGCTGCGGCACACGCGTCCATGGTCCAGTTGAGGCCGCCGAAGGCGATCGCACCGGCCTGGGCAGCCAGCTGCGCCGCGACCACGGTCGTGCCGAGGCCGTCGTCGGTGCGCGACAGCGCCCAGAAGAACAGCGCGTTCGCGCCGCCGACCAGGACGAGGGCGAGGAGCACCGACCGCTCGCGGAGACGGGTCGCCTCGGTCTGCAGGTCGTAGAGCCGCCGGCGGCGGTCGGCGAAGCGATCGATGGTCCACGGGGCGAGGCCGAACAGCCGCAGCTCCTTCGCGGCAGGCGGCTCGACGGCCATCCGGTAGGCGTAGTCGGCGTCGCGCTGCGCGCTCAGCACCTGGGGCGTCAGCCGGTCCTTCCAGACGCCGCTCTCGCGCAGCAGGTAGTGCGTCGAGACCCACGCGCCGCCGACGACGAACGGCCCCCACCAGACGTACCAGCCGAGCGTCAGTGCTGCCGCGAGCCCGGCGACCATCATGACCATCGACTGCTGGATGAAGTCGACGTTGAAGCTCATCGGTGGCCCGGTGTGCCCCAGGTCGAAGTCGCGGGCGAGGGTGAGGTCCGACGTGAGCTCGGGGTCCTCGAGGTGCCCGATCCCCGGCGGCGCGACGCACGCGTCGGTGAGCCGGTCGTAGAGCCAGGCCGCCTCGCGGTTGCCGAGGTTGGCCGAGACACCCGCGTGCAGGGGAGCGGCGACCTGGAGCGCGACGAACAGCACCCCGACGACCACCAGGGGACCCGTCAGGTCCTGGCCCTCGCTGATCGCGTCGACCACCCGGCCGGTGGCCAGCGCGAGCCCGATCGGCAGCACGCCGCGCAGCAGCATCAGCCCCCACCAGGCGGTGGCCAGGGGGCGGTCGGCGTGCCAGAGCGACCGGAAGAACTGCCACTCCCGTCGGCTCCTCATGGGAACGCACGCTAGACCGAGCGCCCGACAGGCGCCGGTCTTGTGAGATCTCCAGGATTCTCTTGTGAGATTCACCAACGCGACGTGCAGGTGAAACACCCACCTGTGGCGTACTTCACAGCATGCCCAGACGTCACCGCGCGCTCGCCGCCCTGCTCGTCGGAACGGCCGTCGCCGCCTGCTCCTCCGCCCCCGCACCGCAGTCCCTCACCGGCCCTGACGGCGGCACGACCGGCTCGGCCGGCACGACCACCGGCAGCGGCGGGACGACCA
>CBIHPE010000276.1:0-2654 GCA_966212015.1 uncultured Frankiales bacterium | reverse complement strand
GCCCTCGTCGGCGTCGCCGCCTCGGTCGTGCTCGTCGCGGCGCTGGCCATCGCCAACCTCTCGCTGTCCTCGCGCAACTCCGACCTGCGCCACCAGGACGCCGCGTTCCAGCGCACCGTCAACAGCCTGCTGACTCCCGGCGCCCAGCGCGTCGAGCTCAAGGGCGACGGCACCGCGGTGGCCGTGGTCCACAACGGCTCGGTCGACCTGGTCCTGTCCGGCGTGCGGAAGACCGACGCCCACAGCGTGTACGTCCTGTGGCAGCAGGACCCGACCGGCGTCCGTGCCGCGGGCACGTTCGACGTCACGTCCGACGGCCTGACCGTCGTCAACAAGGGCCTCAGGATCGGCAGCAACGTCACCACCCTCATGGTCAGCCGTGAGCAGGGCAAGGTGGCCCCGAGCAAGCCGCTCGGCGGCGTGGTGTTCGCCGGCTCCACGGCCTGAGTCACACTGGACCTGTGATCCGCGAGCGCGTCCGCCGGCTCCCGGGCGGCAACACCGTCGTCCGCGTCGCCGTGTTCCTCCTCGGCCTCGCGCTCATCGCGCTCGGCCTGGTGCTGTCGGTGCTCCCCGGGCCGTTCACCATCCCCTTCGTGCTGCTCGGCCTGGTCGTCTGGGCCCTCGAGTTCGCCTGGGCCGAGCGCTGGCTGGAGAAGGCCAAGGGCCAGGCGCACGACGCCTGGGACGACGCCAAGGCGCACCCGCTCAAGGCCGGCCTCGTCACCGGCGGCGGCATCCTCGTCCTGGTCGCCGCGCTCGTGCTCGCCTCCCGCTTCGACCTCGTCGACCACGCGAAGTCCTTCGTCGGCGCCTAGGCCCCCCGCTCGCCAGGGGTCGCGCGGTGGCACCAGCCGGCCGCCTGAAAGTGCGGTTCCGCGACCCCCGGCCCGTCAGCGCTTTCCCGGCGGCGGGCACGCTCGCCGCTGCGCTAATGTTGCGCCTCCCGGATCCACTCCGGGCGATTAGCTCAGTTGGTTAGAGCGCTCGCCTCACACGCGAGAGGTCACTGGTTCGAGTCCAGTATCGCCCACCACGCCGAGCCGCCCTTCGAGGCGGCTCTCGTCGTCTCGCGTCCATGAGGGCGCCCTCCCGTCCGACGCGGCGTCCCGGCCGTCCGGTTGACGTCTCTCGGCAGGGATTTCCAGCGGGACGGCGAAACACACGGGAACACCCAGCACCGAGGAGCCCCCGCGTGTCCCGTCGTACCCGTCTTGCCTGCGCCGCCGTCGCCGGCACCGGTGTCCTGCTCGCCCTGTCGCACTCCGGTGCGGCCGCCCCGACCGGGCCGGCGTTCAACGCGCCCGTGAAGGTCACGCCGACCGCCGCGGGCGGCTACGAGCCCGGGGTCGTCAGCGACCGGTTCGGCAACCTCTACGCGACGGCCCACAAGGAGAACGCCGAGCTGGCCATCAGCCCGGACACGCGCTCCTCCACGCTCACGCGCTCGATGTCGTGGGCCTGGGTGAGCAGCGACCACGGCAAGAGCTGGAAGAACCTGCCCGGCCCGGCGGTCGGCCCGGTCAGCCCGGACGTGCAGAACCACAACTTCGGCGACGAGGGCGACATGTCCACGGACGACGCCGGCAACCTCTACTTCGTCGACACCAACGTCACCGACATCACCTTCACGGCCTGGCACGCCTCGGGCCTCGGCAAGGTCTCGTTCACCCGCCACGACCCGACGGTCGGCTTCGGCGAGCCGCTCGACGACCGGCCGTGGGTGGCCTCGCACCTCGACGGGCACGTCTTCTACTTCGGCAACGAGGGCAACAAGAACCAGTACCCGCTCGGCAACCAGGGCGAGGCCTACGGGCCGGGCACCGGTCCGGGCCGCTACACCGTCTACTCCTCCTACGACGGTGGCGTGACCTGGGACCACCTCGGCATCACGCTGAAGGACTCCGGCTGGTGCCGCCCGGCCGCAGCGCCGCACACCGCCTACGTCTACGCCCTCTGCGGCAACGACAGCGGCAAGCTCTACAGCTTCGTGTCGAAGAACGACGGCAAGTACTGGAGCCGCTACGACGTGCCCGGCGGCTACACGGCCAAGGGTGGCGGCGGCTTCGAGAGCTACCCGACGCTGCAGGTGCTCAACGACGGCAGCCTCGTCGGGTCCTACCTCGACCCCGACTGCTTCAAGAGCGGGGTCCCGACCTGCTCGCACGTGCTGCTGTTCCGCAGCAAGGACCACGGCGTGCACTGGACCCGCACCGACGTGACGCCCAAGGCGCAGAAGAGCTGGCAGATGGAGTACGGCTGGGTCTCGGCCACGCAGGACGGCAAGCGCTTCGGCTTCTCGGTCTACGCCCGCCCCAACACGAATGCCGCCTGGAAGGTCTACGCGACGACGTTCGCCGCGGGCAAGCAGCCCGTGCTCACGCTGCTCGACCCCGTCGCGGTGACCGAGCCCGGCTTCCCCGAGGCCCCCGGCGACTTCCTCATGAACGCCTTCGACCCGGCCGGCAAGCTCACGGTCACGTGGACCCGCGCGACGCAGCAGGTCAACGCGCCCGACGGCGGGGCGACCGGTGAGGGTCAGCGCTCGCTGTTCCGCGACATCTACAGCGCCACCAGCCGCTAGCCCGTTCGCTCCGACGGCCCCGCGACCTCAGGTCGCGGGGCCGTCGTCGTCCTCAGGTACGGCGGAAGCG
>CBIHPE010000275.1:0-2814 GCA_966212015.1 uncultured Frankiales bacterium | reverse complement strand
GGTGGGCCAGGGCGGGGAGGACCTCGAGGTCATCCGCCAGCGCGCCCTCGACTGCGGCGCCGTCGAGGCGGTCGTCGCTGACGTCCGGGACGAGTACGCCGACGAGTTCTGCCTGCCGGCGCTGCAGTCCAACGCGCTCTACATGGGCCGCTACCCGCTGGTCTCCGCCCTCTCGCGACCGCTCATCGTCAAGCACCTCGTGCAGGCCGCGAAGTACCACGGTGCCGACACCGTCGCCCACGGCTGCACAGGCAAGGGCAACGACCAGGTCCGCTTCGAGGTCGGCATCGGGGCGCTCGCGCCCGAGCTGAAGTGCATCGCACCGGTCCGCGACTCCGGCATGACCCGCGACAAGGCGATCGCCTTCGCGGAGGAGCGCGGGCTGGCCATCGACGTCACGAAGAAGTCGCCGTACTCGGTCGACCAGAACGTCTGGGGCCGCGCGGTCGAGACCGGCTTCCTCGAGGACCCGTGGAACGGCCCCATCGAGGACATCTACTCCTACACGCAGGCGCCCGGCGCGAGCAGCGGTCCGGACGAGGTCGTCATCACCTTCGCTGACGGCGTCCCGACCCACCTCGACGGCAAGCCGGTGACCGTCCTCCAGGCGATCGAGCAGCTCAACCAGCGGGCCGGCGCACAGGGCTTCGGCCGGCTCGACATGGTCGAGGACCGGCTCGTCGGCATCAAGAGCCGTGAGGTCTACGAGGCGCCAGGGGCGCTCGCGCTCATCGCTGCGCACACCGAGCTCGAGGACCTCACGATGGAGCGCGACCTCCGGCGCTTCAAGCGCTCCGTGGAGCAGCGCTGGACGGAGCTCGTCTACGACGGTCTCTGGTTCTCGCCGTTGAAGCGCGCCCTCGACTCCTTCGTGCGCGAGTCGCAGCAGCACGTCTCGGGCGAGATCCGGATGACGCTGCACCACGGCACGGCGACGGTCACCGGCCGCCGCAGCGACGCGTCCCTCTACGACTTCGACCTGGCCACCTACGACGAGGGCGACACGTTCGACCAGAGCCTCGCCAAGGGCTTCGTCGAGCTCTGGGGGCTGCCCTCCAAGATCGCCGCACGGCGCGACCTGCGCCTCGACAAGTGAGCCAGGAGAAGACGAGTCTCTGGGGCGGCCGCTTCGAGGGCGGCCCCTCGGAAGCCCTGGCCCGGCTGTCGGTCAGCGTCCAGTTCGACTGGCGACTCGCGCCGTACGACCTGCTCGCCTCCACGGCGCATGCCCGCGTCCTGCACCGGGCCGGCCTGCTGTCGGACGACGAGCTGGGGCAGATGCTGGGCGCGCTCGAGGAGCTCCGCAGCGAGGTCGCCTCGGGCGAGTTCCTCGCGACGTTCGAGGACGAGGACGTCCACACCGCCCTCGAGCGCGGCCTGCTCGAGAAGCTCGGCAGCCTCGGCGGCAAGCTCCGGGCCGGACGGTCCCGCAACGACCAGGTCGCGACCGACCTGCGGCTCTACCTGCGCGACCACGTCCGGCAGGTCGTCCGGGATCTCGCGGCGCTCGAGGAGGCGCTCATCGGCCAGGCCGCTCAGCACCTCGACACGCCCGCACCCGGCATGACGCACCTGCAGCACGCGCAGCCGGTGCTGTTCGGGCACCAGCTGCTGGCGCACGTGCAGGCCTTCGCCCGCGACGTGCACCGGCTGCGCGACTGGGACCTCCGCGCATCGGTCGCGCCGCTCGGCTCCGGCGCCCTCGCCGGGTCGTCGCTCGGCGTCGACCCGATCAGCACAGCCGCCGAGCTCGGCTTCGGATCGGCCGCGCCCAACTCGATGGACGCCGTCGCTGACCGCGACTTCGTGGCCGAGTTCCTCTTCTGCGCCGCGCTCCTGGGCGTCCACCTCAGCAGGCTGGGGGAGGAGGTCGTGCTCTGGAACACCACGGAGTTCGGCTGGGTCACCCTCGACGACGCGTTCTCGACCGGCAGCTCGATCATGCCGCAGAAGAAGAACCCCGACATCGCCGAGCTGACCCGTGGCAAGGCTGGCCGGCTCATCGGGCACGTCACCGGCTCGCTCGCGATGCTCAAGGGCCTGCCGCTGACCTACAACCGCGACATGCAGGAGGCCCAGGAGCCCTGCTTCGACGCCGTCGAGACGCTGCTCCTCGTCCTGCCCGCCATGACCGGCATGATCGGCACGATGACAGTGCACGCCGACGTCCTCGAGGCCTCCGCACCCCTCGGCTTCGCGCTGGCCACCGACGTCGCCGAGCTCCTGGTCAAGAACGGCGTGGTCTTCCGCGACGCGCACGAGGCGGTCGGGCAGCTGGTCCAGCACTGCACCGCCGCAGGTGTCGAGCTGCACGAGGTCGACGACGCGACGCTCGCCGGCATCTCGCCGCACCTCACGCCCGACATCCGCACGGTCCTGGACGTGCGCGGAGCGATCGCCGCGCGCCAGGGGCACGGCGGCACCGCTCCGGTACGGGTCGAGGAGCAGCTCGAAGCCCTGCGCATCGAAGTCGCCGCGCACGAGCAGTGGGCGGCCGCCACCCCGTCATGAACGCACCCCGCGACGCTGCTCGCTCCCGTGCCGGACGCACTCGACTCCGCCGTGGCTGCGACGGCGCCACTCGACCTGATCACCGCCTGGCACGCCCTGCAGCTCGCAGCAGTGGATGCGGGCGGCAGCATCCTCGTGCAGGGAGTCACTGGGCCGGTGGGCTCGTATGCGGCGCAGCTCGCCCAGCGCGACGGGCTGACCGTGTTCGGCAGCGCATCCACCCGATCGCGTGCGGCGGCGGAGGCACTCGGTGTGACCTTCGTCGACTACACCGACCCGCTCTGGGCCGCGCGCGTGAAGAAC
>CBIHPE010000274.1:0-2898 GCA_966212015.1 uncultured Frankiales bacterium | reverse complement strand
GGTAGTGGTCGAGCATCATCTTGTGGTTCTCGCGGCCGATGCCGGACTGCTTGTAGCCACCGAACGCGGCGTGCGCCGGGTAGAGGTGGTAGCAGTTCGTCCAGACCCGGCCGGCCTGGATGCCGCGTCCCATCCGGTAGGCCGTGCCCTGGTCGCGTGTCCAGACGCCGGCGCCCAGGCCGTACAGGGTCTGGTTGGCGATGCTGAGCGCGTCCGCCTCGTCGGAGAACGTCGTGACGGCGAGGACCGGGCCGAAGATCTCCTCCTGGAAGATGCGCATGTCGTTCTTGCCGCGGAACACGGTGGGCTGCACGTAGTAGCCGTCCTCCAGCCCGGGCTCGATCCGGCGCTCACCGCCGATGAGCAGGTCGGCGCCCTCGGCCTTGCCGATCTCGAGGTAGGACAGGATCTTCTCGAGCTGATCGTTCGAGGCCTGAGCACCGATCATCGTCGTCGGGTCGAGCGGGTGGCCGGTCTTGATCTTCGAGACCCGGTCGATGGCCCGCTCGATGAACTCGTCGTAGATCGACTCCGCGATCAGTGCGCGGCTCGGACAGGTGCAGACCTCGCCCTGGTTGAGGGCGAACATGGTGAAGCCCTCGAGGGCCTTGTCGAGGAACTCGTCGTCCTGCTCGAGCACGTCGGCGAAGAACACGTTGGGCGACTTGCCGCCCAGCTCGAGGGTGACCGGGATGATGTTGCCGCTGGCGTACTGCATGATCAGCCGGCCGGTCGTGGTCTCACCGGTGAACGCGATCTTGGCGATCTTGCTGGACGAGGCGAGCGGCTTGCCGGCCTCGACGCCGAAGCCGTTGACGACGTTGAGAACACCCGGCGGCAGCAGGTCGGCCACGAGCTTGACGACCTCGAGGATGGACGCGGGCGTCTGCTCGGCCGGCTTGAGGACGACGCAGTTGCCGGCGGCGAGCGCCGGTGCGAGCTTCCAGACCGCCATGAGGATCGGGAAGTTCCACGGGATGATCTGGCCGACGACGCCGAGCGGCTCGTGGAAGTGGTAGGCCACGGTCTCGTTGTCGATCTGGCTGCTGGTGCCCTCTTGCGTGCGGATGGCGGCGGCGAAGTAGCGGAAGTGGTCGATGGCCAGGGGCAGGTCGGCGGCGAGGGTCTCCCGGACGGCCTTGCCGTTCTCCCAGGCCTCCATGACGGCGAGGGTCTCGAGGTTCGCCTCCATGCGGTCGGCGATCTGCTCGAGGATGCGGGCCCTGGCGGTCGTGCTCGTCCGACCCCACGCCGGTGCTGCGGCGTGGGCGGCGTCGAGGGCCTTGTCGATGTCGACGGCCTGGCTCCGCGCCACCTTGGTGAAGACCTTGCCGTCGACGGGGCTCGGGTTGTCGAAGTACTCGCCGGCCTCGGGGGCGACCCAGTCGCCGTTGATGAAGTTCTCGTACTGCGCGTCGTAGACAGGGGGGTCGAACACCGTCATTGCTGCTCCTCCTTCGTGGGTGCGCCGACTGTGCGCCGCGAAGGTTGGAGAAGGGTTGGGCTATCCCTCAGCTCTGCTGAGACGCGCCCTCGCCCAGGCCGACCTCGGGTCTCCCGGAGCGAGTGCGTCGACGGCTGCCTCCTGCACGGCGACGTCGTAGGGCATCCGGTCGGCCAGCGCCTGCAGCCCGCTCGTCATGGCGATGTCGCGCACAGCGACCTCGAAGACCTCGCGCCACTCGCGGATGCCGGGGGAGTCCGACTCGGGAAGCAGCGGCCCGCGGTAGAGGCGCGCCACGTCGGCGGATCGCCCGGCCTGCAAGGCATCTCGCAGCTCGGCGACGTCGGTGCCGATGGCCTGCAGCGCGTAGCGGCGCGTCGACACGGCCCCGCCGAGCAGGCTGCGCAGGTGACTGACGTCGGCCTTCGTCGTGACGAGCGAGACCGGGTTCTCGCCGTGCAGCTGGTCGTGCAGCTGCTCCGGGGCCAGCCCGTTCTCGCTGAGGGCCAGCAGGGTGAGCACCTCGGCCTGGCGCAGAGCAAGGGGTACGACGACGCCGCCGCGCCGGAGCTCGCGACCGCCGAGGACGGACACCTGCACACCGGGCACGACCGGCCGCACCGCCTGCGCGTCGAGCACCGCCTGCGCGGCCAGAGCGAGGGCGCGCACGGCGGCGAGCGCCATCGGGTGCGCCCGGTCCCACGTGCTCGACAGGTCGAGCACGCCGAGCGGTCTCTTGGTCAGCGGGTCGTGCAGGGGAGCCGCGAAGCAGCACCAGCCGTGCACCATCGACGAGTAGTGCTCGGCGCTGAAGACCTCCGCGGGACGGTCCTCGTCGAGGGCCAGCGCGAGGGCGTTGGTGCCGACGCTGCTCTCGTCCCACAGGCCGCCCGGCGCGAAGTTGACCGTCTCCGCGCGGCGACGCATGTGACGGCCCCCGGCCGTCCAGAGCAGCCGGCCCCCGTCGTCCATGACGGCTGCGACGAAGCCGCGGTCCTCGGCGAGCTCGCGGATCTCGTCCTCGACCGCCTCGATCGCCGGGCGCAACGGGCTGGCCCGCCACAGGTCGGCCGGGTCGGTGGTCTCGTCGACCGGCGCCGCCGTCAGGTCGATCGTCGTCGTGGACGCGCTGCGGTCCCAGGACCGGCGGACCTGGTCCCGGACGCCGTCGGCCGTCGTCCCCTCGCTGAAGCGACGCCGCCACGCGGTCTCAGCGCGGGCGCGGGTCGAGCGCAGGTCAGCCACGGGTCTCCAAGGTGGTCGTTGCGTCAGTGTCGCCCCGGAGACACGGTTCCGTCTACGGGATGACGTGCACCGTCACGAAGAAGCGGCTCTGGGCGTCGCTGCAGCGCAGCGCCTCGCCGCACGTCGACCGGGTGGCGCTGATGCCGCTCGTCCCTGTGCGGACGGCCTTGAAGTCCCGCACGTCCGTCCCGCAGCCGGTGCCTCCGTGG
>CBIHPE010000273.1:0-2912 GCA_966212015.1 uncultured Frankiales bacterium | reverse complement strand
CCTTCTGGCCGATGGCGACGTAGATGCACTTGACCTGCTTCTTCGGGTCGCCGCTCTTCCAGTTGTCGCGCTGGTTGATGATCGTGTCGAGCGCGACGGCGGTCTTGCCCGTCTGGCGGTCGCCGATGATCAGCTGGCGCTGACCGCGGCCGATGGCCGTCATGGCGTCGATGGCCTTGAGGCCGGTCTGCATCGGCTCGGTGACCGGCTGGCGCTGGACGACCGTGGGCGCCTGCAGCTCGAGGATGCGACGACCCTCGGACGCGATGTCGCCCTTGCCGTCGAGCGGGTTGCCGAGCGGGTCGACGACGCGGCCGAGGTAGCCGTCACCGACGGGGACCGAGAGGACCTCGCCCGTGCGACGGACCTCCTGGCCCTCCTCGATGCCGCTGGCGTCGCCGAGGATGACGCAGCCGATCTCGCGCTCGTCGAGGTTGAGCGCGAGTCCGAGGACGCCGCCCTCGAAGGTCAGCAGCTCGTTGGTCATCGTCTGCTGCAGGCCCTCGACGCGGGCGATGCCGTCACCGGTCTCGATGACCCGTCCGACCTCCTCGCGCGTGGTCTCCGGCGTGTACGACGAGACGTAGCGCTCGATCGCGTCGCGGATCTCGTCCGGGCGGATGCTGAGCTCGGTCATTGTCAGTCCTCTTCTTGGTGTGCTTAGGAAAGAGAGCGGCGGGCCACGGCCAGCCGGTGGCGGGTGGACCCGTCGATGACCTCGTCGCCGATGCGGACGAGGACACCTCCGACCACCTTGGGGTCGACCTCGACCTGCACCTGGACCTCGCGACCCAGCTGGGCGGTGAGGCTGGCGGTGAGACGCGCCTTCTGCGCGTCGTCGAGGGGTACGGCGGAGACGACCGTCGCGAGAGTGCGCGAGCGCACGTCGGCAGCGATCTTGGCGTTCGCGGCGAGCGCGTCCTCGAGGGTGCGGCCACGCGGCTCGAGGACGGCCGCGGCGATCAGGCGCCGGCTGGTCGGGTGCGCCTTGCCCTCGAGCAGGCCGTCGAGGAGGGCGGTCTTGCGGTCGTCGGCGAGGCCCCGGTCGGTGAGGACCGAGCGCAGCTCCGGCTCGCGGGCGACGGTGCGCTCGAAGCGGAACAGCTCCTCCTCGACCGTGTCGAGGTCGCCGGCCGCGTCAGCGACCTGGAACAGCGCCGTGACGCCGAGCACCTCGAGGGCGTCGACGAGGTCGCGCGACCGGCTCCAGCGCTGGCCCGCGACCGCCTTCGTCAGGCGGAGCGCGCCGGCGTCGAGCTGGCTGCCGAGCAGGCCGTCGAGGAGGCCGCTCTTGGCCTCCGGGTCGGTCGTCGGGTCGCCGAGCGCCCGGCGCAGCGAGGTCTCCCGGTCGAGCAGCCGCACGACCGAGAGCAGGCCCTCGCCCGCCGCACCCAGGTCGGCACCCTCGGCCTTGAGGGCCGAGAGCTGCTCCTGGGACGCGGCGAGGGCGTCACGGCTGGCTCCCTGCATCAGGAAGCACTCCCGCTCTGCTGCTGGGCTTCGAGGTCGGCCAGGAAGCGGTCGACGACGCGGCGCTGCCGCTCCTCGTCCGCCAGCGACTCACCGACGACGCGCTCGGCGAGCTCGACCGCGAGGCGGCCGATCTCCGAGCGGAGCTGCACGACGACCTGCTGACGCTCGGCAGCGAGCTGCTCCTCACCGCGCTTGGTGATGCGGTCGGCGGCCTCGCGGGCCTCAGCGGTCAGCTGGTCGACGATCTGCTTGCCCTGCTCCCGCGCCTCGTCGCGGATGCGCGCGGCCTCGGCGCGGGCCTCGGCGAGCTGCGCGTTGTACTGCTCGAGAGCAGCAGCCGCCTCGGCCTGCGCCTCCTCGGCACGCTTGATCCCGCCCTCGATCGCGTCGACGCGCGCCGCGTAGGCCTTCTCGAACATCGGGAAGACGGTCTTGCGGAGGAGCAGGAACAGCAGCAGGAAGGCGACCGTGCCCACGATGAGCTCGGCCGTCTTGGGAAGCAGAGGATCGAAGTCCTCCGTCTTCGCCAGGATCGTCGCGGTGAGAGCCACGACGGCCTACTTGAGGGCGAAGGCGAGACCGATGCCGATGATGGCGAGGGCCTCAGCGAGGGCGAAGCCGAGGATGGCGATGCTCTGCAGCATGCCGCGCGACTCGGGCTGGCGAGCGACACCGCTGATGTACGCGGCGAAGATCAGACCGATACCGACACCCGGACCGATGGCGGCGAGGCCGTAACCGATCATGTTCAGGCTGCCGTTGATCGTTCCATTCATTGCGAGGTTCCCCTTCAGGGTTCAGGTACTGCTGCGAAATCCGAGCGGCTGACGGGCTAGTGCTCGTCGGCCAGTGCGCCGCCGATGTAGAGGGCGGTGAGGAGGGTGAAGACGTAGGCCTGCAGCAGCTGGACGAACGCCTCGAAGCCGGTCAGCACGAGGCTGAGCAGCAGGCTGAGCACGCCGACAGGCGCGCCGATCGCGACGTTGGAGTAGTCCAGCAGCAGGTAGTCCGCGGCGCTGATGAACAGCACGAGCACGAGGTGGCCGGCGAACATGTTGAACGTGAGACGCAGCATGAGCGTCACCGGCCGGACGATGACGGTCGAGAAGAACTCGATCGGCGCCAGCAGGAAGTAGACGAGGAACGGGATGCCGGGCGGGAACATCATGTCCCGGAAGTAGCCCCACGCTCCGTGCTTGCGGATGCCGATCGACATGTAGATCAGCCACGAGAGCACGGCCAGCACGAGCGGGAAGGCGATGTGCGAGGTGCTGGGGATCTGCAGCACGGGGATGATGCCCGCGACGTTGTTGAGCGCGACGAAGCTGAACAGCGTCGCGAGGTAGGGCGCCCACTTCAGGCCCTCGTGGCCGATGGCGTCGAGCGCGACGTCGTTGCGGATGAAGCCGTAGAGGCTCTCGCCGGCGAACTGCAGGCGG
>CBIHPE010000272.1:0-2924 GCA_966212015.1 uncultured Frankiales bacterium | reverse complement strand
GCCTCCATCAGCTCCCAGCCCTCGGCGTAGGCCTGCATCAGGCCGTACTCGATGCCGTTGTGCACCATCTTGGCGAAGTGACCCGCGCCCACCGCACCTGCGTGCACGAACCCGCTGTCGCCCTCGGGCTTGAGGGTGTCGAAGAACGGCTGCACCTTCGCGACGTCCTCATCCGTGCCGCCGCACATCAGCGCGTAGCCCAGCTCACGACCCCACACCCCGCCGCTGACGCCGCAGTCGACGAAGCCGATCCCCTTGTGGGACAGGGCTTCTGCGTGCACCTGGTCGTCGGTGTAGCGCGAGTTGCCGCCGTCGACGACGACGTCGCCCTCGGACAGCAGCTCGCCCAGAGCGTCGATCGTGGAGGAGGTGGCGGCGCCCGCGGGGACCATCACCCACACCACGCGCGGCGCGGGCAGCGCGGCGACGAGAGCCTCGAGGGAGTCGACGTCGCGGTGGTCCGGCGCCCGGTCGTAGCCGAGCACCGTGTGCCCGCCTGCGCGCAGCCGCTCAGCCATGTTGCCGCCCATGCGGCCCAGCCCGATCAGTCCCAGTGTCGCCACGTCGCTCCTTGTCGTCGCCCCCGAGGCTCAGGGTAGGTACTGCTCCTCGACCGTGCGGACCCGCCCGCCCGTGCCGTAGGTCAGGTGCCACGGGGTACGCGGTCCCTCGGACGTCCTCAGGAAGGCCAGCAGGTCCTTGAGCGTGTGCTTCTCCGGGTCGGTGGAGTAGTCGTCCTTCGTCACGAAGCTGTTGAGCTGCAGGCTCCCGATCACCGTCACGTCCGGGGCGAGCGTCAGCCTGCGGAGCAGCTTGCTGTCGTTCTGGATGTAGTAGTCGTTGGGCACCGGCGACTCGCCGCCGTGCGCGGCCGACGCCTTGTCGGCGTCCTTCCCCGTGAGGAAGAGCGCCCGGTCGAACTCCAGCACCGGCGGGCTCGACGACACGGTGCTCGGGAAGTACCCGAAGTCCTTGCTGCCGGGGGCCGGCGTCGCACTGGACCTCGGTGTCGGGGTGGGCCCGGTTGTGGCCGGGGTCGTGGGCGCCGTCGTCGGGATCGTGGCCACAGCCGTCGGGGTGCTGCTGGTGAAGGAACCGGTCGGCGGCCCGCTGGGGGTCGGGCTCGCCGCGGGCGTGCCCTTGCTGCAGCCCACGGCGAGGACCAGCAGCCCGAGGGCTGCTGCCGCCCGCCGTACCCCCGTGTGCACCCCCACCGTCATGCCCGTCAGCCGGAGAGGCGGACCGGCATGAGCAGGTAGCGGTAGTCCGCGACAGCGTTGTCCGGGTTGCGCTTGCCGGTGAGCACGGCGGGACGGGTCGGGCCGGTGAAGGCCAGCGTCGTGGTGTCGCTGTCGACGGCCCCGAGCCCGTCGAGGAGGTACTGCGGGTTGAACGCGATCGACATCTCGGCGGCGTCGCTCGTCTCCCAGCCGCACTCGAGCCGCTCGGACGCCTGGGCGTCGTCCTGGCCGCCCGCCTCGAGCACGACCCCGTCGGCCGAGAACGACAGCCGGACGGGCGCGTTGCGCGCGGCGACGAGCGCGACGCGCTTCACGGCCTCGACGAACGGTGCCGTCTCGACCTCGGCGTGCGAGCTGCTCTCGTTGGGCAGCAGCGAGCGGTACTTGGGGAACTCGCCCTCGAGCAGCCGGCTGGTGGTGCGGCGGCCGCCGCCCTCGAAGCCGATCATGCCCTCGCCGGCCGACCCGGTGGACAGCGCGAGCGTGACCTCGGGTCCGTTGGTGAGCGCCTTCGCCGTGTCGGCGAGCGTGCGGGCGGGGACCAGCGCGGTCGCCGACAGGTCGGGCTGCTCGGGCTTCCACTGCAGCGTGCGGACCGCGAGGCGGTAGCGGTCGGTCGCGGCGAGGGTGAGCTGGTCGCCCTCGATCTCGACGCGGACGCCGGTGAGGACCGGGAGCGTGTCGTCCCGGCCGGCCGCGAGGGCCACCTGGGCGACAGCCGCCCCGAAGACGTCGCTCTCGAGCGAGCCGGCCGTGGTCGGCATGGCCGGCAGCGCGGGGTAGTCCTCCACCGGGAGGGTCGGGAGCGTGAAGCGGGCAGCACCGCAGGTCAGGACGACCCGGGTGCCCTCGAGCCGCAGGTCGACCGGCTGGGCCGGCAGCGCGCGCACGATGTCGGACAGCAGCCGGCCGGGGACCAGCACGCGGCCCGGCTCGGCCGTCGTGACGTCGACGCTGATCTGCGAGCTGACCTCGTAGTCGAAGCCGCTCACCGACAACCCGCCCTCGCCGGCCTCCAGGAGCAGACCCAGCAGGACCTGCATGGGGGGACGTGCCGGCAGTGAGCGCGCGGTCCAGACGACCGCGTCAGCCAGAGCGTCGCGCTCGACCCTCAGCTCCATCAGTTGTCAGCCTTTCGAGAAGCGAGCCCGCTGGTGCGGGAGGAAGAGTGTTGCGCATCGGTCCGTCGCCGGGATCCACAGGTCGGTCGGTGCAGAACCCCGTGGGGGGTTTCGGGAGAGAGAAGAGCAGCCGTCGTCGTAGGGGTGTGCGCCGCTGTGGACAGCTGGCGAAGTCGCAGGTCAGCGGGCGTGGCGGCGTGTGAGGCCGCTGTGGACGTCCACCCAGGGGTGTCGTGGACGTCCGTGGACAGACCGTCGCCGTTCACCGGGCGTCCACCGTTCGAGGCGCCCGTCCACACAGTTGTCCCCAGACTGTGCAGAGCCGGTGTGAGCGCCGTCACTTACTGCCGCACCGCGTGGTTCGTCACTGGCGTGACCTGGTCTTGATGCGGTTCGTGAGCTCGGCGACCTGGTTGTAGGTGGCCCGCCGCTCGGCCATCTGACCGCGGATCTTGCGGTCGGCGTGGATGACGGTCGTGTGGTCGCGACCGCCGAACATCTGGCCGATCTTCGGCAGCGACAGGTCGGTGAGCTCGCGGCACAGGTACATCGCGATCTGGCG
>CBIHPE010000271.1:0-2984 GCA_966212015.1 uncultured Frankiales bacterium | reverse complement strand
GACGAGGACAGCCTGATCACGCTCGACATGAGCGAGTTCATGGAGAAGCACACGGTGTCGCGCCTCGTCGGCTCGCCTCCCGGCTACGTCGGCTACGACGAGGGCGGCCAGCTCACCGAGAAGGTCCGCCGCAAGCCGTTCTCCGTCGTCCTGTTCGACGAGGTCGAGAAGGCGCACCCGGACGTGTTCAACACGCTGCTGCAGATCCTCGAGGACGGTCGCCTGACCGACTCCCAGGGCCGCATCGTGGACTTCAAGAACACCGTCCTGATCATGACGTCCAACCTGGGCACCCGAGACATCGGCAAGGGCTTCAACCTCGGCTTCCAGAAGGACAACGACAAGATCGGCGCCTACGAGCGGATGAAGACCAAGGTGCAGGAGGAGCTCAAGCAGCACTTCCGGCCCGAGTTCCTCAACCGCATCGACGACATCGTCGTCTTCCACCAGCTGTCCGAGGACGAGATCATCACGATCGTCGACCTGATGCTGGCCCGCGTCGACGCCCAGCTCCGCAACAAGGACATGGGCCTCGAGGTCACCCAGCCGGCCAAGCTGCTGCTCGCCAAGAAGGGCTACGACCCCGTGCTCGGTGCCCGGCCGCTGCGCCGCACCATCCAGCGCGAGATCGAGGACTCGCTCTCGGAGCAGATCCTGTTCGGCACCCTCGCGCCCGGCCAGATCGTCGTGGTCGACATCGAGGGCGAGGGCGAGGAGGCGAAGTTCGTCTTCCGCGGCGAGGACAAGCCGGTCACGGTGCCGGACGCCCCGCCGGTCGACCTCGCGGGTTCCGTCGAGGGCGGCGCCGCGGCCGACGAGGCCTAGCAACCGCGTCAGAAGGGCCGGTCCGCACGTCGGACCGGCCCTTCTGCGCGCCGTGGAGCGGCTCGGCGGGTCGCGCGCACGGACGAGATGAGGCACACGCCCACGACCGCGCCTGCGGAGGGCGTAGCGTCCGCACCTGTGACGAGTCCGGTCCAGGAGGGAGCCATCGGGGAGCTCTTCCACGCGACCCCTGACGCCGTGCTCGTCTTCGCCGGTGACGACCTCGTCGCCGCCAACGGCAACGCGACCGCGCTGTTCGGGGCGGACCCGGCGACGGTGGACCACGCCGCCCTGAGGTCGGAGGTCCCTCACGGCGCGACGCTGCACCGGGTGCGGCTCGACGCGGCCAGGGTCGTCGACGTGATCCGCCGGGCCGTCGGCGGGTTCGACGTGATGATTCTCCGCGACGTCAGCCGGTCCGTGCGGCAAGCGGACGGCCTCCGTCGGATCGCCGAGGTGAGCCGCGGCCTGATCGGGGAGGTGCCGTCCGTCGCGGAGGTCGCCCAGATCCTCGCCACCGAGGCCAAGCAGCTGACCGGCGCGGCCTACAGCGCCCTGCTGCTGCTGAAGCCCGGTTCGCTCACCGAGACCAGCCACTTCCTCTACGACGCGCCCCGGCACCTGTTCCCGGCCCACATGCCGCGTGTCGTCGGCCTGCTGTCGGTGCCCGTGCAGGCGCGCGCAGCCGCGCGCCTCGACGACATCCGGGGCCACCCCGCCGGCGTCGGGCTGCCCGGCGTGCACCCGCCGATCGGGCCCCTGGTCGCCGTCCCCGTGCTGGCCGGGAACGAGGTGCTCGGGGAGCTGGCCGTCGCCAACCCGCCGGGCGACCGCGTCTTCGACGACATCGACGAGCAGCTGCTCGAGGACCTCGCCGCCCACGTGGCTGTGGCGGTCACCTGGGCGCGGCAGTCCGAGGAGCAGCGGGAGCGCGAGCTGCAGCGCCAGGAGGTCGTCGACACCGCTCGCCACGACATCCGCACCCCGCTCGGGGCCGGCAAGGGCTACGCCCAGCTGCTCGCCCGCAAGCTCGACAAGATGACGCCGGAGCAGGTGGCCACCGCGCTGGACGGGCTCGTGAGCGCCTTCGAGCGGATCGAGTCGTTCAGCGACCGGCTGCTGGTCGACGAGCGGCACACCCTGGTCGGCGTGGAGCCGGTCCTCGCCGACATCGAGGTGACGGAGCTGCTCGACCGGCTGGCCCGGGACGCGCAGGCCAGCAGCGGCCGGCCCATCGAGGTGCGGGTGACCGACGGCACGCCGCAGCTGCTCAGGGGCGACCGCGAGATGGTCCGCGAGGTCCTCGACAACCTGGTCGGCAACGCGCTGAAGCACGCCCCGGAGGACACGTCGGTCGTCGTGAGCGCCCGAGCGGAGGGCGATCAGGTGCGCTTCGACGTGCGCGACCAGGGCCCCGGCATCGCGGAGTCGGAGCAGGCCACCCTGTTCGAGCGGTGGACCCGCACCGACAGCAGCCGCTCCCGGCAGCTCCCTGGGTTCGGCCTCGGACTGTCCATCGTGAAGCGCCTCGTCACGGCGCACGGCGGATCCCTCGGGGTCAGCTCCAGGGCCGGCGAAGGCGCCACCTTCTGGGTCACCTTCCCGGTGCCTGCATGACCCATCGCGTGGTGCTCGTCGAGGATGACCCGACGGTGCGCGGGGTGATCGAGATCCTGCTGGCCACCGAGCCCGACCTCGAGCTGGTCGGGACGGCGGTGACGGCCGAGGAGGGCATCCGGCTGGTCGGCGAGCAGCTGCCGGACCTCGTGCTGCTCGACAACCAGCTGGTCGGTGCCATGACCGGCGTGCAAGCGGCGCCGTCGATGAAGGCCGCGGCGCCGTCCGTCGTCGTGCTGCTGTGCACCGCCCTGGACCTGGCGGACGTCGCGGAGGGCGAGCCGGCCATCGACGGCTACCTGCGCAAGGAGAACCTCGTCCACCTGGTCGAGAAGGTGCGCTCGCTGCTGCCTCAGCCGGGCAGCGCGTAGCGACCGTCAGGAAGCGGGTCCACCAGCCCGTCGGCGACCAGCCCGTCGAGCGCCCTGGCCCGCTGGACCGGCTCGTCCCACACCTGGGCGAGCACCGACCCGTCGACCGGGTCGGACGCGTCACGCAGCACGGCCAGCAGCCTGCCGCGCACCTGCCGGTCGGTGCCGGCG
>CBIHPE010000270.1:0-3019 GCA_966212015.1 uncultured Frankiales bacterium | reverse complement strand
GGCCCCACCGGTGTCGAGATGGTGGGCCAGATCAGCGAGCTCGCCCGCCGCGCCCTCGTCGGTGACTTCCGCAACATCGACCCCCGCACCGCCCGCGTGGTCCTCGTCGACTTCGCGCCCGAGGTCCTCGGGTCGTTCGGCGACCACCTCAGCGCCAACGCGCAGAAGCGCCTCAACCACATCGGCGTCGAGGTGCAGCTCGGCAAGAAGGTCGTCGACGTCGACCGCGACGGCGTGACCGTGGAGGACGAGCACGGCCACTGTACGCTCATCCCGAGCTTCTGCAAGATCTGGGCTGCCGGGGTCAGCGCGTCAGAGCTCGCGAAGACGCTGGCCGAGCAGACCGGCGCCGAGACCGACCGGGCCGGCCGCATCAAGACGCTCGCCGACACGACCCTCCCCGGCCACCCGGAGATCTTCGTCATCGGCGACATGGCCAGCCTCAACGACTACCCCGGCGTCGCGCAGGTCGCCATCCAGGGGGCCCGGCACGCCGCCAAGGTCATCAAGGGCAAGCCGCGGACGCCGTTCGTCTACAAGGACAAGGGATCGATGGCGACGGTCAGCCGGTTCCACGCGGTCGCGAGCGTCAAGGGACTGAGGTTCAGCGGGTTCATCGCGTGGCTGCTGTGGCTGGCGGTGCACATCGTCTACATCGTCGGGTTCAAGAGCCGCATCACGACGGTGCTGCACTGGGCGGTCAGCTTCGTCGGCCGCGGTCGCAGCGAGCGGGTCGCCACCGAGCAGCAGGTGCTGGCCCGGCTGGCGCTCGAGCAGGTCGGCGACAGCTTCAGCCTGGGGGACGAGACCCAGATCACCCGGCGCACGGCCAGATCGCGCTAAGACCACCCGTTCGGCCCCTTATCGCGCAACCCGGGCGAGTCGATGGATAGGTGCACGCTTCCCCCCAGTCCAGACACCCGGAGACGCACATGCCGTCCTCGACCCTCCCCAGCCCCCGCAGCGCCGACGACCGCGTGGTCGCCCTCCTCAAGGCGCACATCCCGCTCTCGCTGCTGATGGACCTGGCCCAGCCGGACCCGCACTCGCGCGAGCTCTACGCGAAGGAGCGGGTCACGCCCTCCTGAGGTGCCGCCTCGCCCGAGGGCGAGAGCACCACGGCCGCCCCGGCCCGCAGCGCGCCCAGCGCGGTGAGCAGGTCGCACACGAGCACCCGGTCCGAGGCGGTCACGTCCAGGGCGAGTACGTCGACGGCACTGCCTCCGAGCTCCAGCCGTGCCTCCCGAGGGCGGCCGCCGAAGTGGTCCCCGTAGCCGGGGATCTCGACGGCGGCGTCGTTCACCCCAGGCGGTACGACGGCGAGGCGCGTCGCGAACGGCGTCATCGAGCACGCGAAGACCTCGTCCACGCCCGCGTCGAGGGCTGCCTCCGCGTCATCGGCG
The DNA here is from genome assembly GCA_966212015.1 of uncultured Frankiales bacterium. GTDB lineage: Bacteria > Actinomycetota > Actinomycetes > Mycobacteriales > SCTD01 > RYN-111. The sequence goes on along the minus strand of CBIHPE010000270.1, from coordinate 1,616 downwards.
GTGGTGAACGCGACGTCGCAGCCCGCGAGCTGCTCGGGGCTCGAGGCGATGACGGCGGTGGCACCCGCTGCCACCGCGCCCAGCAGCAGGCAGGGCGTCTGCCAGTGCAGGGGGAGCAGGAGCCCGACCCGCTCGGGACCGCCGTACCCCTGCGTCAGCAGGTTCGCCGTCTTGCTGATCCAGTTCGCCGTCGTCGAGCCGGACAGCTCGATCCTGGCGGGGCCGTCGACGTAGGTCAGGAGCGGCTGGGCGGGGTCGCGGTCGGCCACGAGGCCGGCGGTGAGGGTCGAGAGCAGGTTCGAGGGCACACCGCCACGCTAGAACGGCGTCACTCTTGGGCGAGTCGGCGAGAAGGGACGACCTGCCCACTTACCCTCGAATCCATGCGTTCCCGTGCTCTTTCCTGCAGGTCTGCCGTCATCGTTGCGGCTGCGCTCAGTGCCGTGGCCGCCTGCAGCGGCTCCCACAAGACGACGGTGAAGCCCGCTGCCGTCGAGTCGGCCTCCCCGACCCCCTCAGCCTCACCGACGCCCGCCCCGGTCGTGCTCGACGCGCTGACCGGCTCCGCGACCACGGGCGGACCCGTCGTCGCGGTCAAGATCGACAACGCGCCGCTCGCGCGGCCGTACCAGAAGGGCATCGGCCGCGCGTCGGTCGTCTACCAGGAGCTCGTGGAGGGCGGTCTCACCCGCTTCCTCGCGATCTACGAGGTGAAGCAGGCCGGCTCCGGCGACGTCGGCCCGGTCCGCTCGGCTCGTGAGTCCGACGTCAACGTGCTGCGCGCCTACGACGACCCGCCGCTCGGGTTCTCCGGCGCCAACCGGGGCGTGCTCGCGATCTTCCGCTCCGCCCAGCGCTCCGGCTGGCTCAAGGACGGGTCCTACGACGACTTCTCGTCCGCCTACCGCCTCGGCGCTCAGCGCCGCGATGCCCGCAACTTCTTCGTCGACCTGGCGAAGCTGTCGTCGCTCAACCCGACCAACAGCGCGAAGGACGTCGGCTTCACCTTCGGCGCCGCGGTGCCGACGACGGGCGTCGCGACCTCGCACGCGGTCGCGTCGTTCTCGCCGTTCACGAAGGTCGGTCTGACCTACAACGCGGCGAGCAAGACCTGGTCGGTCACCCAGAACGGCACTCCGATGCCCGGCGTCGCCCCCAGCAACGTCGTCGTCCAGCGGGTCGTCATCCAGGGCAGCCGCTTCAAGGACGTCCACGGGCAGCCCACCCCTTACACGAAGAGCACCGGCAGCGGCTCCGTCACGGTCCTGCGCGACGGCCAGCGCCTCGGCGGCACCTGGAAGCGGGCGGGCTTCGGCGCGACCCGCTACTACAACGCCGCGGGCAAGCAGATCGGGCTGCGCCCCGGCAAGACCCTCGTGCTGCTGGTCCCGACGACGGGCTCGCTCACCTTCGGCTGAGCGGGTCGGCGCTCGCTTCGTCGGCGCGGACGCCCCCTCGCCGCTCCGCGACGATGTGACAGCGACAGCGCTCTGACGCTGTCCCCGTCACATCGTTCCGTCGCCTCAGGTGGTGCAGGGGTTGTTGGCCGCTGTGCGGCTGGGGGTCGACGTCGTCGGTGAGGCGCTGGTCGAGGGCTTCGGCGTGACGGTGACCTT
>CBIHPE010000269.1:0-3123 GCA_966212015.1 uncultured Frankiales bacterium | reverse complement strand
GGTTGGAGGCACCGATGACGACGACGTTCTCGAGCGTCTCGACTCCGTCGATCTCCGACAGCAGCTGCGGCACGATCGTGGTCTCCACATCGGAGGACACACCTGACCCGCGGGTGCGGAAGATGGAGTCCATCTCGTCGAAGAACACGATGACCGGCGTGCCCTCGGTCGCCTTCTCGCGCGCCCGCTGGAAGATCAGCCGGATGTGCCGCTCGGTCTCGCCGACGTACTTGTTGAGCAGCTCCGGGCCCTTGATGTTGAGGAAAAACGCGCGGCCCTCGGGCTTGCCGGTCACCTCGGCCACCTTCTTGGCGAGCGAGTTGGCGACGGCCTTGGCGATGAGCGTCTTGCCGCAGCCGGGAGGGCCGTAGAGCAGCACGCCCTTCGGCGGCCGCAGCTGGTGCTCCTTGAACAGGTCCTTGTGCAGGAACGGCAGCTCGACCGCGTCGCGGATCGACTCGATCTGCGCGCTGAGGCCGCCGATGTCGGAGTAGTTGATGTCCGGCACCTCTTCGAGGACGAGCTCCTCGACCTCGGACTTCGGGATGCGCTCGTAGACGTAGCCGCTGCGGGTCTCCAGCAGCAGCGAGTCGCCGGCCTTGATCGGCTGGTCCTGCAGCGAGTCGGCGATCATCACGACCCGCTCCTCGTCGGTGTGACCGATGACGAGCGCGCGGTCCCCGCCTTCGAGGACCTCCTTGAGCATGACGACGTCGCCCTGCTTCTCGAAGTCCAGCGCCTTCACGACGTTGAGGGCCTCGTTGAGCATGACCTCCTGCCCCTTGCGCAGGTCCTTGACCTCGACCGCGGGGCTGACGGTGACGCGGAGCTTGCGACCGCCCGTGAAGATGTCGACCGTGTCCTCGTCGTGGATGCCGAGGAAGTAGCCGAAGCCGCTGGGCGGCTGCGCGAGCCGCTCCACCTCCTCCTTGAGGGCGACGATCTGGTCGCGCGCCTCCTTGAGGGTGCTGACGAGCCGGTCGTTCTGGCCGGTGGCGCTCGCCAGCGACTGCTGCGCTTCGGTCAGGCGCTCCTCGAGCGCCCGGACCTGGCGCGGCGAGTCGGACAGCTTGCGCCGCAGCACGGCGATCTCCTCTTCGAGGAAGGTCACCTGCGCCTTCAGGTCGGCGCCCTCGTCGGAGGCACCCCCAGCGGACACACCACGCGTCCCTGCCATGTGCTCCACCTCCCCGTCATCAGTCGGGTTCGTGCTCTGGAACCGCATCCTATGTACGCGGACCGCGTTCGTGTCTGCTCATTGCCGTTCGGCGCACCGATGGGTTCTGGATGTCGGCCGGATCTCACCGACAAACCGTGACAACCCCGCGGGCCGTCCAACCGGTGTAGGAGAGTGCGGGACCGTCCCGCGAAGGGGGATGTCGATGAGAGACCCAGCAGCGTTCCGCGACTTCGTGGCGGGCGGTTCGCACCGCCACCTCAGGACCGCGTACCTCCTCACCGGCAACCCCGCGGACGCCGAGGACCTGCTCCAGATCGCGCTGACCAAGCTGATGCGGGTCTGGGACCGGGTGGCGGCCCAGGGCTCGCCGGACGCCTACCTGCGCACCGTGATCGTCAACACGCACGCTTCGCGGTGGCAGCGCAGGTGGCGCGGCGAGGTCGCCACCGAGGCCCTCCCCGAGGGTGGCCACGACCCGTACCCCGAGTCCGACGAGCGCGACCGGCTCCGCCGGGCCCTGCTCACCCTCTCGAAGGGCGAGCGCGCCGTCGTCGTCCTCCGGCACGTCGAGGACCTTCCGGAGGCCGAGGTCGCCCGCGTCCTCGGCTGCTCCCCCGGCACGGTCAAGTCCCAGTCCTCCCGCGGCCTCGCCAAGCTGCGCGCCGCCCTCTCCCCCGAGCTCACCGAGGTGAACCCGTGAACGACGACCAGATGATCACCCTGCTCCGGGAGGCCCCGATCCCTGCCGACGACCCCGCCCGCTACGAGGCGGTCGTCGCCCGTGGCCGCAAGCAGGACAGGCGTCGTACGACGATCGCCGCCGCGTCCCTCGCGGTGGTCGCCCTCGCCGGCACCGTCACAGCCGTCACCTGGCACGGCACCGCGAAGGCGGGGCCGCAGAGCTTCCTGGTCAGCACGACGAACGCAGGAACAGCACGCATGACCATGCACCTCACGGCCGGGGAGTTCACGCAGGTCGTGACGGGCGTCGTCGACTTCCGCCACCACGCCTACGACCTCCGCTACGTCGGCGGTAGCCCGACCAGCGGCAGGCCGAGCGAGGCGAGCGCCTCCGGTGAGATGCGGGCCATCGGCAAGGACGTCTGGGTTGCGCAACCCGGTACGCCGGGCCTCGAGCCCGGCAAGCACTGGGTGCACCTCACGGCCGACGCGTCCAAGGACTCCGGGTTCGCGAGCCTCGACCCGACGCGGGCACTGGACCAGCTGCGTGCTGACCACGCGAGGATCACGAAGGTCGGAGACGCCAGCATCGACGGCCGGCACGTGACCGAGTACCGCGTCGTCGGCACTGCCCACCACGGCAAGGACGTGCATGCCGTGGACCTCGCGAGCAGCAGCGGGCACGTCTACGTCGACGACGACGGCCTGCTCCGGAGGGTGACCACCGACAGCGGTGTCCTCGAGATCGACTTCACCGACTTCGGGATCGCCGTGAAGATCACGCCGCCGGCCAAGGACGACACCAGCGAGTTCGATGCCGGCGCCTTCAGCGGGTCGGGTTCGTCGAGCGGTTCAGGGGGCGGGTCGACGACCGGCTTCTCGCAGACGCTCACGACGGGCAGCGGGTCGGCGAGCCTGACTCCCGCCCAGAAGAGCGCCGCGTGCGCCCGGTTCCGACCGCTGATCGAGAAGAGCACTCAGCTCACAGCGGCGCAGAAGCGGCAGTTCCTGGAGCCGCTCTGCGGCGAGTAGCCGGCGATGCGGGCCGTCCTCCCGCGTAGGAATCACGCTCAGGGGCGCACGCATCGCGTCGGCCGAGGATCCGTGCCGTCCTCCCGCGTGAGAATCGCGCTCGGCGGCGCACACATCACTCGCACGGGCGCACTGTGCGGGCTCTCCGCGTCCACACACGCGGGGAGCCCGCACAGTGCTGCTCGAGGGTTACGGCAGGCGGCCGGGGTCGAGGCGGTCGCCCTCGGGCT
>CBIHPE010000268.1:0-3236 GCA_966212015.1 uncultured Frankiales bacterium | reverse complement strand
GCGTCGTCGTAGCCCTCGGGGTCCTCCATCTCGACCGAGAGGCAGTGCGCGACGACCTGGTCGCCCGCCTTCCACTTGGAGACGCCCGGGCCGACGGCGAGGACGACGCCGGCGAGGTCGGAGCCGACCACGTGGTAGGGCAGGTCGTGCTTCTTGCCGTTGGCCGTGCGGCCGTAGCGCTCGAGGAAGCCGAAGGTGCTGACCGGCTCGAAGATCGAGGTCCAGACCGTGTTGAAGTTCACCGAGCTGGCCATGACGGCGACGATCGCCTCGCCCGGGCCGAGCTCGGGGGTGGCGACCTCGTCGACGTGCAGGCTCTTGCGGGGGTCCTTGTCGCGAGAAGCGACGCCCTCGAACATGCCGACCTCGTCCTTGCGGACGACGACGCCCCTGTAGGACTCGGGGACGGCCAGCCCCGCGGGGGACTCACCGGCGAGGATCGCCTCGAGGATCTCCTTCAACGCACACACTCCCAGCTCAGAAACGTTGCCCGCAGGCTACCCAGGAGTAGGTGCCCTTCTACCGCCGCCCCAGGCTTCCTCGAGCGTTCACGTGACGGACGTCTCACCGTCGCCTGGCATCAGCAGCCTGCAGCGTCATGACCCGACGCACACCACTCCTTCTCACCGGCGCCGCGCTCACCGTGTGCGGCCTCCTCACCGCGCTTCCGGGCACCGCCCAGGCGAAGACCAACGGCGCGACCTACCTCGCGCTGTTCGGCGACGCGCCCTACGGGACGACGAACTCCGACACGGCCGAGTTCAAGGACACGCCCGCCTTCATCGACCAGATCAACGCCGACCCCGACGTGAGCGACGTGGTGCACGTCGGCGACATCCACTCGGGGAAGCAGAACTGCACCGAGGCCTACGACCGCTCCGTCGAGCAGCTGTTCACCCGCTTCCAGCAGTCCCTGGTCTACACGCCGGGCGACAACGAGTGGGCCGACTGCCACAAGCCCGGTGAGGGTGGCGGCAAGGGCGTCGACTACGCCGACGGCAACCCGGTCGCGAACCTCGACCTGATCCGCTCGGTCTTCTTCCCGACCCCCGGCCAGACCCTCGGTCAGGGCAACCTGCACGTCACGTCGCAGGCCACGGCGTACGACCCGGCACACCCCGAGGACGCGGCCTACGTCGAGAACGTGCGCTGGCAGCGCAAGGGCGTCCAGTTCGTCACCCTGAACCTGCCCGGCGGCTCCAACAACGACGCCGATCCCTGGTTCGGCGCCGCGACCGAGACCGCGCAGCAGCACGACGAGCGGGTCGCCCGCACGGCAGCGGACCTGCGCTGGCTCGACGCCGCGTTCGCGCAGGCGGCTGCCGACGGCGCGCACGCCGTCGTCGTCATCACGCAGGCCGACATGTGGGACGTGGACGGCAAGAGCCCGGCGCACCTCACCAACTACGAGCCGGTCGTGAAGAGCCTGGCCGATCACACCAACGGCCTCGGCAAGCCGGTGCTGCTGTTCAACGGCGACTCGCACGTCTACCGCTCGGACAACCCGTTCGACGCCGCGAGCGCGTGCGAGACGGAGGGGCCGAACGCGACGACCGTGCCCTGCGCGGCGTCCGTCGCGTCCGCGCACCCCGGCTACGTCGTGCCCGGCTTCCACCGGATCACGGTGCACGGCAGCACGTTCCCGCTGGAGTGGCTGAAGCTCACGATCAGCCCTCGGAACGACGGGACGTTCGGGCCGTTCTCCTGGGAGCGGCACACGACCGACCTCAGCAGCTGACCCGTCCCCGTTTCCACAGCACCAGAGTGCTGTGGAAACGGGGTCGCCGGTCGGTGGCCGTCAGGCTCGGCGGCGAAGGGCCACCGCTGAGCCGGCCAGCAGGACGAGGGCGCAGACCGCGAGCAGCGGGGTGCCGCCGGTGGCGGCCAGGCCACCGCCGGGGTTGCTGCTCGGGCGGCTCGGCGTCTTGTCGCCAGGCACCGTCGCGCTGCTCTTCAGGATCGGCAGTGGGCTGCCGGTCGCCGGGATGTGCACGCCGATGCTGTGCGCGTACTGGCCGGAGGCGGCCGCGAGCGGGCTCGTGACCTTCCCGGCGGACAGGTAGTAGTCCAGGCCCTCGGGCTGCAGCGCGTAGCTCGGGATGACCCCGTTGTACGTACCCGGCTTGCTGCCCGGCGTCATCTTCACGGCGTAGTAGCCGCCGTGGCCGTGCCGCCGGTAGTGCAGGACGACCGGGCTGCTGCCCGCACCGATCACCTCAGCGGCGACCGGGGCGCCCTGGCCGGACTGCCAGTCGCGCAGCGGCGAGTGGTAGATGACCGGGGTGGGGCTGGACAGCGGCGCACCCGTCGCGACGCCGAAGAACGTGAGGGCGCTCTTCACGAGCTTCACGGTCTGGTCGGCGTGCGTCTGCGACGTGAAGCTGTAGCCGAGGGCGATGGAGCGGAAGCCCTTGTGCGCCGCGTCGCCCTTGACCGAGATGCCCAGGGCAGGCCTCTCGCTCTGCGGCTTCACCGTCGGGTAGCGGTCGACCGGGAAGGACATCGCCGGCGCGGCGGTGCCGAACGGCAGGTTGGTCTTGCCGTTGCCGGCCGGGCCCTTGCTGGACAGGCCGGCCACCTGGAAGACGCCTCGACCGGGCGGGACCGCCAGCTGCTCGGCGTACCCCTCGAGCACGCCCTGGCCGGTGACGCTCAGGATCTTCGACTGGACGACGTTGTAGGACCCGTCGCTGAAGCGCGCGCCGAACCAGTGGCCGAGGAACGAGATGGCCGTGTCCGTGGCCGTGGGGTTGGTGCGCGACGGCGCGGAGCCCAGGGCGTCGAACAGCCGGTTGCCGGCGAGCAGCAGCTTGCCGCCGCTCGCGAGGTAGGCCGCGATCTCCTTCTGGTCGCCGGCGTCGAGCTGGCCGAGGTAGCGCTCGATGCCGGTCTGCCACAGCACGGCCCGGTACTGCCTCATGACCGCGGCCGTCGGGTGCTTCTCGGCGATCGCGTAGGGGACCCCGAGCGCGGCGAGCGCGCCGGCCAGGGCGGTGTCGCCACCGATCTTGCCGTCGTCGTCGACGACGAGGACCTTCGGCGACGCCGGGGTGACCTCGACGAGGACGGACTGCGCGTTGTTCTTCTCGTCGGCCTCGGCGAGCCGCTTGCCCTCGTCGACCGTGACCACGAGCCGCTGCGGGCCGAACGCCTTCGGCGTCCAGGTGAACGGCACCTCCTTGCGGCTGAAGCCGATGAGGTCGACGGTCTTGCGGGCGACGACCGGTCCGGTCGCC
>CBIHPE010000267.1:0-3277 GCA_966212015.1 uncultured Frankiales bacterium | reverse complement strand
GCCCACCCCCCGGCGTTTCCTCACCCCCCACCCCCCCCACCCTGGGCGCCCCGGCTCGGTGCCCGGGGGCGCGGGGCCGCCGTGGTTCGTGGCTAGAGCGTGATGGTCCGCAGCGACGGCGCGAACACGTTGTCGCCGGTGTAGCTGATGCTGACCGAGTGGCCGCCGACGAGCGGCATGGTCCAGCTCGCGGTGGCGGTGCCGTCGGTCATGTGGACCTGCGCCAGGATCTGGTCGCCGGCCTTGACGAGCACCCAGCCGCTCCCCGCGGAGGCGCTGACGCCGTCGTCGGCGGCGTGCAGCACGACCTTGGCCGTGTGGACGCCGTCGAGCGCGGTGGTCGTCGTGACGGACAGGATCGTCGCCACCTTGCGGTCGGCGGCGCGCACCGTCGTGGCCGCGGTCGTCGTCGTGTGGTCGACCTTCGAGTCGACCGTCGTGGTGGTGCTGTCGACTGTGCTGCCGGCCGTGGTCGTCGTGGAGGTCGCCATCGTCGACGCACCGTGCACCTCGCCCTTGACGGCGCCCTTCGCGGCGTCCTTGACGTCGCCGGCCCACGCGGTGGTGCTCGACAGGTCGGACCTCACGTCGGAGACGATGCCGGCGACGTTGCCCGGGGCGCGGTCGACGACCTGCTGGGCGCGGACGACCTTGGCGTCGGCCTTCGCGAGGGCGGCGTCGCGGGTCTGCTGCACGCCGGTGATGCTCGAGTCGACGGCCTTGTCAGCGGTCCCCACCGGGTCGCCGACCTGCACCGAGATGCTCGGGCCGGTGGTGCTGCTCGGGTGCACCGACAGCGAGCTGCTCGCCAGCTGCGTCGCGCCTGCGGCTCCGCCGGCGAGGACTGCGGCGGCACCGAGCCCTGCGGCTACCTCCTTGAGGCCGTGGCCCTCGACGTCGTCGATCTCGAGCGTCGGGTCCTCGGGGTAGATGTCGTTCTCGTTCATGTGCGCTCCTGGGGAGAAGGACCTGGCCCCTCGGCCAGCTGCCTGCACCGTGCCCTGTCCGGACTGTCCGTTTCTGTCTCCGACCCGACACCTGACGTGTCAGGCTGCCGACATGACGTTCGCTCCGGGTCAGGTCGTCACGGTGTTCCGCTCGCGGCTCCGCCCCGACAACCTGGACGAGTACGGCGACACGGCCGCCCGCATGTCGGACCTCGCGATGTCGATGCCGGGCTACGTCGAGCACAAGGCGTTCACGTCCGAGGACGGCGAGCGGGTCACCCTCGTCACCTTCGCCGACCGGGCCTCCCACGACGGCTGGCGCACCCACCTCGAGCACCGCGCTGCGCAGCGTCGGGGCCGGGAGGCCTTCTACGAGAGCTACTCGCTCCAGGTCGCCGACGTCACCAGCGTCAGCGAGTTCCCCTGACGCCAAAGCAGCGGAGTGGCCCGCTGGTTCGTGCCGCCGAGCGTGGCTCGGTCCCGCCACGTGCTCATCGTGCTGCTTCTGCGTCCTAGCCGACGCAACGGCGACGTTGCTCGCCCGAGCCGGCCACTTTGCGCTTGGCCGCGCGGCGCCCGCTCCAGCACGGTTGCCGCTGCGTCGTCAGTCCCCACCCTGCTCGACCCAGGCGCCGGGCTCGATCGGTTCCGGGCCGGTCTCGAGCCACTGCAGCACGCGCCAGGCCAGCTCCGTCGGCGGGCCGGGCTCGAGCCGCAGCGCCTGCTCGGACCAGGGGAAGCCCTCGACCTTCTCGCGGAGGGACTCCTCGGTGAGGTCGGTGACCTGGTCGCGCTGCGCGAACCGCGCGGCAGCCTCGTCGGCCGTCACGTGCAGCTCGACGACGTGCAGCGGGACGTCAGCCAGCACCTCGACGAGCGAGGCACGCTGGTCGCGGCGGGCATAGGTGCACTCGAGGTACGGCTGACGGCCGCTGTCGAGGACCCGGCGCGCCATCAGGTGGGCAGCGCCGTAGGCCCGCAGCCGGTCGGCCCGGTTGCGGTCGGAGTCCGGCATCAGGCGGTCGAACAGGGCGTCGACCTCGACCGGCACGAGAGCCGGGACGAGCAGCCGGCCGAGGGCTGACTTGCCCGAGCACGGCGGACCGGTGATGACGACGACGCCGGTCAGCTCAGGCCCCTTGGCTCAGGGCGGGAAGTGGCGGTGGGATGTGAACCCACGGCTCCCGGCTCCAGGTTCGTGTGGCGGTGGCGGTGGGATGTGAACCCACGGTTCCCGGCTCCAGGTTCGTGTGGCGGTGGCGGTGGGATGTGAACCCACGGTTCCCGGCTCCAGGTTCGTGTGGCGGTGGCGGTGGGATTTGAACCCACGGAGGAGTTGCCCCCTCACACGCTTTCGAGGCGTGCTCCTTCGGCCGCTCGGACACGCCACCGGCGAAGACACTACCGGAGCGGCACCTGTGATCACCGACACAGTTGCTTGTGCAATAACTGAATGTTCAACATAGTTGACGCCAGCAGGACCTCAACCTCTGGAGCCAGCCATGACCGCCCTCGACCTCCGCCCGCTCGTCCTCGACGACGCCGCCGCCGACCTGCTCTTCCGGGAGGCGCGGACCGCGAACTCGTTCAGCAGCGAGCCTGTCACCGACGAGCGGCTGCAGGCGATCTACGACCTCACGAAGTTCGGGCCGACCCTCATGAACGCGCAGCCGCTGCGGATCCTGGCGATCCGCACGCCGGAGGCGAAGGCGCGCCTGCTGCCGCACCTCATGGAGGGCAACCGCGCCAAGACGGAGAGCGCCCCGCTGACCCTCGTCGTCGGCTACGACGTCGACTTCCACGAGCAGTTCCCCAAGACGTTCCCGCACCTTCCCGAGGCGAAGGACCGCTTCCCGGACGAGCAGGTCCGGCACGGCATCGGCCGCGACAACGCGTTCCTGCAGACCGGCTACCTGATCCTCGCGATCCGCGCGGCGGGCCTCGCCGCCGGCCCGATGGGCGGGTTCGACCGCGACGGCGTCGACGCCGAGTTCTTCGGCGACAGCCGCACGAAGTCGGTCCTCGTCGTCAACGTCGGCCACCCGGGTGAGGACGCCTGGTTCGACCGGCTCCCGCGCCTCGACTACGACGAGGTCGTCACCACCCTGTAGTCAGCGGTGGCCGGCGAAGAAGGCGAGCAGCTGCGCTGAGCACTCCTCGGCCAGCACGCCGCTGATCACCTCCGGGCGGTGGTTGAGCCGCCGGTCTCGCAGCACGTCCCAGAGCGAGCCGGCGGCTCCCGCCTTGTCGTCGACGGCCCCGTAGACGACCCTGGCCACGCGCGAGAGCACGACTGCGCCGGCGCACATGGTGCAGGGCTCGAGGGTGAC
>CBIHPE010000266.1:0-3289 GCA_966212015.1 uncultured Frankiales bacterium | reverse complement strand
GATGAAGCCCTCCTCGCCGAGGATGCGGCGGTCGCGCAGGGTGGTCTCCCCGACGTCACCGACCTCGAGCCCGTCGACGTAGACGTAGCCGCACGGCACCGCCCCGACGATCGAGGCGCGACCGTCGACGAGGTCGACCACCACGCCGTCGTCAGCGAGCACGATGCTGTCGACACCCGTGAGCCGGCCGAGCTCGGCGTGGGCGCGCAGGTGCCGCCACTCGCCGTGGATCGGCATCAGGTTCGACGGCTTCACGGCGTTGAGCAGGTAGAGCAGCTCGCCGGCCGGCGCGTGGCCGGAGACGTGCACCTTCGCCACGCCCTTGTGCACCACCCGCGCACCCCAGCGAGACAGCCCGTTGATGACGCGGTAGACGGCGTTCTCGTTGCCGGGGATCAGCGACGAGGCGAGCACGACGGTGTCGTGCTCGTCGATGCGGATCTGGTGGTGCGAGCGGTTGGCCATCCGCGACAGCGCCGAGAGCGGCTCGCCCTGGGAGCCAGTCGAGACGAGCAGCACACGGTTGGCCTCGAGCTTCTCGACGGCCTTGATGTCGACGACGATCCCGTCGGGGATGCGCAGCAGCCCGAGGTCGGAGGCGACGCCCATGTTGCGGACCATCGAGCGGCCGACGAACGCGACCTTGCGCTTGTGCCGCTCGGCGGCGTCGAGCACCTGCTGGACGCGGTGCACGTGGGAGGCGAAGCAGGCGACGACGACGCGACCGCGCGCAGTGCGGACGACCTCGTCGAGGATCGGGCCGATCTCGCGCTCGGGAGTGACGAAGCCGGGGACCTCGGCGTTCGTGGAGTCCGAGAGCAGCAGGTCGACGCCCTCCTTGCCGAGCTGCGCAAAGCCGCCGAGGTCGGTGAGCCGGCCGTCCAGCGGCAGCTGGTCCATCTTGAAGTCGCCGGTGTGCAGGACCAGGCCGGCGTCGGTGCGGATGGCGATCGCCATCGCGTCGGGGATGGAGTGGTTGACCGCGAAGAACTCGACCTCGAACGGCCCGAGCTCGACGGTCTCGCCCTCGACGACCTCCTGGGTCACCGGCTCGATCCGGTGCTCCTTGAGCTTCGCCGTCAGCAGCGCGAGGGTGAAGCGGCTGCCGATGATCGGGATGTTCTTGCGCTCCCGGAGCAGGTACGGCGTGGCACCGATGTGGTCCTCGTGCCCGTGCGTCAGCACGACTGCGACGACATCGTCGAGCCGGTCCCGGATGTAGGAGAAGTCCGGGAGGATCAGGTCGACGCCGGGCTGCTCGGTCTCGGGGAACAGCACGCCGCAGTCGACGATCAGCAGCTTGTCGTCGTACTCGAAGACGGTCATGTTGCGACCGATCTCGCCGAGCCCGCCCAGCGCCACGACCCGCAGGCCGTGAGGGGGCAGGACGGGGGGCAGGCCGAGCTCGGGGTGGGGGTGGCTCACAGGGTGGTTCCGTCCGTCCTGTTGTCAGGCGTCACAGCGTCACAGGACGGAAGCCGCCTGCAGATCGGCCTTGAGCTGAGTGATCTCGTCGGGCGTCGCCTCGACGAGGGGGAGCCGGTGACCACCGACGGGGAAGCCGAGCAGCGCGAGTCCGGCCTTCACGAGGATGCAGCCCTGGGTGCGGAAGATGCCGGTGTAGATCGGCAGCACCGACTCGTGGATCGCGCGGGCCCGGGTGACGTCGCCGGCGAGGTAGGCCGCGATCATCTCCTGGGTCTGCCGTGCCACGAAGTGCGTCGAGGTGCCGACGACGCCGACGGCCCCGATCGCCAGCATCGGCAGGGTCACCGCGTCCTGGCCGGAGTAGTAGGCGAGGTCGGTCTCGCGCAGCACGTGCGACGTCGACTCGAGGTCGAGCTTGGCGTCCTTCATGGCGACGATCTGCGGATGCCGAGCGAGCTCGATGATCGTGGCCTCGGTCATCGGGATGCCCGAGCGGCCGGGGATGTCGTAGAGCATCACCGGCAGGTCCGTCGCCTCGGCGACCGCGAGGGTGTGCGCGATGACGCCGGCCTGCGGGGGCTTGTTGTAGTAGGGCGTCACCGTGAGAACGCCGTGGGCGCCGGCCTTCGCCGCGTCCTCGGCCATCATCACGGCGTGGGCGGTGTCGTTGCTGCCGACGCCTGCCACGACGCGAGCCCGACCTCCGACGGCGTCCACGACGGCACGGAGCAGGTCCGACTTCTCCGCGCGGTGCGTCGTCGGCGCCTCGCCCGTCGTACCGGAGATGACGAGACCGTCGTTACCCTCGTCGACCAGCCGCGCCGCCAGCTCGCCCGCCCGCTTGTAGTCGACGTCCCCGTCCGTGGTGAACGGGGTCACCATGGCGGTCAGGACGCGGCCGAAGGGCGGGGTCGTCATGCGGTGATTATCCCTCAGCGACGAGAGGAGACGAAGCGACTTCCGAGCCGTCGGACAGCGTGCTGATCGTGAAGTCGTTGAAGACGTTGGGGGCGACCCGCTGCAGCTCGCGCAGCATCGCGATCGCGAGCTCGCGGATCTCGACGTCGGCGTGCTCCGACGCGCGCATCGCGACGAAGTGGCGCATCGCGCGGTAGTTGCCCGTCACGACGATGCGGGTCTCGGTCGCGTTCGGCAGCACCGAGCGCGCGGCCTGACGGGCCTGCTTGCGACGGGCCGTCACGTTCTCGACGTCGGCGAACTTCTTCTCGAGGCCCTCGAGCAGCTTCGTGTACGACGACAGCGCCGCCTCTGACGCCTCCTCGAACAGCGCGTTGAGCTCCGCGTCCTCGGCGATGACGCCGGGCACGACCATCGCCGCGTCGCGCTCCGGGACGTAGCGCTGCGACAGCTGGCTGTAGGAGAAGTGCCGGTGCCGGATCAGCTCGTGCGTGAGCGACCGGGAGACGCCGGACAGGTAGAAGCTGACCGACCCGTGCTCGAGCACCGACAGGTGACCGACCTCGAGGATGTGCTTGAGGTAGCCCTCGTTGGTCGCGGTGGCCGGGTTGGGCTTCGCCCACGACTGGTAGCAGGCCCGCCCGGCGAACTCGGCGAGCGCCTGGCCGCCGTCCACGTCGGTCTCCCACGGCACGTCCGCCGGCGGGTCGAAGTGGGTGTAGCCGATGACCTGGACCTTGAGCGGGGCGAGCGCGACCACGGTTCTCCGAATTGCTTCTGGTGCGGGCCGCGGGTGAGGAAGGGCGGCAGGCCCCAGAGTAGCCGTCCCCGGCAGCCCCCGACCCGGTGCCGCGCCGGGGCCCGGGGGCCGAGGGGCGCGGGGCGGCCGCGCGGCGGGCCCCGGTGTGCCCCCGGCCGCGGCGTGTCGGGGTCGTGAGAATTA
>CBIHPE010000265.1:0-3292 GCA_966212015.1 uncultured Frankiales bacterium | reverse complement strand
AGGGTGTGCCCAACTTCCGGGCCTGCGTGGGGCGGCCGCCCGCGCGTGTCTCCTGGCGCCCGCGGCTCGAGGGCGCGGCCCTCGACAAGGCGCTCACCGCGGTGCGGACGGCACGGTCGGTGTTCGCCGGCCCCGGCAGCCCGACGTACGCGCTGAGCATCTGGGAGAGCAGCGGGTTCGACGACGCCGTCGAGGCGACGGCCCTGTCAGGCGGAACGGTCACGTTCGCCTCTGCCGCAGCCCTGACCCTCGGCGTCGTGACGGTCCCTGTCTACGAGGTCTACAAGTGCGGACACACCCCGGAGTGGGTGCCGGGGCTGAACCTGCTCGAGCGGCTCACCGGGCTGCGTGCGGCGGTGATCCCGCACTACGACAACGCCGAGGGCGGGAGCCACTCGACGGCCTTCTGCTACCTCGGAGAGCGGCGGCTGTCCCTGCTCGAGCAGTCGCTGCCGGAGGGCGCGCACGTCATCGGTGTCGACGAGCACACCGCCCTCGTCCTCGACCTCGCCACCCGGACGGCCACGGTCTTCGGCAACGGAGGCGTCACCGTCCGGCACGACGGGGCGTCCCGCGTGCTCCCCACCGGCAGCAAGGTGCCGTTCGAGGACCTGGCGACCCGCGACGGGGCGACCCGTCAGGTCGTCGAGATCGCCGAGGCCCCAAGGGAGGAGCCGCCCTCCGCGTCGCTGCGCACGGCTGCCGACGAGGCCCGGTCGGCGTTCGACCGCGCCCTCGCGGACCGGGACGCAGACGCCGCTGCCGAGGCGGTCCTCCGGCTCGAGCAGGCGATCACCGACTGGGGTGCCGACTCCCTGCAGTCCTCCGACTCTGACCACGCCCGACGCACCCTGCGCGGCATGGTCGTGGAGCTGGCCCACGCGGCCCAAGAAGGCCTGGCCGACCCCGCTGAGCGGATCGCCCCGCTCGTCGAGGCGCTGCTGACCGTCCGCGCGCGGGCGCGTCAGGACAAGGACTTCGCGACGTCCGACCAGGTCCGCGACCAGCTCGCCGCAGCGGGCGTCGAGGTGCGCGACGGGGCCGACGGCGTCGCGTGGGTCCTGGCCGGCGACTGACAGCAGTCAGGGGCCGGAATCGTCCGGCCCCTGACGGTCCTGCGTGGGGTGAGTGACGGGGCTCGAACCCGCGACAACCGGGATCACAACCCGGTGCTCTACCAGCTGAGCTACACCCACCAAGAACGCGGAGGAGTCTAGCGGTTCAGCAGCTCGAGCACGGGCGGAAGGCCCTCGCGCTTGGCGCGGTAGAGCGCGGCGTCCGCCGCGGCGTACAGCTGCTGGCCTGAGATCTCGCCCAGCGCGAGGGCCGCGCCGATGCTGACTCCGAGCGTCAGACCGGAGCCCCATGGCTCGTCGCGGACTGCCTGTGAGATCTCGGCGCAGCGGGTCAGGACCGCCTCCGCCGTGAGGTCGTCCTGCCGCAGGACGAGGGCGAACTCGTCGCCGCCCTGACGCACTGCCAGGTCGCCGGGGCGGACGGCGCCGCGCAGGAGGAACCCGATCCGGCGCAGCACCTCGTCACCGGCAGCGTGGCCGAACCGGTCGTTGACGGACTTGAAGCCGTCGAGGTCGAGCAGCAGGAGGGCGATCGGGCTGGCACCGGGGCGCTGCAACCAGTCGTCGAAGCGACGCCGGTTGTGCAGGCCGGTGAGGGGGTCGGTGTGGACGGCCTGGGCGAGCCGCTCGTGCTCGGCCCGGCGCCGTTCGCTGCTGATCTGGGCGCGAGCGGCCGCGAGGACGGCCTCGCGCGACTCCCACAGCAGCCGGTCGACCAGCCGCGTGTGCTCGCGCTGCGCGGTGACGGCGTCGCTCGGCGCGCTCTCCGCCAGCACCTTGGCCCGCACCCACAGCGGGAAGCTGCGCGCGCCGGAGGTCGCCGAGACGCGCGCCAGGAGCTCCGCTGCGGGACCGCTGTCGCCTGCGTCGCGCCACGTCTGCAGCGCCACGGCGGCGAGCAGCAGGGGCAGCACTTCTTGGTCGCCGTCCGCCTCGAGAGCGGCGACGTGGTCAGGGACAGGTACGGCCGTCGGCTCGCCGAGCACGAGCCGGACCAGGTCTGCCGCGGCCAGGGCGTCGTGACGCCACAGCGGGCGCAGGTCGGCGGCGAGCGCCGACGGCACCAGCTCTGCGGTCGCTCGCAGCCGGGCAGTGGCCTCGGCGGCAAGGTCGCACTCGAGCAGTGCCAGCCCGTGCTCGAGGCCGACGATGACCCGGTTGATCGGCACGACCTCCGCCTGCCCCGCCAGAGCGGCAGCCTCCGGGTGGGCCAGCGCGGCGGCGTAGAGCTCGTCGACCAGCTCCCACAGCCGCAGGGTGTTGAGGGCCGCGGCGTTGATGACGTAGGCCAGGCAGCGCTGCGGGCCCGGGAGGGATGCGTCGTCGAGGAGGGCGACGGCCCGGCTGGTCGACGCCAGCAGCTGGGCGGTGTCGCCCTCGCCCGAGGCGACCAGCGCCTGCAGCCCCAGGGCGACGGCGGCGCAGGCCGGGTCGGGTGCGCTGTCCAGGAGCGACTGGGTCAGCTTCCGCAGGTCGGCTCCCGAGGGACGCACCAGAGCGTGGATCGTCCGGGCCGTGTCGAGCACGAACCGGACGTCTCGGTCGCCCCCGTCGTCGAAGGCCTCGACCGCGCGGACCGCGGCCTCCGGGTCCTCGCCCTGGACTGCCTCGACCAGCTCGAAAGCGGCGCGCAGCGACACCTATCCCTCGGCGAACGTCGCTGCGATCGCCGCCGCCTCGTCCGAGGTCGGACCAGGCAGGGGGACGAAGACCGCCGCGCGGTAGTACTTCAGCTCGCGGACCGACTCGAGGATGTCCGCGAGGGCCCGGTGGCCGCCGGCCTTCTTGGGGGAGTTGAAGTAGGCCCGCGGGTACCAGCGGCGAGCCAGCTCCTTCACCGACGAGACGTCGACCATCCGGTAGTGGAGGAACTCCTCCAGCTCCTTCATGTCGCGGGCGATGAAGCCGCGGTCCGTGCCGATGCTGTTGCCGCAGAGCGGGGCCTTCTCGGCGCCCTGCTCGCGCAGGTAGGCGAGCACCTGCTGCTCGGCCTCCTGCACCGTCACCGTGGACTTCAGGACCTCGTCGGTCAGCCCCGAGCTCGCGTGCATCTCCCGCACGACCTCCGGCATCCGGCCCATCTCCTCGGCCGTCGCGCCGATGACGACGTCGACGCCGTCCCCGAGGACGTTCAGCTCCGAGTCGGTCACCAGCGCCGCGACCTCGATGAGCAGGTCGGAGCCCAGGTCGAGCCCGGTCATCTCGCAGTCGATCCA
>CBIHPE010000264.1:0-3373 GCA_966212015.1 uncultured Frankiales bacterium | reverse complement strand
CCTCCAGGAACTTCTCGTACCGCGTCTGCATGGCGGAGTAGCGGCTGGCCATGTCCGGGCTGATCTTGGCCTGCTCGCGCAGCTTGAGGACCAGCGCCTTGAGCCGCGCGTTCTCCTCGTCCCACCGCTTGTGCAGCTCCTCCAGCCGCTCGCGACGGGCCTTCCTCGCCTCGTAGTAGGTGCCGAACCCGGCTCCGTGGACCCAGGCGCCGTGCGCCTCGATGGTCACGACGCGGGTCGCGACGTTGCCGAGCAGCTCGCGGTCGTGCGAGACGAACAGCACCGTCTTCTGCGACTCCGCGAGGGCAGCCTCCAGCCAGCGCTTCCCCGGTACGTCGAGGTAGTTGTCCGGCTCGTCGAGCAGCAGCACCTCGTCGGGACCGCGCAGCAGCGCCTCGAGGGCGAGCCGCTTCTGCTCTCCGCCGGACAGGGTGCTCAGCTTGCGGTGCATGCACTTGTCGAACGGCATGCCGAGAGCCGCCGTCGTGCAGACGTCCCAGGTCACCTCGGCGTCATAGCCGTGGGCGTCGCCCCAGTCCGAAAGCGCTGTGGCATAGCGCATCTGCGTCTTCTCGTCGTCGTGCTCCATCATCGCGAGCTCGGCCTGCTCGAGCGCGCGGCCGGCCTCCCGGACGCCCGGCGGCGCGAGGTCGAGGAGCAGGTCGCGCACCTCCGTCTCGTCACGGATGGACCCGATGAACTGGCGCATGACGCCGAGGCCCCCATCGCGCGCGACGACCCCGTCACTGGGCTTCAGGTCCCCTGCGATGATGCGCAGCAGCGTCGTCTTGCCCGTGCCGTTCGCGCCGACGAGCGCCGTCTTCGTACCGTCCCCGACGCGGAAGCTGGCGTCGGCGAACAGCACCCGGCCGTCCGGGAGCACGTAGCTGAGCGACTGGCAGTCGACGTAGCCCACTACACCTCCACCTCCCAGTAGTCCTCGCCCGCCTCGTTGACGAAGCCGAGGCTCGTGTAGAGCCCCAGCGCGGACGCGTTCTGCGTCTCGACCTCGAGCGTCACGCGCGGCACGCCGTCGGCGCGCAGCTCACGGCAGGTGCGCCCGAGCACGTCACGACCGATGCCCTTGCCCTGGTGGTCGGGGTCGACGGCGAAGCCGTAGACGCCGGCCCACCCCGGCTGCCTGCTGACCCGCAGCGTGCCGACCGGCTCCCCGTCGAGCTCGATGATCCGCGTCGCGTCGCCGAAGCGGTTGAGGGCGTCCTCCGCCGGCTCCCAGTCGAAGGCGGCCTTCAGCAGCCGGCGCACCGTCGCCCCGTCGGCGTCGCTCGCGGCCCGCACCGTGATCCGCGGGTCCTCCGGGGTCTCGGGGGTGCTGGCCAGGGCGAGCAGGTGCTCGGAGTGGTCGAGCCGCCCACCGAGCCGCTCGGCGAAGGCCTGGCCGGCGGGCGTCTGCCGTGGCACCACGAGCAGCGCCGGGCCGCTGAGGACCTGGCGCAGGAGCCTGGTCGCGATGCCGCGACGGCGGTGCGAGGGGGCCACCATGCCGGCGACCTCGTCCGGTGGGCCGAAGGCGTAGCGCCCGGCGTAGCCCACCAGCCGGTCGCCGTCCCACTCGAGCGCCGTGGTGACCCGGCCGGTGCCGAGCATGCCGAGCTCGAGCTTGAGGCGCCCTCCGTCGTGGGCGACGACCTCGGCCTCGAGGTCCCGGACGGCAGCGAGCTCGGTGTCGGTCAGCACCCGCCCATGGTGTCAGGGAGGGGCGAGCGGATTAGGGCTTTCCGCAGGAGGTCTCGAGCCCGTCGGGTGCGTGCCACGTGCCGGTCCCGACCTGCCCGACGTAGAAGCAGCGCTGGACGCGGTGCAAGGCCAGCGGGGGCACGGCGCCCCCGGCCGTGCTGCCGGACAGCTGGTCCGCGGCGACGAGCAGGTCTCCGCCGAGCGGCCCCGCGCGGCCGACGACCGCCTCGGCCAGCTGCGTCGAGGCCCAGGCCGAGGTCAGGACGGCGCCCTGCTTCGCACCGCTCGGGACCACAGCCCGGTACGCCGTTGGCGCCGCCGGCCAGGGCAGGACCTGCTGCGGGGTGAGCGCGCCGCGCAGCAGCGGCTCGGAGAGCGCGCTCTCGTTCGTGGCGAGGGCTGACGTCAGGACGTACTTCGGGTTCCACCCGATGCCCGCCGCGTTCCTGGCGAACCCGGCTGCCTGCTGCGGCGGGAGGGCGATGGCGACGACGTCCACCCCCGCCCGCTGCATGCGGATCGCGGCGCCGGTGTAGTCCGTCGATGACGTCGGCTGCCGCTCCAGGTAGGTCGGGTCCAGGCCGTAGAGCGCGGCTCTCCGGTCCTCGATGAGCCTCGCCGGTGCCGCGCAGTCCAGGTCCGTGCAGACCACGCCGAGGTGTCCGTGCGGGACCTCCCGGGCAGCCAGCACGGCGAGGCCGTCGGCGACCGCGGTGCCGTCCGTCCCCTGCGCGAACAGGACGGGGCTGCTGCTCCAGAGGCTGGAGCCGAGGTCGCCCCCGAGGACCGGTATCCGCTTGCCCCGCAGGTAGCTCTCTACGTAGTCGTCGACGTCGGTGTGCACGAAGGCGTCGACGCCCTGCGCCACGAGCTGCTCGACGTCCTGGTGCAGCGCCTTCGATCCCTGGGCGTCCATGACGGTGAGCTCGACCCTCCGGCCGGCGATGCCCCCGCGCTCGTTGACCGAGGCCGCCCAGCTCCGGAGCAGCTGCGGGACGTCGGTGCGCGGTGAGGACCCGATGAGCGACTGCGGGGCGGGGTAGGACCAGCTGCCGACCGCAGCCAGGCGCACTGGTCCGGCAGGAACCCCGACGGGCGGCACGCCCGTGAGCGACGTGGGGGTCGATGTCGGTGCCGGAGTGGGCGGCGCGACCGGGGTCGCGGTGGTTGCGGCGCTCGTGGAGCTTGCCGTGGGCGTCGGCACCACGGTCGTCTCGACCGGCGACGGCGTGTCCGTCGGGTCGGTGCTGATCAAGGTCTGCGTCGTGCCCCCGCCCTGGAGCGCGAGCACGCCGGCCAGGACGACGGCCAGTCCCGTCGTACCGACCGCACCGGCCTGCCAGGCCTGCCGCCGCCGGCGGCGGGCGACCAGGGCCGCCCACCGGTCTCCGCCGGCCGGGGGGGCGCCGGCCCGGCCCCGCCGCCGGCGCCGCCCCGGGGCCGCGCACATACCGGCACCTCCTCGCCGAGGACGCCGCGCAGCCGCTCGAGGGCGCGCGCCGTCGTGCTCTTGACCGTGCCGACCGGGCAGCCGAGGGCCTCGGCGGTCGCGGCTTCGGCCAGGTCGTCGTAGAACCGGAGCACGAGCACCGCGCGCCACTGCCGCGGCAGCGTGGCGAGGGCCTGGGCCAGGGCGGCCCGGTCGTCTGCCTCGTCGTAGGGGTCGGGCGCCGCG
>CBIHPE010000263.1:0-3374 GCA_966212015.1 uncultured Frankiales bacterium | reverse complement strand
CCGCACACCTTCTGCCCGGAGTGCGGCCGCTACGACAAGCGCGTCGTCCTCGAGGTCTGACGCCAGCGTGCGTGTCGCCCTCGACCTCCTCGGAGGTGACCACGCGCCCGACGCGGTGATCGACGGCGCCCTGCTGGCCGTCGACCGCGACCCCGCCGTCGAGGTCGTCCTCGTCGGTCCCCCCGACCTCGCTGCCGCGCGCCTCGCGGCGCGCGGTCGGGCCGGCTCTGTGGCCCTTCCTGTCGTCGCCGCGACCGAGTCGGTCGCGATGGACGAGGACCCTGCCCGCGGCGTCCGCGCCAAGAAGGACGCGACGGTCCGCACGATCCACAAGCTGGTCCGGGACGGACAGGCGGACGCCGCGGTGTCCGTCGGCCCCACCGGCGCCGTGCTCGCCGGCGCGGTGCTCACCCTCGGGCGGATCAGCTCCCGTCCTGCGGTCGCCGTCGTCGTACCCACCCCGCACGGCCCGGTCGTGCTGCTCGACGCCGGCGCCACGTCCGAGTCGACGCCCGAGCAGCTGGTGTCGCACGCCGTGCTCGGCACCGCCTACGCCGAGGCGCTCGGCGTCGTCGCACCGCGGGTCGGCTTGCTCAACGTCGGCACCGAGCCCGGCAAGGGCGACCAGCTCCGCAAGGACGCTCATCGGCTCCTGGAGCAGGCACCCGTCCGCTTCGTGGGCAACGTCGAAGGCCATGACGTGCCCCGCGGAGGACCTGCCGACGTCGTCGTCACCGACGGCTTCACCGGCAACGTGCTGCTCAAGGCGGTCGAGGGGGCCTCGACCCAGGAGCTGCCCCGCTCGGCGCTGCTGCTGGGCGTCGACGGCATCACCGTGGTGGGCCACGGCGCGTCCGACGCCGAGGACGTCGCCGCCTGCATCGCGCACGCTGCGCGACTCGCCGGCGAGGGCCTGCTGGAGCGGCTCCGCGCGTCCCTCGAGGCCGTGGCATGACGGCCGACCAGGTCCTCGACGTGCTCCGCGGCGCGATCGCGACGGTGCTCGAGGTCGACCCGGAGAAGCTCGAGCGGACCACCCGCTTCGTCGACGACCTGAAGGCGGACTCCCTGGCCCTCGTCGAGATCGTGGAGATCGTGGAGGAGGACCTCGCGCAGCAGCGCCCGGGCTTCCGGATCGACGACCAGGACCTCGACCGGCTGCTCACGCTCGGCGACGCCGTCGACTACGCGGTGGCACGGCTGTGACCTCCAATCCCACCTCCAAGCCGACCGGCTACACCCGCCTCGAGGCCGCCCTCGGCGTCGGGCTCGAGCCCGAGCTGCTCGAGCGCGCGCTGACCCACCGCAGCTACGCCTACGAGCACGGCGGCCTGCCGACCAACGAGCGCCTGGAGTTCCTCGGCGACGCGGTGCTCGGCGTCGTCGTCACCGACGCGCTCTTCACCAACCACCCCGACCTCGCCGAGGGGTCGCTCGCGAAGCTGCGCGCCAGCGTCGTCAGCACGCGGGCGCTCGCCGGCGTCGCCCGCACCCTCGGCCTCGGCGAGTGGATGCGGCTCGGCAAGGGCGAGGACGTCACGGGTGGCCGCGACAAGCCGAGCATCCTGGCCGACACGATGGAGGCCATCATCGGCGCGGTCTACCTCGAGCGCGGCATCGAGGGCGCGACAGCCGTCGTCCGCAAGCTGTTCGACCCGCTGATGCAGGCGGCAGCGCAGGACGGCGCAGCGCTCGACTGGAAGACCGCGCTGCAGGAGCTCACCGCCGCCCGTGGCCTCGGCGTCCCCGACTACTCGATCACGGAGAGCGGCCCCGACCACGCCAAGGCGTTCGTGGCGACGGCGCTGGTCGCCGGCGAGCCGTGCGGCGAGGGAGCGGGCTCCAGCAAGAAGGAGGCCGAGCAGCAGGCTGCTGAGCAGGCCTGGCGAGGGCTGTCCGAAGAGCCTGTCGAGAGTGCCTGAGCTCCCTGAGGTCGAGGTCGTCCGCCTCGGCCTGGAGAAGGGCGTGGCGGGTCGCACCATCGCCCAGGTCGACGTCCACCACGACCGCGCCGTCCGCCGCCACACGGCGGGTGCGCGCGACTTCGCAGACCTGCTGAAGGGCCGCACCGTCGTCGCTGCCCGCCGTCGCGGCAAGTACCTGTGGCTGCCGCTCGACTCCGGCGACGCCCTGACCGGGCACCTGGGCATGAGCGGCCAGCTGCTGGTCGTGCCGGCCACCAAGCCGATCGAGACCCACCTGCGGATCCGGTTCGCCTTCACCGATGGAGGGCGTGAGCTGCGCTTCGTCGACCAGCGCACCTTCGGCGGGCTGCAGGTCGTGGCCGGGGGAGCGGAGCTCCCCTCGACGATCGCCCACATCGCGCGCGACCCGCTCGACCCGGACTTCGACGACGAGCAGTTCGTACGCCGTCTGCGCGCCAAGACGACAGGCGTCAAGCGCGCGCTGCTCGACCAGACGCTCATCAGCGGCATCGGCAACATCTACGCCGACGAGGCGCTCTGGCGGGCCGAGCTGCACGGCGGCCGCCCGACCGAGCTCGTCACCAAGCCGAAGGCGCGGGAGCTGCTCGCCCACGCCCGTGACGTCCTGAACGAGTCGCTGGCCCAGGGCGGCACGTCCTTCGACGCGCTCTACGTCTCCACCGAGGGCGTCAGCGGCCTGTTCGAGCGCTCGCTGCACGCCTACGGTCGCGAGGGCGAGCCCTGCGACCGCTGCGGCACCCCGATCCGGCGCGAGGCCTGGATGAACCGCAGCTCCTACTCCTGCCCCCGCTGCCAGCCGCGGCCGCGGCACCCGCGCTAGTGCCACCCCACGACGCTGCTCGCTCCGCTCACACCGCGGCGGGGACCCCGGCCGTCCGGCTGCAGGCGTTCGTGAAGGGCCACGTGCAGGGCGTCGGCTACCGCTGGTGGACGCGGGCGCGCGCGCTCGAGCTCGGCCTCACCGGGTCCGCGACGAACCTCGAGGACGGGCGCGTGGAGGTCGTCGCCGAGGGGCCGCGGGAGGCGTGCGAGGCGCTGCTCGCGCTGCTCCCGCGCGGTCCCGGACGCGTCGACTTCGTAGCGGAGCGCTGGGGCGAGCCGCGCGGCGAGCGCGGCTTCCTGGAGCGGTGAGCCGTTTGTCCCGGTCCGTGACCTGTTCGTGACCTGAGCCTTGACCCGGGGCCGCTCCGGCGGCACACTGTTAGCACCCGCCTTGTGCCAGTGCCAGGCGGTTTCGATCCCTCAGCGTGGAGGCTTCCTCGATGGCGAAGGCCCTTCTTGGTCATGTCGGCATGAGCACCGACCTGCGACTCGCCTCCGAGGTGCGCCGCCTTCGTGCCAGGGTCCTCGAGCTCGAGGACGAGCTCGGTCGGGTCAAGGCCGCCCACGACGCGCTCGTCGCCGCGGTCCACGTCGAGGACGACATCA
>CBIHPE010000262.1:0-3849 GCA_966212015.1 uncultured Frankiales bacterium | reverse complement strand
CGTAGGAGTGCGCGTGGTACAGCCCGTAGTTGTGGCCCTGCTCGTGGACGCTGACGCGCAGGTCCATCTCGCCGTCGAGCCAGACCGAACCGGCGCCGATGTAGGCCCATCCCGGGGCGTAGGCGCACGCCGGCATGTAGACGACGACCCGCTGGTAGGCGCCCGGGTTGTAGGAGGAAGCGGCCGCCCTGGCCCGCGACATGATCTGGTCGGCGTAGCTGTAGCAGTCACCTGACGGGGCAGCGATGTGCAGCCACGGCGTCACCTGACCGGTGATGGCCACCGCCCCGTACGACGTCTCCTTCCACCACGGGTTGCCCTTGGTGAACACGACGTTCTGGGCCTGCGCTTGCGTCACGCTGTCCGGCGACGTCCAGTAGGCCAGGATCACCAGCACCTTCGTGGTGCCCGTCGTGGGCTGGGTGCCGAGGTTCGCCATCCGCGGGCCGGAGCGGATCGGGTAGCTCACCGACTCCACGTCCATGGACGCGTCGTCGCCGACGCCGCTCAGCTCGACCTGCGTGTTGAAGGACGG
This sequence comes from uncultured Frankiales bacterium, assembly GCA_966212015.1. Classification (GTDB taxonomy): domain Bacteria; phylum Actinomycetota; class Actinomycetes; order Mycobacteriales; family SCTD01; genus RYN-111. The sequence continues at coordinate 3,314 of CBIHPE010000262.1, read as the reverse complement.
CGTCGTCTGCTTGGTCACGTGCAGGTCGAGCCAGCTGCCGTCCGCCCGCTCGAGGACCGGGCGGACCACGTCGTGGGTCTTGCCGGTGCCGTCTGGGACGTCGGAGGTGAGCATCCGGAACGTGCCGCGCTCCACGTGTCGCGACCGCGGCGCGTGCGCCTGCCGGTGGTGCAGCGGCGCGTCCGCCCGTGGCGCGGCCGAGGCGGCGTGCGCGACCCCGCCCGGCGCCAGGGCGACCGTCGACAGCACCAGCGCCACCGTCGTGACGATCCCCCGCAGCCGCATGGCGACCTCCTGACCGGAGGCTAGGTCGCTGGGCTCGGCTCCGCAGGCGTTCGCCCGAGCCGGCACTCTCAGGGAACAGGGCGGTACGGGTCGTGCTCGGCCATCAGCTTCTCGCGGCGCGCCTCGTCGATGCGGCTGATGAAGCTCTTCTGCTCCTGGGCGTCACGGATGACCTTGGCCAGGGTGAAGCAGCTGCTCACGGTGAACAGGGTCCCGAGGCACAGGAACCCGCGCTGCCAGCGGTCGACCGGCAGGTAGAGGATCCCGACGACCATGAAGCCGAGGGAGATCGCGAACGCGATGGCCGCCTGGGCCTGGAACGCGACCGTCGTGTGCGACGGCGGCGCGGTGACCGGGTTGGGCAGGACGGGGAGCGAAGTGGTTGTGGTTGTCATGACTCCAAGGTCGGAGATCTCCGACCTTGCGGCATGAGTAGTCCTACGCGATCTTGCCCGCCGCTGGCCGAGGGCCTTGGGGGTCGCGCTACGGCACCCCGAGGGGCTCGGGGATGCCGTCTTGCGACCCCTGGGGCTCGGGTTGCTTCGGCACCTGAACGGGGAGCGTGACGATCAGCCGCGGCAGGAGCTGCTGCACGATCGGCCCGATCGACAGGGCGTAGACGACGGTGCCGAAGCCGACCGAGCCCCCGAGCGCGAAGCCGACCGCCACGACGGTGATCTCCTGCACGGTCCGGACCAGCCGGATGGACAGGCCGGTGCGGCGGGAGATGCCGGTCATCAGCCCGTCGCGCGGGCCGGGGCCGAGCTGCGCCCCGATGTACATCGCGCCGGCGAGACCGTTGGCCAGCACACCCCCCACGAGGGTCAGCGCCAGCCGGACCGGGAGGTCGTGGGGGGTGGGCGTCAGGGCGAGCGTCGCGTCGGTGGCGGCGCCGATGACGAGCACGTTGGCGACCGTGCCCAGTCCGGGACGCTGGCGGAGCGGGATCCAGGCCAGCAGGACGACGAAGCCGACCAGGGTGACGACCGCGCCGAAGCTCAGCGGCACGTGGCTGGTGACGCCCGAGTGGAAGACGTCCCACGGGTCGAGCCCGAGGCCGCCGCGGATCATCAGGCCCATGCTCACGCCGTAGAGGACCAGGCCGGTCAGCAGCTGCGTCAGGCGGCGGGGAAGGCGGCCCGCGCGCAGCTGGGCGGCCGGTCCGAGATCGGCGAGGAGCGCACCCGAGGTCTGCATGAGAGCCATGCTCACCCATGACTGGCCTGGTTTTCCATAGCCAATCGTGCGACAGTGGCCTGCATGGAACGCCAGCTGTCGGCCTCCCGCGCAGCCACCCTGCTCGGTGCCTTCGACACCTCTCCCGCCTACCGCGGCATCGCCGAGGCCTTCCGCCGGCTGATCGCCGACGGCCGCATCCCCGTCGGCACCCGGCTCCCCAGCGAGCGCGACCTGACCCGCGCCCTCGGGGTCAGCCGCACGACGGTCACCCGGGCCTACGCGACTCTCGTCGAGCTGTCCTACGCCTCTGCCCGCCAGGGCTCAGGCACCGTCGCCGCCCTGCCTGCGTCGCGTGGCCACCGCGGCGACCACCTGCTCTCCCCCGCCGACGTCGCCGGCAACGCGATCGACCTCACCTGCGCGTCGTCGGTGGCCCCGGCCGGCGTCGCCCAGGCCTACGAGGCCGCGGTGGCCGAGCTCCCGTCGTACCTGTCCGGCACCGGCTACTACCCGACCGGGCTGCCCGCCCTCCGCGAGGCGATCGCCCGCCAGTACGACGCCCGCGGCCTCCCGACCTCCCCCGACCAGGTCATCGTCACCGCCGGCGCCCAGGCCGGTGTCGCCATCGCCGTCCGCGCCGTCACCTCGACCGGGGACCGCGTGCTCGTCGAGGCCCCGACCTACCCCAACGCGATCGCGACCCTGCAGCGCGCCGGCACCCGGCTCGCCGGCGTGGACGTCGACCACCGGGGCTGGGACGTCGAGTCCGTGACCGCGGCCGTCCGCCAGGTCGGGCCGCGCGCGGCCTACCTCATCCCTGACTTCCACAACCCCACCGGCGCGCTGGCCGGCGCCGAGGCGCGCGAGCAGGTCGCCGCCGCGCTCCGCACCGCCCGCACCACCGCCCTCGTCGACGAGTCGCTCGTCGCCCTCAACCTCGACGGGCTCGAGCTGCCGCCGCCCTTCGCGGCGTTCGCTCCCGACACCATCACCATCGGCAGTGCGAGCAAGGCCTTCTGGGGCGGTTTCCGCATCGGCTGGGTCCGTGCCCCCGAGCCCCGCAGCGCAGCCGTCATCGCGAGCCGGCTGAGCCTCGACCTCGGCGCCCCGATCCTCGAGCAGCTGGCCCTGCTGCAGCTCATGACCCGCACCGACGAGGTGCTCGCCGAGCGGCGAGATGCCTTGCGTCTCAGCCGAAACGCCTTCGCCGACGCCCTCCACCGCGAGCTCCCCGAGTGGCACGTCCCTGTCCCGGCCGGCGGTCTCTGCCTCTGGGTCGAGCTGCCCGAAGCGGTGAGCTCGACGCTCTCCGCCGTCGCCGAGCAGCACGACGTCCTGCTGGCGAGCGGGCCGTCCTTCGCCCCCGAGGGCGGTCTCGAGCGCTACCTGCGGCTGCCCTTCACGCAGGCCCCCGACCAGCTGCTCGCCGCGGTCCCCCGGCTGCGGGCCGCCTGGGACCAGACCCTGTCCACAGCCGCCCTGCGCTCCCCGACGAGGACGCTCGTCGCCTGAGCGCGACACAGACCTTCTCGAGCATGACGTCGCCGCACTCCACCCGACCGGACCGCCGGGGCTTCTCCCCCAAGCGCACCGCTCCTGGACCAGAACCCCCAGCCGCGCCGTCGTCGTGCTCGTCGCGCTGCTACCAGTGGTCGCTCTGCTTCCTGCCGCTGTGCCCACCCTTGCGCACCTTTGCGAACGCAAGGGCGGCGCCTGCGGCTGAGCTCGTGGCGTTAACCGGCCCTACCGTCGCTGCCGGCGAAGAGCCGGCCTTCTTCGCCGACCGGCAACTTCGGGGGTCATTACCCGGCAGGCAGGACGTGTGCGGGTGATCACGACGTAGTAAGCGT
>CBIHPE010000261.1:0-3851 GCA_966212015.1 uncultured Frankiales bacterium | reverse complement strand
ACCCACACCACCAACACCCCCCGCGGCCTGCTCACGCACCCCCCGCCCCGGGGGTCGCCCCCCCGCTTCCCCCCCAACCCGGGGTGGGGGGCACACGGGGGTGGTACGCGGCAGGAACACGTTCTTCCCTGTCGAACTGCTCGACATGGGTGCTCGTCGTCGTGTCCTCGTCCTGACCACCGCCGTCGGCCTCGCCGGCGCGACCGTTCCGTTCCTGCCGACCGCCTCGGCCGGCAGCGGGAACGTGGTCATCTCCGTGCTCTCCAGCCGGGCCGACCTCGTCTCGTCGGGTGACGCGCTCGTCGCGGTCAGCGTCCCGGCAGGCGCGCACGGGCTGAAGGTCAGGGCCGGCGGCCGCGACGTCACGAAGGCGTTCGCGAAGCGGTCGGACGGGCAGGTCCGGGGTCTCGTCACCGGTCTCCCGCTCGGCAGCACGGTCCTCACCGCGACCGTCGCCGGGGGTCGCGGCGCGCGCATCACCCTCGTCGACCACGCCATCGGCGGCCCGGTGTTCTCCGGCCCGCAGATCCAGCCGTGGGCCTGCGCCGCCGGGACGACCGGCAAGCAGTGCAACGCGAAGCCGACCTACGCCTACACCTACCTGCCGGTCACGGGCGGCGGTCCGAGCCAGGCCGTGGGCAACCAGTCGCCGCTGCAGCCGTACGACCCCGCGAACCCGCCGCCGGCCGCCGCCATCGCCACGACCACGACCCAGACGGGTGTGACGGTGCCCTTCATCGTGCGCACCGAGACGGGCTACCTGGACCGCGACCAGTACTCCATCTCGGCGCTCGTCCAGCCCGGGAAGAAGTGGGACGGCGCCACGCCGCAGCCCCAGTTCAACCACAAGCTGGTGCTCACCCACGGCGCGAGCTGCGACACCGAGTACAAGAGCGGCTCCGCGCCCGACACCAAGAACGTCGCCGCCCTCGGCGCGGGGTTCGTCGTGGCCAGCCACGCCCTCGACAACGCCGGTCACAACTGCAACCTCGCCGTCCAGGCCGAGGCGCTCTACATGACCAAGGAGCGGGTCATCGAGCAGTACGGCACCCTCCGCTACACGATCGGCTCCGGCTGCTCCGGCGGCTCGCTCGTGCAGCAGCAGGTGGCGAACGCCTACCCCGGCATGTACCAGGGGATCTCGCCGCAGTGCTCCTTCACCGACGCGTGGAGCAGCGCGCAGCAGTACGTCGACTACGTGATGCTGCTGGCCTACTTCAAGGACCCGAGCCGCTGGGCGCCGGGCGTCACCTGGGACCCGGCCGCCATCAGCGAGGTCCTCGGCCACCCGAACGTCGCCAACCCGGTCACCTTCACGACCGCCATCCCGAACTCCAGCGACCCGTCGCGGTCCTGCCCCGGCGTGCCGGCCGGGAAGGTCTACGACCCGACGACCAACCCCAAGGGCGTGAAGTGCACGCTCCAGGACTACGCGGTCAACATGTTCGGCAAGCGACCCGACGGCTTCGCCAACCGCGGGCTGGGCAACGTCGGCATCCAGTACGGCCTGGCCGGTCTGCGCAACGGCCTGATCAGCCCGGCGCAGTTCGCCGACCTCAACGCCCACCTGGGCGGCATCGACATCAAGGGCGACATCTCGAAGGACCGCCTGGCGGGCGACGCCCTCGGCCTGAAGCGGGTCTACTCGACCGGAGCCGTCGACAGCGCCAACAACCTCGACAAGGTCGCGATCATCGACCTGCGCGGCCCGGACCCGGGCGCGTTCCACGACGTCTACCGCACCTACGCGCTGCGGGCCCGGCTGCTCCGCAACTTCGGCACCGCTGCCAACCAGGTGCTGTGGCGCGGCCAGGTGCCGCTGCTCGGCGACGCCAACTACGTCGACCAGGCGATCTTCGCCCTCGACAAGTGGCTCGACCGCGTCTCGAAGGACCACAGCGACAAGCCGCTGGCGAAGAAGATCATCGCCGACAAGCCCAGCGACATCGGCGAGCGCTGCACCGACGGCACCGGCGTCTCCGTCCCGAGCGAGGTGTGCGACCAGACCGTCGCCGCCTACGCCAGCCCGCGCATCGCGGCGGGTGGCCCGATCGCCGACGACGTGATGCAGTGCCAGCTCAAGCCGCTGCGCAAGGACGACTTCAACGCGACCTTCACCGCAGCGCAGTGGAGCGAGCTCAAGACCGTCTTCGGCAAGGGCGTCTGCGACTACTCGAAGCCGGGTGTCGCGCAGCAGGGCGCGACGGCCTGGCTCACCTACCAGGACAGCCGAGGGCACGTGGTCTACGGCGGCAGGCCACTGGGTGCCGCACCGGTCAGCACGCCCTTCTCGTAGGTTGGTCGGGTGCACCCCGACGAGCTGACCGTGCTCGTCGAGGCGCACCTGATCAGCGCCCTGGGCCACGACAGCGGACGCGCGTCCGTCAGCTTCCTCGGCACCGACCGGATCGACGTCCTGCGGTTCGGGCCCGACGCCGAGGGTCTCGTCCGCTACGCGACCGTCGGGATGTCGCGGACGCCGATGAGCGGCTCCTCCGACCTGCTGACAGAGGGACCGCGGGCCGAGCTCGTGCTGTCTGTCCGGGGCGCCCACGACACGGTGCTCCGGCGGATGGGTGCCCTGGCCGCGAGCCCCGCGGTCGAGGGCCTCGTCATCACGCCGGGAGCCGGGCTGGACCTCGGCGAGCCGCTGTGGGACGGCGGCCGCTTCAGCGCGGTGCTGGTGGGTGAGCCCGGGGGACTGGTGCCCGACCTCGAGGAGGTGCAGTTCCTGCCGCTGCTGCCGATGACGGCAAACGAGGCGGCCTGGAAGCGGGTCCACGGCGCGACCGCGCTCGAGGAGCGCTGGCTCGCCCAGGGCACCGACCTGCGCGACCCGCTGCGCGCCGAGGTGGACCTCGCATGACCCCGTTCGTCGACCGGCTGCTGCTGCAGGCCGAGCAGTGCCGCCTCATGGGCAGCCCGCTCACCGGCGCCCTGCTCGAGGGCGCGGCAGCCGACATGCGAGCCGGCGGCATCACCGCTGAGGTCCTCGCCGACTGCGTCGACCTCCCACCCGGCACGGTCCCCTCGCTCCGCTTCGCCGGCGCGCTGCACCGCCTCGTCCTGGAGCGCAAGGCGCCCGAGCTGGCGCTGCACTACCCCAGCGTCGGTGGGACCGCGCCCGTGGAGGATGTGTGGCCCGCGGCTGAGCGCGCCTGTCGGGACCACACCGACGAGCTGAAGGAGCTCGTGACCCGCACGGTCCAGACGAACGAGGTCGGACGGGCTGCCGTGCTGTTCGGTGCGCTCGGGATGCTGGGCCGCCCGCTCCGGCTGCTCGAGATCGGCGCCTCTGCCGGCCTCAACCTGAGAGCGGACCACTTCGCCTACACGGCAGGGGATCTCGTCTTCGGCGACCCGTCCAGCCCGGTCCGCCTGGTCGACCCCTGGGAGCCCCCGCCGCCGGTCCGGCAGGCCGTCGAGGTCGTCGAGCGGCGCGGCTGTGACCCCAACCCGCTGGACCCGACCACCACCGACGGGCGCCTCACCCTCACCTCGTACGTCTGGGGGGACCAGACAGCCCGGCTCGAGCGGCTGCGCGGCGCCCTCGACATCGCGGCGCGGGTGCCGGCCCCGGTGGAGAGGGCCGGCGCCCTCGACTTCCTCACCCGTGAGCTGCAGGCGCACGACGACGACCTGCTCACCGTCGTCTGGCACAGCGTGGTCTGGCAGTACGTCGACCCTGCGGAGCGCCAGGCGGTCGACCACCTCCTCGCGACCGCCGGCAAGAGGGTCGTCCGGATCAGCCTCGAGCCGGAGGCGTTCGACGGCAGCTACGTCTTCCGGGTGCACGCGACGACGTACCCGTCAGGACGCCGCGTCCACCTCGCCGACGCCCTCGGTCACGG
>CBIHPE010000260.1:0-3975 GCA_966212015.1 uncultured Frankiales bacterium | reverse complement strand
TGTGCGTTGCCTCCCGTCGTACGCGCCCTTCACGGGCGGCGACGATCTTCTCCCGTACGACCCTGTAGCGTCCCGTTCCGTGACCGAGGAGACACCGGAGCAGCGCAACGAGCGCTTCGAGCGCGACGCGCTCCCGTTCCTCGACCAGCTCTACTCGGCGGCCCTGCGGATGACCCGCAACCCGGCTGACGCCGAGGACCTGGTGCAGGAGACCTTCGCCAAGGCCTACTCCGCCTTCCACCAGTTCCAGGAGGGCACCAACCTCAAGGCCTGGCTCTACCGGATCCTGACGAACACGTTCATCAACAGCTACCGCAAGAAGCAGCGGCAGCCGCAGCAGTCCCCGACCGAGCAGATCGAGGACTGGCAGCTCGCCGCCGCCGAGGCCCACACCTCCACCGGCCTGCGCAGCGCCGAGATGGAGGCGCTGGACCACCTCCCCGACTCCGACGTCAAGGAAGCCCTGCAGCAGCTTCCCGAGGACTTCCGCATGGCGGTCTACCTCGCCGACGTCGAGGGCTTCTCCTACAAGGAGATCGCCGAGATCATGGGCACGCCGATCGGGACGGTCATGTCCCGCCTCCACCGCGGTCGGCGTGGGCTTCGGGACCTCCTGGCGGACTACGCCGTGGAGCGTGGACTGGTGAAGGCCGGTGAGGTGGAGTGAGCTGCGGCGACCCCCACGAGACCCCGTGCAGCGAGGTGCTCGAGACCGTCTACCTGTACCTCGACGGCGAGTGCGAGGGCGAGGACCGCGAGCACGTGCGGATCCACCTCGACGAGTGCGCGCCGTGCCTGCGCAAGTACGGCCTGGAGCAGGCCGTCATGAAGCTGGTCGCCCGCTCCTGCAAGGAGCAGGCCCCTGAAGACCTCCGCGAGCGGGTGCTGCTGAAGATCCAGCAGGTCCGCGTGGAGATCGAGCACGTGGAGTTCCGCGCCGAGTAGGCCGGCGCCTGTGGCAGTACCTCAGGCCAGGGCCGTTCGGACCTCCGTCAGGAAGGTGCTCTCCTCCGCGCTGACGCCGTCGACCGCGAGCAGCTCGGTCACCGCCTTGACGGCCTCCGCCCGCAGGGTCGGGTCCGTGATGCGAGCGGCGAGGTCTGCCACCGTGGACTGACCCGAGCGGGCGTGCGCGATCGCGACCGGCAGGTGCTGCAGGACGCTGAAGCCCTCGTCGTCCCAGGAGGAGTGGCTCGCGTCGAAGTCCGCGAGGTCGCTCAGCTCGGCGTCGCTGACCGAGGCGTCCGCGAAAGCGGCGAGAGCGAGCAGCTCCACGACCGCCCGGTGCTCCTCGACAGGCGCGTGCGGCAGCTCGGCGGTGTGCCTCTGGAAGCGGCTCAGGAACGACATGGCGGCATCCTGCACGCTCGCCGGGAAAAAGTCTGTGACAGTTCGGCCTGCTCTGCCTTCTCAGGGTGGCGGGGGTCCTGTCCGGGCTGCGCGGGTTGTACCGGTCCCTCGGCGAGCCGAGAGCGCCGCGGCGGCGGACACAGGACGTCCACACCGGCACCACGGCGTCTGCACAGCCGCCCCACTAGGGTCGGCTCATGAGCTGGCTGGTCACGGGTGGTGCCGGGTACATCGGGGCGCACGTCGTGCGCGCCATGGTCGAGGACGGGCAGGAGGTCGTCGCGCTCGACGACCTGAGCACCGGCGACGCGTCCCGGATCCACGAGGGGGCACGGTTCGTCGAGGGATCGGTGCTCGACCGCACCGCGCTGAAGGAGGCGCTGCAGGGCGTCACGGGCGTCGTGCACATCGCGGCGAAGAAGCAGGTGGGGGAGTCCGTCGCGGAGCCGCTCTGGTACTACCGCGAGAACCTCGACGGGCTGCTGACGCTGCTCGAGGAGTGCCGGTCGGCAGGCATCGACAAGTTCGTGTTCTCCTCGAGCGCGGCCACCTACGGGATGCCGGACGTCGAGTACGTCACCGAGGACACACCGAAGGCGCCGCTCTCGCCGTACGGCGAGACGAAGCTGGTCGGGGAGTGGCTGCTCAACGACTGCACGACGGCGTTCGGGCTGCAGGTCATGAACATGCGCTACTTCAACGTGGCAGGTGCAGCCGCGCCGGAGCTCGGCGACCCGGGCGTCTTCAACCTCATCCCGCTGGTGTTCCAGGCCCTGCAGAAGGGCGAGAAGCCGCGGGTGTTCGGCAACGACTACCCGACACCCGACGGCACGTGCCTGCGCGACTACGTGCACGTCGCCGACATCGCCGACGCCCACCTCGCGGCAGCTCGCGCGCTGGCCGCGGGGCAGCAGGGAGCGACGTACAACATCGGTCGCGGCGAGGGCTCGAGCGTCCTCGAGGTCATCGACGTCATCGCGTCGGTGACCGGGCTGGACTGCTCGTACGACGTGGTCGACCGTCGACCGGGAGACCCGGCGCGGATCGTGGCGAAGGTCGACCGGATCACGGAAGGCCTTGGCTTCCAGGCGAAGTACGACCTGCAGCAGATGGTCGAGAGCGCCTGGGCGGGCTGGCAGCTCCGGCACCAGTGAGGGCTGTCGTCACCGGTGCTGCCGGCTTCATCGGCAGTCACCTGTGCGACCGGTTGGTCGCGGACGGGCACATCGTGGTCGGCCTCGACGACCTGAGCACGGGCAAGCTCGCGAACCTCGCGACCGCGCGGAAGTCGAAGCTCTTCTCCTTCAGCAACCTCGACATCACCCGGCCCGAGCTGGCCGACGTGCTGGCGAAGGAGCGGCCCGACGTGGTGCTGCACCTGGCGGCGCAGATGGACGTCCGCAAGTCCGTCGCCGACCCGTTGCACGACACCCGCACCAACGTGCTCGGGACGGTGAACGTGCTCGACGCGTGCGTCCGCACCCGCACTCCTCGCGTGGTCTTCGCGAGCAGCGGGGGCACGGTCTACGGGACACCGCCGAAGCTGCCCGCGTCGGAGCGGATGACCCTGCACCCGGCGTCGCCGTACGGGTCGGCGAAGGCGGCGGGGGAGACCTACGTCGAGTCCTACCAGCGGCTGCACGGTCTGCGCGGCTGCTCGCTGCGGCTCGGCAACGTCTACGGCCCTCGGCAGGACCCGCACGGCGAGGCCGGCGTCGTCAGCATCTTCGCGGGCGCGCTGCTGAAGAAGCAGCCGACGAAGGTGTTCGGCGACGGCACGTCGACCCGCGACTACGTCTACGTCGACGACGTGGTCGACGCGTTCCTGCGCTGCCTCGGTGGCAAGGGCGACGGTCGCCGGCTCAACGTCGGGTCCGGGACGGGTACGACGATCCGCGCGCTCCACACGGCGGTGGCCCGGGCCGTGGGCGCGCCCGATGCCCCGGAGTTCGCCCCGTCCCGCCCGGGCGAGCTGCACTCGATCGTCCTCGACGTCGGTCAGGCCCGCCGGGCCCTCGGCTGGGAGCCGACCGTCGGCCTCGAGCAGGGCCTCGCCCAGACCGTCGACTGGGTCCGCGCCAAGCGCTGAGGTCCCGACACAGCAAACCCTTGCGTCCGCTCAGGTGGACATCGCCACGGGTGCGTCGAGCGGACGCAAGGGTTCGAGGGTGTTACGCGTTGGGGCGCTTGCCGTGGTTGGCAGCGTTCTTCTTGCGCGCGCGGCGCTTGCGACCCTTCTTGGCCATGGCTGACTCCTCTCGTCGGCTCCCGAGCCTACCGGCGCCGGCGGCGAGGGGAGGAGCCCATCCCGAGGACGACCAGCTCGGCCAGGCCGGCGGCCACCAGCACGTCGCCGGTGCTCACGATCTCGGGGTGGCGGGGGAAGTAGAACGGGATGCGGTCGGCGATCAGCGACAGGTGGGTCGAGGAGTCGATGAGCTCGTGCCGGGGGTCTGCGCCGCTGAGGATGTCCTGCGTCGTGAGCCGCGCCCGGCCCATGGCGTCGCCGCTGACCGGCATCGCGCCGTTGACGCCCACGACCAGGGCGTTGAGCAGCAGGCCGAGAGCCACCAGCCCGGTGCCCTGGATGCCGCGGTTGAGCGCCAGGAACACCCCGACCACGGC
>CBIHPE010000259.1:0-4083 GCA_966212015.1 uncultured Frankiales bacterium | reverse complement strand
GGTGCCGGCTGCCGGAGCGGCGGTGCCGGCCGGCGAGCCGGCAGACGTGAGCAGACCGGTGGTCGTGAGAGCGACCGCTCCGAGGAGCACGGCGTGACGGGTGCGCAGGGACATCGGACCTCCGTGGCGCGGGGATGGGGGGATCCGGCGAACCTACGCCCCGACGATGCCGTCGCAGCAACTGGTTGACAGAGATTCTCGAGAATTCGCCCGTTCGGACGGGCGATCCTCCTGTCTCGTGACCAGTCGACTACACAGAGTGAACTACTGCTCCTGGTCAGTGGGCCGGATCAGGATCTCGTTGACGGCGACGTGCGGCGGCTGGGTCACGGCGTAGAGCACTGCCCGCGCGATGTCGTCGGCCTCCATCGGGGTCATCTGCTCGCGGCGCTGCTGCAGGGCCGCCTTGGCGCCCTGGTCCGTGATGTGGTCGCCCAGCTCGGTCGCGACCATGCCCGGCTCGATCAGCACGACCCGCACACCCCGGGCGGTCACCTCCTGCCGCAGCGACTCGCTGAACGCGTTCACCGCCCACTTGCTCGCGTTGTAGGCGCCGGACCCCACGCGCGCCACGCGGCCGGCGACCGAGCTCACCTGGACGAGCGAGCCCTTCGTCTCGAGCAGGTGGGGGAGCGCCGCGTGGGTGACGTACATCAGGCCCAGCACGTTCGTGTGGATCATGCGGCGCCAGTCCTCGGTGTCGGCGCCCTCGATCCTCCCGAGCAGCATCACACCGGCGTTGTTGAGGACGATGTCGAGCTTCCCGAACGCGTCGACGGTGGCCGCGACCGCGTTGCGGCACTGCCCCTCGTCCGTGACGTCGAGCTCCACCGCGATGGCGGCGTCGCCGAGCTTGTCGGCGAGCACGTTGATCCGGTCCGTACGACGGGCGGCCAGCGCCACCCGTGCCCCCTCGGCGGCGAGGGCCAGCGCCGTCGCCTCTCCGATGCCGCTGCTGGCGCCCGTGACGAGCGCGACCTTGTCGTCGAGAAGTCCCATGCGCCCACCCTTCCCCGTCGCGGCAGCCTTAGCCAGGTGCTGTCGCTACCTCTCGCGGGCCTCGCCGTCCCGTCGCCGTCCGGCGTAGCGGTCCTTGACCCACTGCTCGCAGGCCCGGATCTCCGCGTCGACGGCGGCCTCGCGCTCCGCCGTCAGCACCAGCGTCGCTGCGTGGTGCGGAGGTCGCGAGAGCAGCTCCATTCGCCGGTACGTCGGGGGGTGGGTGCTGTCGACGGAGGCGAGCGTCTTGCGTGACATCACGAGCTGGCGGGCCACCTCTTGCTCGGGCATGTCCCGGCGGTAGGCCTTGATGAGGTCCCACGGGCAGGCGTCGGCGTCCCTGCGCAGCCCGGACTCCACGGCGAACTCCAGCGTGCTGGGGTCGAGCATCTCCCGCTCGAGGGAGACCGCCGAGTCCGTGCCCGCGAGCCGCGCCCCGTGGGCGTCGGCGAGGTGCTCGGCGTACTGCCTGCTCCTCGCGGCGAGCGAGCTCAAGCGCGTGGTGAGGAAGCGGAGAACAAGGGTGAGAGGGAACAGGATGGCGCTCAGGAACAGCTGTCCGCCGTTCGCAGCGGTGGCGCCGAGGCCGTAGCGAGTGCCGACGGGCTGGTCAGCGGTCAGGAGCAGCAGCTGCCACTCGTCGAGGGCCGACAGGGCCGCCCCGACGTAGGCGCCCCGCGTCAGGTCGCCGTTGATCTCGTGGCCCAGCTCGTGGCCGAGGAGCGCGACCTTCTCCTGGCGCTCGAGCACGGCCCAGAGCGGGTAGCCGAGCCACAGCACCCGGCGACCTCCTCGAACGACGCCCCACGCGGCGTTCACGTCGGTGACGAGCTCGATGCGCCCGGGAGCAGCGGTGTGGAGCGCGGCTCCCACCTCGTCGACGAGGCGCCACAGCTCCGGTGCCCGCTCGCGGTCGAGCGGTAGACCGCGTGGCTGGTCCTTGTGCCGGCGCGGAGCCATGAGGTAGGCGAAGCCCAGGGCGAGGACCGTGACCACGAGCTGGATCGGCAGCAGCGTCGGGATGAGCCAGACGCTCAGCAACCCCAGCACGACCGCCACGTCGACCAGATGCACGATCGTGCAGAGGACCAGCACGAGGGTCCGGTCCGTTCCGGGTCCGTCCTCGAGGCCGAGGGATATCAGCCGCTCGTGCTCGCGGGTCGCGCGCGCCGCCAGCCGGTCTCGTCGTCGGAGGGCGCGCCGCGAGAGCTGCTCGTCCTCCTCCGGAGCGGCGCCCCACTTGCACCGGTCGCACCACGGCGCCCACCGGGCATCGAGCTCGTGCTCCGTGCCGCACCGCGGGCACCGGAAGGTCACGGTCGTTGGCGTCGACATCGCCGTCTGAGTCCCCCTGTGCCGGTTCGCGGCCGCAACCGTAGACGTTCCGCAGTCAGCCGGGACGGTGAGTTCAGGACACTGTCAGGAAGGTCGGCGGCCGATCACGAACAGGCGGTCGGACTGCTCGTCCGGTCGCGCACCCCTGACGTACCAGGTGAGGTCGGACAGTCCCGCGGCCCGGACGGCGGCGACGACGCTCTCCCGGGTGTGCTTGACGATCGTGAGGTCGACCTCGCGGCCGAACCACCCGGTGGCGTGCCGGAGGCCGCCGCCGGTAAGGGTGCCGATGACGAGGGTGCCGTCGTCGGCCAGGGGGCGGGCCAGGGCCGCGATGGTCGAGGCGAGCTCCTCGGGTGGCAGGTAGACGAGGCTGAACCAGGAGACGACGGCGGACCAGCCGGGGGCTCCCTCCGGCCGCATGAGGTTGCGCTGGTCGCCGAGCGCGAACCGGACGTCCGGGTGCCGGGTGCGGGCCTGCTCGAGCATCGCGGGCGAGAAGTCGAGGCCCTGGGCGTCGGCACCCTGCTCGACGAGGAACGCCGTCGTGTGGCCCGGCCCGCAGCCGACCTCGACGACCGGACCCTTGGCCTCACGCGCGACCTCGGACAGCAGCCAGCGCTCGAACGACGGCCCGACCAGCGCGTCGGCGTGCGTCTCGGCGTAGTCGACCGCGACGGTCGCGAGGGCCGTCAGCACCTCCTCGTCAGTGCTCGGCACGGCGTCGGGGTCCGAGGGCGCGGGAAGCTCCGCGGCCTGCAGCAGGTGGGTCCACCGGCTGTCGCGGGCTCCGGGCTGGCGGGGCAGCTCGGCCACCAGACCGCGGCCGGCCATCCGGTGCAGCACCTCCTCGACGACGTGCCGGTCGGCGAAGCCGAACATCCGCTCGCACCTGGTCTTCAGCTCGCCCGGTGCCTGCGGTCCGCGCAGCAGCATCACCGTGAGGATCGCGCGCTGGTCGTCGGGCAGCTCCACGACGTCGGTCAGCAGCTGCAGGTACTTCAGGGTGCGCTTGCCCTTGTCCGCCCAGACCACCCGGACCAGCTCGCGCTCGCGCAGCCGTCGGGCGATCGCCTCGACCGTGGGCTCGTCCCACTCGACGACCGGGTCGCGGCTGCTCGACTGGTTGCACGCCAGCCGCAGGCTGTTGAGCGACAGGGGGTAGCTGTCGGGGACGGTGACCTGCTTCTCCAGCAGCGCGCCCAGGACGCGCTGCTCCTCGGCGTCGAGGCTGAGCTTCAACACGAGCGGAGCATCAGCTGTGCGGCTGCCCGACGGCGGCGATCGGCTTGTCCGCAGGGGAACCGGAGCCGTCGCGCTTCTCGGACACGGGCGGGAGGTCGACGGGGTCGCCGTTGGCCGCGGCGGCCCACGGGTTCGAGCCGGCCCAGCCGAGGACGAGCAGCGCCTCGCCGGACAGCAACCGCTGGCAGCGGACGCCGCCCGTGGCGCGGCCCTTGCGGGGGTACTCGCTCAGCGGGGTCACCTTCACCGAGGAGGCGATGCCGACGCCCTTGCCGCGCCCCTCCGGCGGCAGCCCGCCGGCGGTGACGACGAGCGGTTCCTCGAACAGGGTGTCACCGGCGGTCAGCGGCACGGCGTTGAAGCCGACGAGGAAGGCTCCGGCGTCGAGCTTCATGCCGGCCATGCCACCGGCGCTCCGGCCCGGTGGCCGGTCCGCCACTGCGGGGGACCCCCGCCGGGCACCGGCGCGCGCGAGAGCGTGCCGTCGGGCAACGCGGCGATGTC
>CBIHPE010000258.1:0-4083 GCA_966212015.1 uncultured Frankiales bacterium | reverse complement strand
TCCGTCCATGCGATGAAGCGGCTCCGCATCCATGCCGACGTCGTCGTCGCCTGGCAGCACGCCGACCTCGACGCCCTCGGCCTGACGCCCGAGCAGTGCGCGGAGAAGCTGCAGTGGGTCGCCGACGACGGCAGCCACGCGAGCGGTCACCTCGCCGTCGCCGCGCTCCTCGAGGGCAGTGGCCTCTGGAAGCCGGTCGGCTTGCTCCTGCGGGCCCCGGGCGTCTCGTGGCTCGCAGCCAGGGCGTACTCCTGGATCGCCGCCCACCGCATGTCGCTGCCCGGCGGCACCCCCGCCTGCGCCGTACCTCCGCCGAGCTCCTGACAGGGGTCGCCGTACGGCAGCTCGACCGTCGGTTCGGATGCCACCGTGCGACCCCGGACCGCCGACCCGGCTCCCTGGTGACGGCGATCACGCTGCGACACTGAACGGCAACAGATCACCAGGAGGAACGTCGTGCAGTTCGGTCGCAGCTACGAGGAGTTCGAGGTCGGCGCTGTCTACAAGCACTGGCCAGGCAAGACCGTCACCGAGTACGACGACCACCTGTTCTGCCTGCTGACGATGAACCACCACCCGCTGCACATGGACGCCAACTACGCGACCACGACGCCGCAGGGCAAGAACGTCGTCGTCGGCAACTACGTCTACTCGCTGCTGCTCGGCATGTCCGTCGCGGACGTCAGCGGCAAGGCCATCGCCAACCTCGAGGTGGAGAGCCTGAAGCACGTCTTCCCGACGTTCCACGGCGACACCATCTACGGCCAGACCGAGGTGCTCGACAAGACGGAGTCGAAGTCGAAGGACGACCGCGGCATCGTCTACGTCGAGACCAAGGGCTACAACCAGGACGGCGTCCTTGTCTGCGTGTTCCGCCGCAAGGTCATGGTCCCCAAGCAGAGCTACCTCGACGCGCGCGGCGGCGAGCAGCCCGGCCGCCCGGTCCTCCAGGAGTAGCCACCACCGTCACATAGCGGTGCAAGCCGGCGGGCCACTTGACCTTCCGGCCCCAGGAGCGGACCGTCGGGGGTATGAGCTCCGCTCCGCGCTGCCCACGGTGCTCAGGTGCGCTGCGCGCGCCGGGGCTCATGTCGAGCGACTGGGTCTGCGCCGACCACGGCAAGGTCCAGCCCTGGTACGTCGGCACGGCCGACGTGATCCCGAAGGTGGCCGCGACGGCGCAGGTCCCGATCTGGTCGCCGCAGCTGCTCATCAGCGGCTGGACCGTCGGCGGCGTGGGCTGGTGCGGTGACGAGCGGACCGGCGCCACCGCGACGGTGCTGGCCGTGTCCGGGCCGTCGCCGCTCGGGGGACCCGCGGACATGCTGCTCATCAGCGAGGAGCCCGGCGTCGGCCTCGGCGCCGCGCTCGCCGGCATCCCGGGCCTCGACCCGGGCTCGTGCGCGGAGGGTGCGCCCGACGCGAAGATCCTCGCCGCCAACCACCCCACGCCGCTGTGGCGCTGCAGCTCCGCGGAGGACCGGGTCGCGTTCGTCGGGGAGGCGCACGGCGTGTGGCTCTGGGCCGTCCTGTGGCCGCCGGCCGCCGAGCTCGTCCTGCTCGAGCACGTCGAGCTGCACGACCTGCGGCACGACCAGCTGAGCCTGGCCGCCGGCGCCCCGTCGCCGAGACTCCACTGAGACCTGCGCTGGCTAGCCTGGCCGCGTGCCCGGCATCGACCTCCACACCCACTCCACGGCTTCGGACGGCACCACGCCGCCCCAGGCGCTGGTGCGCGAGGCGCGGGAGCGCGGGCTCGACGTCGTCGCCCTGACCGACCACGACACCACCGCTGGCTGGGACGCGGCGGCCGCGGCCCTGCCGGACGGCCTGTCGCTCGTGCGCGGGGCGGAGATCTCCTGCAGTCGGGGCGGCATCTCGCTGCACCTGCTGGGCTACCTCTTCGACCCGGCCGACGCGCCGCTCGCGGAGCAGCTGAAGGTCCTGCGCGACAGCCGGGTCACCAGGGCGGAGCGGATGGTCACCATGCTCGAGGCGGACGGCCACCCGGTCAGCTGGGAGCACGTGCAGGAGATCGCCGGGGGGACGGTCGGCCGGCCGCACGTGGCCCTCGCGATGATCGAGGCCGGTCTCGTCGGCTCGATCGAGGAGGCGTTCACGCCGGAGTGGATCGGGACACGAGGCCGCTACTGGGCGGGCAAGCACGAGCTCGACGTCATCGACGCGATGCGGCTCGTCCACGCTGCTGGTGGCGTCACCGTCTTCGCCCACCCCGGAGCCGACGCGCGCGGACGCACCGTTCCCGACAGCGTCATCGAGGAGATGGCCGCGGCCGGGCTCGCGGGCCTCGAGGTCGACCACGTCGACCACACCCCGGAGACGCGGGAGCGGCTGCGCGGGATGGCCTCGACGCTCGGGCTCCTGACCACGGGGTCGAGCGACTTCCACGGCACCAACAAGACCGTCCGGCTGGGTGAGAGCACCACGGCACCAGGGGTTCTCGAGCAGATCGTCGACCGCGCGACGGGGGTCGAGGTCCTGTGAGCGAGTACTTCGACGCCACCGTCTTCGGCACGGTCCTCGTGACCCTCACAGTGATCATGGACCCGGTCGGCAACGTCCCGCTGTTCCTCTCGCTGACGGCCGGCCGCAGCAACCGCAAGCGCCGCAAGCTCGCCGGTCAGGC
This sequence comes from uncultured Frankiales bacterium, assembly GCA_966212015.1. Taxonomy (GTDB): domain Bacteria; phylum Actinomycetota; class Actinomycetes; order Mycobacteriales; family SCTD01; genus RYN-111. The sequence goes on along the minus strand of CBIHPE010000258.1, from coordinate 1,436 downwards.
CGTGCTCGTGTCGCTCGCCGTCATCACTGTCTTCGCCATCCTCGGCCAGCAGATCCTCGAGTACCTCGGCATCAGCATCCCTGCGCTGCAGGGAGCCGGTGGGCTGCTGCTGACGATCGTCGCCCTCGAGCTCCTCACCGGGAAGCAGGACGACCCGAGCGAGATCGACGACGTCAACGTCGCGCTCGTCCCGCTCGGCACTCCGCTGCTCGCGGGGCCCGGGACGATCGTCGCGACCATCGTCTTCGTGCAGCAGCACCACTCGACGGGTGGACGGGTCGCCATCGGTGCCGGCATCGTCGCCGTCCACCTGCTGGTGTTCCTCTCGCTGTTCTTCAGCGTCTTCATCACCAAGCTCATCCGCGAGTCCGGCATCGTGCTGCTCACCCGCATCGCAGGTCTGCTGCTCTCGGCCATCGCCGTGCAGCTGATCGCCAACAGCGTCATGGGCTTCATCGAGCTGTCGTCCACAACCTGATCTGCAGCTGTCGGTGCGCTCCGCGAGGATGAGCGCGTGGAGCAGCTGGGCCTGACGGGCATGCCGACGAAGCTGTTCGCCTGCACGCCCTCGCGCCTGACGACCTGGTCCGACTGCCCGCGCCGCTACCGCTTCACCTACGTCGACCGGCCCGCTCCGCAGCGCGGACCCGCGTGGGCGCACAACAGCGTCGGCGCGGCAGCGCACCTCGCGCTCGCCCGCTGGTGGGAGTCGTCGCGCACACCTGCGTCGGCCCGCGCGCTGCTGCAGGACGCCTGGTCGCCCGACGGCTTCGCCGACGCCGAGCAGGCCCACCGGTGGCGCGGCTACACCGCCGACATGGTCGGGAGGTACGCCGAGACGCTCGACCCGACCGCCGAGCCGCGTGGCATCGAGCGCACTGTGGCATGCACCACCGGCACCCTCGCCGTCAGCGGGCGGGTCGACCGGATCGACCAGCGCGGCGACGAGCTCGTCGTCGTCGACTACAAGACCGGCAGGTCGGTCCTCACGGAGGACGACGCGCGCGGGTCGCTGGCCCTGGCGCTGTACGTCCTGGCGGTCCGTCGCACCTTTCGCGCCCCGTGCTCCACGGTCGAGCTCCACCACCTCCCGACGGGCGACGTGCTGCGCTGGGAGCACACCGAGGAGTCGCTCGCCCGCCACGTCGGCCGGGCCGAGACCATCGCGTCCGAGATCGTCGCGGCCGACGACTACCCGGAGCGCCCCTCACCGCTCTGCGGCTGGTGCGACTTCGTGCGCCAGTGCCCGGCCGGTCAGGCCGCCTCTGGTGGTCCCAGGAAGCCGTGGGCCGGCCTCGCCGAGGAGCGCGAGCCCGTGGAGGACGACGTCGCCTGACCCCACGGCCGGTGGCCGCCCCTCTGCGGCGGCGACGATGTGACGTCGGTGGCGCTCGGACGCCGACGAACCCGCATCGTCGGACGCTGAGTGCCGCTCG
>CBIHPE010000257.1:0-4204 GCA_966212015.1 uncultured Frankiales bacterium | reverse complement strand
CCGGCGACGGCCCGCCGCCGCCGAACCGCTGGGCCGAGCGCGATCCCATCGCCGCCAAGCGGCTGGCCAGGGTCCGGGCTGCCGTCACCGCGCTGGCCGAGGCCAACACGATGCCGGCGGAGAACCTCATCCCGCCGGAGTCGGTCCGCCGGCTGGCGTGGACGCCGCCGACCTCGATCACCGTCGAGACCGTGTCGGCCGCCCTCTCCACGTGGGGCGCCCGCGCCTGGCAGGTCGGGCTGGTCGCGGCGGCCCTCGCCGAAGCCCTCCCGGACCCGCCTGAGGCAGAGTGATCGCCCTTGCGCCGATGACGCTCCCGCTGGCTCAGAAGGTGCTGGCGTTCGAGCCGTTCGACGAGCCGCACGCGGGCGACTGGCCGCACGAGGACACGTTCGACGCACTGCGGATGTTCGAGGGCGGGCCTGGCACCTTTGCCGTCCTCGAGGACGGCGTGATCGTCGGCGACTGCGGCTGGTTCGGGCCTCCCGACGAGGACGGCGAGGTCGAGATCGGGTACGGCCTGGCTCCCTCGGCTCGCGGTCGCGGACTGGGTACGGAGGCAGTGCGGCTGCTCGTCGACTGGGTGCGCTCCGAGGGCGGGGCGCAGTCGGTGCGCGCGGAGGTGCTGCCCGGCAACGAGCCGTCGCTGCGCCTGCTGGCGCGCCTGGGCTTCGAGGACATCGGAGAACGGGCCGGGCACCGCATACTCGTCCTGTGATCCCCGAGCTCGCGACGGTCGAGGCGATCGTCGCCCACTCCCCCGACCCGCTGGTCGTGCTGGCCCGCGCGTCGGTCGCCGCAGTGCTCGTCGGCGGCCCGCCGGTCCCCGTGTCGGAGGCCGCGCTCTTTGCACAGCAGATGACGCTCGACGTGGCCTCCCTGCTGGAGGAGGAACGCGCCCTGGCCCTGGCGGAGCTGGGACGTGACGCGTTCGGGTTCGTGCAGGCGGTCTACGTCGCGGACATGAGCACGCGAGTGCGGCTCGCGCTGGCGCAGCTGCTCGACGTCACGCTCCCCGTGCCGACGGCTGTCGACGGCGAGCTGTGGCCCGCCATCGAGGACCTCATGCGCGCGATCGCGCGGATGTCGGCGCTTGACCCGGTGACCACGGAGCTCGTGCGGCTGCGCGGCGCGCGCGCCCACAACTGCCGGCTCTGCCTGTCGCTGCGCGACACCCGCGCGCTGGGCGCGGGCGCGACCGAGGACCTCCTTGCGTTCCAGGGCTTGTCGCCGCGGCAGCAGGCTGCGGTCGACCTGGTCGACGCGATGGTCTGGACCCCGGCTGCCTTCCCGCTCTCCCTCGAGATGGACGTGCGTGCGCACCTCACCGACGACGAGGTCGTCGAGGTCGTCCTCGACGTGATGCGCAACGCCGGCAACAAGGTGGCGGTGGCTCTGGGCGCCGACGCGGCGCGGGTCACGGAGGGCGTCGAGCTCTACACGGTGAACGCCGAGGGCGACCCCGTCTACGGCTGACCCAGGAACGCCTCGACGACCGCGAGGAACTGCTCCGGCTGGTCGTGGTGCACGTCGTGACCGGCGTCGAGAGTGACGAGCCCCGCGTCCGGCATCAGTCCGACGGTCTCGGCGAGCAGCTCCTGCGGGATAGGGCTCGTGGCGCCGCCGACGACGAGGGTGGGCACGTGCGTCCCCGCGAGCCCGTCCCACCACGCGGGGTCGGGGTCGTTGAGCTGCGCGCGGATGGCGTTGACGCAGCCGAAGTCGAACGGCGTGGGCTCGTCCGGCGGGTCGAGCGGTGGCCTCGGGAACGCGCCCAGGCGCGGGGCGGTCGCGTCCACGAGCACCAGTCGCTGCACGAGCTGTGGGTCGGACTGGGCCAGCAGCAGGGCCACCGTGCCGCCCATCGAGTGACCGATCAGGACCGCGCTCGCCAGGCCGCGCTGGGCGAGGAGCTCCCGCACGTCGTCGCGCATCAGCTCGAACGAGTAGGCCTCGGCCCGGGGGCTGTCGCCGTGACCACGCAGGTCGAGCGCGAGGACGTGCCACCGCTGGGCGAGGCCGGGCACGACGACGTCCCAGTCGGCGGCCGAGTCGCCGAGGCCGTGCAGCAGGACGATCGACGGGTGCGCCAGGTCGCCCGCTTCGCGACAGGCCAGGTCCATCGGCTCAGCCTAGGCAGCCGGGCTACCAGCCCCTGATCAGGGCGCGGGACGGGCTGTCGGCGTAGTGGCCCGTGCGCAGCTGCCAGCGGATCGTCCCGTCGTCGAGGCGGTCGACCTGCATGATCGCGTGCTTGCACTGGTGGTGGTGCTCGCACTCGCTGATCCCGTTGACGATGCTGGTCGGTCCGAACGGCCACGGGATCCGGTGGTCGCAGTCGCAGTGGACCGCGAGCCGCGGGCAGCCCGGGAAGCGGCAGGTCTGGTCGCGCGTCTTGAGGTGCCGGGCCAACGGACCACGGAAGGGGTAGGCGCTGCTCGCGGCCGGCAGCGGGGCGACCGGCTTGCCGATCAGCTTCTCCAGGACCTTGCCGAGATCCCTTGGTTCCCAGGCCTTCCGGGGCTGCGGGAGGGTCGGCCATCCGCCCTCGGGTGCGGCCGCCAGGGGCGTACGCGTGATCTGGAGATCGATGAGCGAGTGGGCCAGCGCGCGGTCGGGGTGCTCGAGGTGCCACTGCTCGTCGCCGAGCAGGGGTGACCGCCACACCGGCAAGGGGCCGCTGGCGAGCCAACGGGCCTTCGCGTCCTCCTGCTTCCAGGAGGGGTAGTGGCGACGGAGCCACCTCAGCTGCAGCTCCCGTGCCCGCTCCCCTGCGTCGGCAGGGAGCGGGAGACCGGCGTCGTGCACGCGTCGGGCGTGACGGTCGTCGACGTAGCCGGCCGGAAGCGGCCACGTCGGCGTGGCGGGCGGGTCGGTGCCGCCGCCGGGCGGTGGGTCCTCGGGGTCGTCGGGGTAGTGGACGACCATCGAGCCGTCGGGCTGGATGCGCACGTGCGCGTCCCCCACCCGCCGGCCGGTCATCGCCTCCTGCTCCTTCAGGACAGCGAGCAGGGCACGCAGCTGCGCCTGGGCAGCCTGCTGCTCTGGCGCGTCGGGCGCACCCGGGCACGGGTGGCTGAGGTCGTACAGGTCCTGCGCGGCCTGGCGGCGCGCGGTCTCCGGCGAGGGCTGCTGGGCGAGCAGCCACTCCTCGTCGCTCACGACGTGGTCGGGGTCCTCGTCGACGACGGCCTCGGGCTCGAGCTCGTCGGTGAGCAGCATGACCTGCTCCTGCTCCTCGACCGGCGCCTTCTCGACGTCGCTGTCGACGGAGACGAGCTGACCCTCCTCGTCGACGACGACGCGCCGGACGGAGGCGGCCTGGTCGACGAGCTCGCGCGCCTCCTGTGCCGTGATGAGCCCCTGGCCGGGGATCTCGGCCGGGGCGTTGCCGCCCTCGAGCGTCGCGAGGGAGACGAGGACCTGGATGTGCGCGCCCGCGGGCGTGAGCTGCCCGGTCACGAGGAGCATGAGGGTGTCGAAGCGCCGCTGGAGCAGCGTGCGGTCGTCCTCCGGACCCGCCTTCACGGCGAGGGCGTCGAGCGACGCCATCGCGAGGGCGATCGCGGCTTTGGGCCCGTCCATGAAGAGCGTCGCTCTCCCGTCGCCGAAGGCCTCGCTCGTCACGGAGCGGTCCCTCTTCGCCTTCTCGGCGGCCTTCTCCGCCGCCTCGGGGTCGACGACGTAGACCGCCGCGCGCGTGGCCTTCTTCAGCTCGTGCGGCGTGCGCGCCGCCTTCTGCGACAGCACCAGCTCGAGGACCAGGGCGCGCTGCTCACGCGTGACCATGCCGAGCTCACCGGTGACGGCGTCAGCGTGCCGAGTGGTCCAGGTGCCGTCGTCGACCAGCGCCTGCACCTCCGGGTAGCAGCTCGCCGCGAGCGCGGTGTCGACCCAGTGCTGGGTGGAGCGCGACGACTCGGCGAGGACGACGGCCAGCTCGTCGGCGACGTAGCGCCGCTCGGTGACCGGCGTGGCCTCCCACAGCGCGACCAGCTGGGCCCGGAGCTCCAGCTCCACCTCTGTCTTCCGCCGGACCACCGCTGCGACGGCATCGAGCTGCCCGGCACGGGCCTCGAGGTCTGCAGCAGTCGTCATCACCTACCAATCTACCCCGTCGACGGGCAAAATCAAACACCTGTTCTCATTGGACATGACGCTTGTTCTAACTTATAGGCAGCGTGTTGTACTTTGTAGACAAGCC
>CBIHPE010000256.1:0-4224 GCA_966212015.1 uncultured Frankiales bacterium | reverse complement strand
GGCCATGGGCGACGGCTGGGTTGCCGCCTTCGGGCAGGGGACCTGGCAGATCGGCCTCGTCGTGACGCTGTCGCTGCTCGTCGCCGTGGCCGTCAACGGTGGAGGCCTGGCGGTGTCGCAGGCCGCCGTGCAGGCGTGCTTCGTCGTGGCCCTTCCACGCACCCCCAACAGCGGCTTCCACCGCTGGCAGGATGCCCTCGTCGGCGGCACTCTCGCGCTGCTCGTCGCGGCGCTGCTGCCCCCTGATCCGTGGAAGGACGCCCGGCGCCTGCGCGAGCGCTACCTCTCCGAGCTGGCGGCGGTCCTGCACGACACCGCCGAGGCGGTCCGCACAGGCTCGAGCACGGCGGCGGCCGAGGCGCTCGGCCGCGGCCGGATGCTCGAGCCGGTGCTCGATCGCTGGGGCGCCTCGCTCGCGTCCGGTCGCGAGGCCGCCCGGCTGAGCCCCATCCGCCGCGACAAGGGCGACCCGCGCGACACCAGGCTGCTCGGCCCGCTCACCCGCGCGACCCGCAACCTCCGGGTGCTGGTCCGCCGCGTCACCGTGGCCCTCGAGTCCGGGCAGGCGCTCCCGCACGAGCTGCCGGAGCTGCTCGACGACCTGGCGACCCAGCTCGACCCGGCGACGGCTGCCGACGACGCAGCCGGCCCGCTCATCGAGATCGCGGGCCGGCTCGACCCTGAGGCCCTCGGGGCGTCGTCGCTCTCCGGTCAGGTGGTCGTCGCGCAGCTGCGGGTCGCCCTCGTCGACATCCTCGAGGGCATCGGTCTCGACCACGACCGGGCGCGCGAGGCGCTGCCGGCGCTGAAGTCCTGAGGCCTCCCGGTCATCCGATCGCGGGCGCGGCCGCGAAGGCGCGGCTGGTGCCGCCCTCTCGTGCGAGTGCCCACGAGGTGAGCGCGACCCACAGGACGGTCAGCAGGAAGCCGCTCAGCCCGAGGGCAGTCGGTGCACCGTCCCGCTGCGCCAGGTCCGCAAGACCGGCCACGAGTCCCAGGACGCCGATCCCAGCACCCAGAGCCCCTAGCCATCGCGGCAGTGTGAGTGCCGAAGCCCCGAGCAGCAGGGGAACAACGACGGGCGGCCCGTCGAAGAAGACGGCCCGCTGCACGGCGTAGACGGCGGAGACGGCCCCGTCGTCGGTGAGCCGGGGCGCGACCTGAGCCGCGGCCGCCTGCAGCAAGCCGCCGAGCACTCCCATGGTGACCAGCAGGGCGCCTCCGATGCCGATGACGCTGCCCCAGGTGTCCTGCCGGCGCTGCCGCAGCCCAGCGACCAGCAGCACCAGCCCAAGAGCACCGACGACGCTCAAGAGCGACGCGGTGACGACGGCATCGTGGTGATCCACGTACCAGCTGCGAATCGCGGCCGCCGACGCCCCGGCACCGGGTGGCTGCGGCAGGATCGGCCCCGCGGCGAGGCTCGCGACGACGAACAGGCCCCCTCCTGCAGCGGCGGCGCGGTCAGCCACGGCCGGCCTCCACGAACGAGATGATCGTCGTGCTTCCCTGCGGGTTGACGCCCGTGGCCTGGAACGCCGGGAACAGCCGCTCGGCGGCGAACCGGTCGGCGGCCGCCTGGTCCTCCCACACGTCGACGATGCAGAGCGAGCCGTTGCTCTCGCCGACGTTGTGCGAGACCCGGCCGGCGATCGGGTCGGGGCCGAGTGCTGCGAGCACCCGCTCGTAGTCCGCGAGCCCCTGGCCGCGGGTGCTGGTGACGTGGACGAAGGTCATGGTGTCCCCCTGAGGGTCGAAGGTCGTGCTGACCTCCGGGACGCTAAGGACGGGGCAGCGCCGTGCCATCGGGGGAAGTACTTGTCTGAGTACTCATGTGCACTGCTACCTGGCTCCGGTTCGCGAGCCCCAGCTTGCGCAGGATGCTCTGCACGTGGTTCTCGGCGGTGCGCTCCGAGACGACGAGCGCTGCGGCGATCTCGCGGTTGCTGCGTCCTTGTCCCACGAGGGCGGCGACCTCCTGCTCCCGGGGCGTGAGTGCTCCGCGGTTGTCGACCAGCTCCTCGAGCCTGGGCACCCAGGGGTGCATGCCGAGACGGCGGGCAGTGGGCAGCGCCGTGCGGGCCAGCTCCGCCGATGCCGCCGGCCTGCCGGTCCGGAGGAGCACTTCGGCACGCCGGCAGTCCGCCTCCACAGCGAAGGCGGGGGCGCCGATGTCGCGGCAGATCTGCCCGGCGGACTCGAGGTCGGCGAGGGCCGAGTCCAGGTCACCTAGGGCGGCCGATGCCGTGCCGAGCGCGAGCTCCGTCGGACCGACGTAGCTGCCTGCTCCGGCCCCCACCACCAGGTGTCGCCCGCGCCACGGCTCGAGCTGCGCACGGAACCACACGAGGTCGTCGGTCAGGCCGAGCAGGGCCGCCGTGAACGTGCCGGCAGCCAGCAGCGTGAGGAGGAAGTACGGCGGGATGTCCCAGGTCTGGGGCGTGCCGACGCGGGCGTAGAGCTGCGCGGCCTCCTCCAGCCGGCCGCTCTCGGCGAGCGCCATCGCCGGGCCCACCATGGCGAACAGCTCGCCTCGCACCTCACCGGCGTGCTCGGCGTGCTGCGGCGGGCTCACGGTCATCGGGTGGTAGCCGGCGTGATGGCCCACCAGGCTGAGCAGCGACATGAAGGCGCCGAAGCCTGCGGGGTGCCCGATGGCCTCCAGCGACGAGAAGGCCTCCCAGCCAGACGCCTCGGCCGCGGCGAACTCGCCGCGAGCCTGCGCCAGTGCACCACGCACCACGAGCAGGTGCCAGCGGGCGATGGGGGTGCGGACCTGCTCGACGCACCACGCCAGCCGCGCGAGGTCGTTCTGCACGTCGCCAAGGCGGCCGTGCTCCCACGAGGTGTCGATCCGCCAGAGCAGACCCCACAGCTCGTCGCGCGGCGAGGAGCGCGACACAGCGAGGTCGATCATGCGATCGGCCAGGGCTCGCCGCTCGTCGCTGTGCTCGGGTCCGCTCCGTGCCAGCTGGCGGGCTCGCAGCCCTGCGATGAGCGCCTCCGGCGACGACCCGGTGCTCGACCCGAGGGCCAGGGCCTCGGCGCTCGTCGCGTCGGCCGCGGCCCAGTCGCCGCTGTAGATCGAGGCCTCGGTGAGCCGTCCGAGCACCTGCGCCCTGAGCGTCGGATCCAGGTCCGGGTCGGCGAGCGCCGACAGGCACCAGTCGCGCAGGTCACGGTCCCAGCCGCGCTGCCCGACCGCCTCCATCGTCAGCGCGGCCCGTGCGACCAGGTCGCTGCGGTCTCTGGCCAGGGCCACGGCCTCCCGGCACCCTGCCTGCGCCGCCGGCAGCCGCCCGGAGGCTACGTCTGCCGCGGCCTTCTTCAGCAGCAGCTCGGCCCGTCGTACGGCGTCCAGGCGCGTGCCACCGGTCGTGAGCGCCAGCTCGTAGAGCCGTGCGGACTCCTCCCAGGCGAGCGAGGCCCCGGCGTGGGCGGCGGCTCGCTCGGCCCAGGCCACCCCGGCTGCGTGGTCGCCGGCGACGGCGGCGGTGCACCAGTGCCGAGCGAGCTGGGCGAGGTGCGGCCGGAGGTCGTGGGCGTAGAGCTCCTCGACAGCCTCCGCTGCCTTCACGTGAAGAGCCACCAGCTCCTGCAGCGACAGCTGCTCCTCCACGGCCATCCGGACCAGACCGTGAGCGAACCGCAGGGTGGCTCCTGATCGCCTGAGGACCCCGGCCATCAGGGCCTCGTCGACGACCGGCAGCGCGTCCAAGGCCGGGACGCCGACGAGCCGTGCGGCGACCGCGAGGTCGACCTGCTCGCCGAGCACGCTGGCGGCCCGGACCAGCTCCTGCGCGAGCGCCGAGAGCGCCGCCACGCGCCGCCGCACCACGTCAGCCACCGTCGCCGGCAGTGCCTCCTCGCCAGGACGCCAACCGCGTGCCAGCTCGGTGAGGAAGAACGGGTTGCCACCGGCCAGACCGCAGGCCTGCGTCACCACGCCGTCCGGCAGCTCCGGCGCCGCAGCAAGCACGCACGCCCGGGCGTCCTGCTCGCTGAGCCCAGTGAGGGACAGCTCGACGCTGCTGGCCTCGCTCGCCAGGTGCGGGCCGACTTGCGCCCACCCGTCCTCCTGCGCGTCGAGCGTGCGCACCGTCAGCAGCACTGCCAGGCCCGGGTCGCGGTGGTGACGCACGACGTGCAGGAGCGCCCGAAGCGACGACTCGTCCGACCACTGCGCGTCGTCGACCACGAGGAGAGCGGGCGAGCGGCGGGCCA
>CBIHPE010000255.1:0-4286 GCA_966212015.1 uncultured Frankiales bacterium | reverse complement strand
GATCCCACTGCCAGTAGGCGCCCCACGCCTTCTGCGCCCAGATGGCGCCGGCGATCAGGGTGAATGTCCACAGCGGGAAAGCCGCCACGTGCAGCCCGTGTCCCAGCCGGTCCAGGGCGGCGGCGTTGGGCAGTGCGCGCATGAACGAGCGACCCTGCGAGGCCGCCTTCTCGCGCCGGTCCTGGATCATCTGCAGGACGGTGACCGCGGCGGCGAGCGTGAACAGCGCCACGGCCAGAATGGCGATGCTGACGTGGATGACCAGCCAGAACGAGCGCAGCGACGGCAGCAGCGGGCTGGCCTCGGTGTAGAACACCGTGACCGCCAGCCCGAGGGTCAGGACGACCGGCCCCACCACGAAGGTCCCGAGCCAGCGCACGTCCCGGCGAAGGTTCAGGACCAGGTAGGTAACGGTCACGGCGGCGGACCCGGTGAGGGAGAACTCAAACATGTTTCCCCACGGCACCCGCGACACTGCGGCTCCGCGCATGACCGCAGCAGCAACGAGTAGGCCCGCTCCCAACCAGGTCAGCGATGTACCGATTCCGGCGGCCTGACGCGGCGCCGAAAACCGCTGGACGGGACGTCTACCTTTCGAGGGACCAGCGAGACGAGCGAGGAGGTGCAGCAGCCATGACGGTGTCGATCCTGCGCGCCCACCTTCCCGGGGCGGCTGCCTGACGCGGTCGCCCTCTCCCCGAGAGGCCTCTCGTCTTGCTCGACTTCCCGGCCGTCCCTGACGGCCTGACTGCTGCACTGCTCACCCGCGTCGACCGCTCCGCGTACGACGTGCTCACCGCTGACGGGCCCGCTCGGGTCCCGGCTGTCACTGCTCGAGACGCCGACGACCTCACGGTCGGCGACTGGCTCGTGCTCGACGGCGACACGGTCGTCGAGGCGCTGCCGCGCACGTCCCTGCTGACCCGCGGCGACGTCCGTGGCCGGTCCCGACCGCAGCCGCTCGCGGCGAACGTCGACGTCGTGCTCCTCTGCCTCGGCCTGTCCGGGCCGCTGAAGCTCAGGCGGCTCGAGCGACTGCTCACCCTCGCGTGGGAGTCGGGCGCGACGCCGGTCGTCGTGCTCACCAAGGCCGACCTGTGCGACGACCTCGACGCAGCCGTCCGAGAGGTCGAGCCCCACGCACCCGGCGTCGAGGTCGTGACGGTCGCCGCGGCCCACAACGAGGTCGCTGCCCTGGCTCCCTACGCGACGCAGACCCTCGTGCTGCTCGGCGCCTCAGGTGCCGGGAAGTCGACGGTCGTCAACGCCCTCATGGGCGGGGACGTGATGGCGACCGGTGATGTGCGCGAGGTGGACGGCAAGGGCCGGCACACCACGACCCACCGCGAGCTGCTGCTCCTGCCGGGCGGCGGGATGATCATCGACACGCCGGGCCTGCGCGGCGTCGGGATGGCGGTCGCCGACGAGGGCCTCAGCCTCGCCTTCTCCGACGTCGAGGACCTCGCGAGCGCGTGCCGCTTCGCGGACTGCCGGCACGAGACCGAGCCGGGCTGCGCGGTCCTGTCCAGCGTGGTCGCCGGCGACCTCGGCCAGGACCGCGTCGACTCCTGGCGCAAGCTGCAGCGCGAGCTCGCCTTCCAGGCCCGCCGCACCGACGCCCGGCTGCGGGCGGAGGAGGCGAAGAAGTGGAAGGCGATCAGCAAGGCGCACCGGCAGGCAGGGAAAGCACGCTGAACGGCGAACTCCACGCAGGTGCGCCGCCGCCTGCTGATCCCTGCCGTTGCTGTCGCGCTGCTGGCGCCGCACGCCGTCGGCCACGCCGCGACGCCCGTGCCCGCCACGCCAGGCAACGGCTACCCGAGCGGCCCCTCCGGCACCGACCACGCCATGCCCGGACAGGCAGCGAAGCTCCCTGACCTCGACCGGCTCGACCCGGTCCGCTACCGGCTGAAGGACGCGATCGTCGAGCACGCCCAGGTGACCAGCCGCGACGGCATCAACCGGATCTGGGTCGACATCATCCGGCCGCGCACCAAGCCCGGCGTGAAGGTGCCGACCGTGATGGACATGTCGCCCTACTTCAACACGCTCGGCCGCGGCTGGAAGGGCGACTGCAAGACGCCCACGGCGCCGCGCCCAGAGACGCTCCAGCCGCTCTGCGCGTCGTACTCGCCCTTTCCCGAGTACTACGACGACCTCCTCGTCCCGCGCGGCTACGCGGTTGCCCTGATGGACCTGCGCGGCACCCGCAACACGAGCGGGTGCCAGGTCTACGGCGACCGGGTCGAGGTCGAGGACGGCGTCGACACCGTCGACTGGATCGCCGACCAGCCGTGGAGCAACGGCCGCGTCGGCCTCACCGGCGGCAGCTACGACGGCACGATGGCCACCGGCGTCGGTGTCGAGCAGCACCTCATCGGCCGGCACAAGGACGCCGTGCGCGCCGTCATCCCGATCCGCGCGATCGACCGCTGGTACGACTACCACTTCCTGAACGGCGTCCCCTCGGCCGGCCACGAGGCGACGCCGGCGCTGTTCACGACGGCGCTGGCCACCGCAGACGTGCAGACCCAGAGCCCGGCCGACGACCCGCTGGTCGCTGCCGAGATCGCGGAGCGCAAGGCCTGCGTCGCCACCGCGGGCCAGTACACGAACGCCGGCTACGCACCGGGCTACCAGGACTCGCGGAGCGACTTCTGGTCCCGACGCGACTACGTCAAGGACGCCGGTACGACGAAGACGGCGTTCTTCCTCATCCACGGCCTCTACGACTTCAACGTCAAGACCAACAACCTCGGCCACATCTGGGCGGCGCTGCCCGCGAGCACCCCGAAGAAGCTCTGGCTCGAGGACGCCGACCACGTCGACCCGGACACCCCCAACCCGGGTGAGGCGACCAAGGACGGGGAGATCTTCCCGTTCACCTACCAGAGGGCGTTCCGCGAGGGCGTGCACCGCTGGTGGGCGCAGTACCTCAAGGGCCTGCCGGCGGGTGCGCTGGAGTCCGCGACGGTCGAGGTGCAGCAAGGCAACGGTCACTGGCTCGGCAGCCGCTCCTGGCCGGTCCCGGGCAAGGACCAGGTCCTGCGCCTCAAGACCGACGGCAAGCTCGGCAGCAGCAGCTCCGAGGGCTCCGTGTCCTACCGCGACCGCAGTGCCAAGACCGTCTCGTTCGTCGGCGCCAGAGCCACCACGGCGCAGCGCATCAGCGGTGAGATCCGCTTCGACCTGCGCTACCAGCTGACCGGCACCGACACGTCCTTCACGGTGCAGGTCGACGACCTCCCGCCGGGCGCGAGGGACGGCGCTCCCGTCACCGACAGCACTCTCGACGGCGAGACCAAGGGGCCCTTCACGGTGACCTACGGGTTCGCCCGCGCGGCGTACGCCCGCGAGATCAGGCCGCGCGGCCTGTCCTACCCCAGCACCCTCGCACCGGTCGTGCCCGGCAGCACCAGCACGATCGCGTTCCCGTCGCTCCCGATGGACTACGTCCTCAAGCCCGGCCACCGGCTCCGCTTCACCTTCGGAGCGGGGCTCGGCGACACCGAGACCGCCCTCAACGCCGGCGGCCTCGTCACCATCCTGCTGACCGGCTCGACGATCCGCCTCCCGCTCGCCGGCTGACCCCGCAGGCTTCCTCATGGATGCGGAAGCCGCCGCGCTCAGGGTGCATGCGGTTTCCCCCGGATCGGCCCTGATCCATGAGGTCTTGCCGGCGTCAGCCGAGGTGCCGGATCCGCGGCCACAGCTGCGCCCACGGAGCGCGCGGCACGCAGGTGCGCAGGACCGTCCCGTTCTCGTCGTTGTCGACCGGCATCCGGATGCGCCCGACCTCGGCACTGCTGGCGCAGAAGTCGGGCTTGTCGAACCCGACGAGAAGCACCGGCTCCGAGTCACGAGGCACGCCCCAGGACCCGTAGCCGTTGTGCCCGCTGTAGACCTGCAGCGTCGTGTAGCGCTGCAGCGCTCCCGCCTCGCCGTAGTTGTCGGTGATCACCAGACCCGGGTGCGACGCCTCCACCTGCTGGGCGAAGGACGGCCAGCCGATCGTCTCGCCGTTGTCCGGGTTCACCGCCAGCACCGCACCGACGGCGGACACGGGCAGCACCGACAACGTGAAGACCAGCACAGGAGTGCTCAGCAGGAGGAGTGCGGGAGGACCCCAGCGCGGCAGCCGGTCCACCACAGGTTGGGCACCCGAGGCGAGCAGCAGCGGGATGAAGCCACCGAGGTAGTAGGGCTTCCCGCCGAGGACGAGGAACGTCGCGGTCAGCAGCAGGAACGCCAGGCCGAACCCCCGGAGCAGCGGGTCGCGCAGCACC
>CBIHPE010000254.1:0-4547 GCA_966212015.1 uncultured Frankiales bacterium | reverse complement strand
CGCCGGCGAGCAAGAACGTGCCCGCGAAGCCCGCAGCCGCGAAGTCCCCCCTCGCGAAATCCCCCCTCGCGAAGCCGGCTCCGACGAAGACCGCACCGCCAAGGACGCCCGCCGCGACGTCGCCGCTCGCCAAGCCGACGAAGACCGCTGCCGCGAAGGCCGCTCCCGCCGACAAGGCCCCGGCGGCGGCAGCGAAGGCGCCGAAGCCACCGACGAAGAAGGCCGCCGCGAAGAAGGCCCCCGCGAAGCGACCCCCGGCCCAGGTGCCGCCGCCCGCGCCCGCCGGCACCGAGCCGACCAGCATCGACGACACCCCCACGACCACCCCCCTCCAGGAGGAGCAGGCATGACCCGACCCGACGAGTCGCTCGCGCCGAGCCGCCGCAGCCGCCGCAGCGGCACCGCCGCCCCCGTGCTCGCGTCCGACTACGACGACGCCGAGGTCGCCCGCGGCTCCTCGACCGCGCTGCTCGGCGCCCTCGGTCGGATGCAGCTCAAGCTCGACCTGATGGCCCGCGAGCACACCGAGGTGCTCGAGCGGCTCGAGGCCAAGGTCGACGCCCTGCAGCAGACCATCGACGAGCTGACGGTCGTCGAGGAGTAGGTCAGCGCGCGTAGAGCTCGACGAGCGGCCCGTCGCGCCGCACCGCGAGCGCGTCCGGCCTCAGCAGGGGCTGCTGCCGGTAGATCATCGGCTGGCCCGGCCGCGCGGGCTGCCGGACGTGCAGCACCAGCGTCCGCGTCCCGGCCCGGTCGACGGTGAGGAACAGCGAGACGACGGTGAGGCCGTTCTCGGTGCCCGTCTCGACCTCGACGGGCCTGCCGTCGAGCGTCGCGCTCAGCAGCGTCCCCTGCGTGCCCAGGTAGACCGACAACCAGTACTTCGCCTGTCCCACAGGGGAAGTCGGGTCATCAGGCCGCGCAGTGACGTACGCCGGCAGGCTGTCCGGGGCGGCATTCGTCAGGGCGACCGAGACGGTCGCCTCCTCCTCGAGCACGGGACCGCTGCCGAGGTCGACGGCCTCGCCGGTGGGCTTCCCGGTGTAGGTCACGGAGCGACGGAGGTACGCCCCGAGCTTCGAGCCGCCGACGTCCTGCGTGACCACCGAGAGGAACGGGCCGTCGGCCTGCAGCGCACCGCCGACACGTGCCGTCCTCAGCTCCGTCTCGAGCGCCGGGTCGGTGGCGACCAGCTGCAGGTGACCGCTGGCGGCTGCGCGGGAGACCCTCGCGACGAGGCGCGCGCCGTCGAGGCCGCCCTGGCTCAGCCGGTTCACGACCCTTCGGGCGGTCTCCTGCAGGTAGGCGTTGCGCTCGGCGTCCTGCTGCTTCGGGAACCTGCGGTAGGCGTCGACCAGCAGCACCTTCACCGCGTTCTTCTCCGTGACCCGGGTCCCGTCGGCAAGGGTGACCGGACCGGTCGCGCCGAGCAGGTCGGCGAGCGCGACCGGGTCGACGAGCAGGACGGCGTCGACCTGCTGGCCGGTCTGCTGCTTCCACAGCCCCGCGAGGATCCGGCCCGCGGTGGGTGAGTCCGCCGTGAGGTTGGCCGAGCGCCAGGTGCTGGTCGTGCCGAAGCGCCCGAACCGCTGGTCGTACTCGTCTCCGAGCTGGACGACGGGAGCCGCCGGGTCGTGCAGGTCGTTGTTGGGGCCGATGCGGGTCAGCGCGAAGGCCCCGTCGCGGATGTCGATCAGGCCGTAGGCCCCGAGCAGGCCGCCCGTGGCCCGCGGCTCGGCGTTGTTCTGGACGGCCAGCAGCACCTGCTTGCCACCTGTGACCAGGGGCGGCAGCACGTCGGCGGTCACCCGGGCCTCACCGACGGTCTGGGCCAGCCGGGAGAGCGCGTCGTCGAGCTGCCGGCGCGGTCCGGAGATCTGCGAGATGTCGCTGTGCGGCGCCGACCGGAGCGCCCGGCGCGCGCTCTCCAGCCGGGACTGAGCCCTGCCCAGCGGCGCCTGGAGGCGGCGGAAGGCCGCGGCGTCGACCCGGCCGGTCCAGATCGGCTGCGCCGCCACGTCCAGGAGCGGCGGGAGCACCTGGCTGGTGGTGACCCTCAGGGCCGACGACATGGCCTGCAGCTCGCGGACGCTCCCCCGGGCGACGGGTACGTGCGCCATCACCTTCCAGACCAGGCCGTGCGTGCGACCGTCGGCGTGACTGGCCCGGCGGCCTGCGTCCGCCAGGTGAGCTCGGGCGGCCCGCACGTCACCCCTGCCGAGGTCGTCCTGCGACGCCAGGAGCGAGGTGCGGCCCGCGACCAGGTCGGAGCGCACGCCGGGGAGGGTCAGGGCGAGAGCGACCACGCCCAGCAGCAGGAGCAGCGAAGCCCCCGCGAGGACGTAGAGCAGCGGCAGCGCACGACGTCGGACGCGTCGCCACCTGTGGCGGGTCGAGCGACGCACCGGAGCAGCGTCAGGCGAGGCGGCGAGGGTGCCGGCGGCGGTGCCGGGCCTCCGCGCCGATCAGCAGGACGCTGCCGACACCGACCAGCAGGACACCGGCGAGGGCGGAGAGCAGCAGCGGGAAGCCCGTGAAGGCCAGGCCGCTGCCGGTGCTCGCACCGTCGTCCGTGCGTGGCAGCGAGGTCACGCCGCCCGGGTTGTGCTCCTTGCCAGGGGTGCTCTGGCTGATGCCCTCGATGACCAGGGTCGCGGTCACCGTGCGGAGCACGGTGGCCTCCGCGGCCGGTGCGCGAAGCAGGGAGGAGCCCCACGCCCGCGCGGCCGACGTGGTCGCCGGTCTGTCCGGGGCGTCGCCGGTGCCCTTGAGCACGTGCTTGCCGGCCGGCGTCTGGGCGCCGTAGCAGAGCTTCTTGTGGAAGACGCCCGTGCTGTCGGCCGTCGACGTGCCGCGCGACTGGCCGTTGTCGGTCACGGCGATGGTCACGCCGGGGTTGAAGCCGTCGCCGGAGAAGACGGCGCACTGACCAGCGGTGATGCGGCTCGGCGAGACGCTGCCGGCGGCGTCGCTGACGGGCGGGTAGTCGCCGGCGAACGCCAGCGGTGCCGCGAGGATGGCAAGGGCGAGCCCCGCGCCCGTGGTCAACCGTCGGAACCGCACTGCCACCCCTGTCGTCATGCGTACCCGGGCAGGCCTCCGCCGGGGGCTGGGGACGTTCGGTGGCGGGGGGCTGCACCAGCGCACACACATGCTGTGTCACTTCTGCTTCGGCATCTTCCCACGCCGTCCTGAAGCCCGGCAGGCCCCGATCCGGATGAAATCCGGACACCACGTCCTGTTCCGGTCAGGAACCCGACCCTGTCCGGCGTCCGACAGAGCGCTCGGCCGGGGGGCAAGACCGATGTCACGGTGCGGCCATGAGCAACCGAAACCGGTCCGTCGACCCGCAGGGACCAGTCCAACTAGTCCCTTCTGGTGATCTTGTCCGTTTCGTCTATCGATGGGGCATCGGTCCGACCAGACTGCCCGACATGACCTGGAAGCGCATCACCGCCGCCCTCGGGACGACCGCTCTCGCGTGGAGCCTGTTCGCCAGCCCCGCGCACAGCGCCACCACGGCGACGAGCGCGGTCCTGCCGACACCCGCGACGCAGGCGGCGCTGCCCGCGGCCACGACGACGACGCCCGCGTCCGCGCGCAACCTCTCCTCGGACCACCTCACGGTGGGCATCCGCGACCAGCTGCTCACCACGGGCAAGCTGCTCTGGACGCCGACGTCCGGCATCCCGTTCGACAGCGACTACCAGTACATCTCGGGCCCGGGGCCCGGCACCTCCCAGGACATGAAGCCGTCGACGATCCTCGCGTTCGCGAAGGCCAGCGCGGCGGAGGGCCAGCTGCCCGTCGCGAGCTACTTCCGGATGGACGGCAACGTGTGGGGCCCGGCGCGGACCCCCGCGGCCTGCCAGGGCGCCTGCACGATCGGCGACTCGGCGAAGCGCAACCTCGACCACCTCAACGACCCCGCGTTCATGCAGCAGTACTTCCTCGGACTGGTCGCGACGCTCCAGGCCCTCGACGCGGGTTACAAGGGCCAGCTCGTGCTGCACGTCGAGCCGGACCTCTCCGGCTACGGCGAGATGCTCAGCAACGACCGGACCCGCTGCGCGGAGGACTGCATCGACAGCGCACCCCTGGACTCGCCGACCGCCGTGCGCGCCGCAGTGTCCTCCGCCCGGCTCACCGGCCTCGGGGACTACCCCGACACGATGCAGGGCTTCTTCCTCGCCGTGGCCCACCTGCGCGACCTCTACGCCCCGCGCGTCTCCCTCGGCTACCACGTCAGCGGCTGGGCCACGGCAAACGTGTTCCGCAAGACGGGGCTCGACAAGACCAGCAACGACATCGACCAGGGCACCGTTCCGGTCGACACGGTGGCTCTCGGGTCACGCGTCGCGGCGTTCGCCGCTGCCGACGGCGCTGCGCGGGTCCTGCCCGCGGGGCTCCCGGGACCGGCCACCACGCCGTACGACCTGCTGTTCAACGACGTGCTCGACCACGACGCCGGCTACGCCGCCGCCGGCGGCAACCCGCACTACTGGTGGGACACCGAGAACATCGATCTCCCGAACTTCTCCCGCTGG
>CBIHPE010000253.1:0-4664 GCA_966212015.1 uncultured Frankiales bacterium | reverse complement strand
GGCACCCGATGCCGACGCCGGCATGGTTCGCCGAGGGCATGCGCGCGGCGGGCATCGGTGACGACGACACGGTCATCGCCTACGACGACGACAACGGCGTGATGGCGTCGAGGCTGGTGTGGATGCTGCGGGTCACCGGTCACCGAGCGGCGGTGCTGGACGGCGGGATCACCGGGTGGCGAGGGCACGTCGAGTCGGGAGAGGTACGCCGACAGCCGGCGTCGTTCACCGAGGTGCCGTGGCCGGAGGGTCTCGTTCTCGGCATCGACGAGCTCGACGGCCTGCAGCTGGTCGATGCCCGGCCCGCCGAGCGGTTCCGTGGCGAGGTGGAGCCGATCGACGCGCGGCCCGGCCACATCCCTGGGGCAGAGAGCCTGCCCTGCCGCGAGAGCACCGACGACAGCGGTGTCCTGCTCCCGGTGCCGCAGCTGCGCGAGCGGTACGCGCACCTGGAGGACGGCTGGGTGTCGTACTGCGGCTCGGGGGTGACCGCCTGCCACGCGCTTCTCGTGGCCGAGCACCTGCACCTGCCGCAGGGACGGCTCTACGCCGGGTCCTGGTCGCAGTGGGCCGCGACGGATCGACCGGCTGAGCTCGGCTGACATGGCGCTCCGCACGGCCTTCACCGAGCGCTTTGGCGTCGAGCACCCGATCGCCAACGCGCCAATGGGCGGCTCCGCCGGCGGTGCTCTCGCCGCTGCCGTCGCCGAGGCCGGCGGCTTCGGGCTGGTGGGTGCCGGCGGCGGTGAGGGGTCCTGGCTCGAGCGCGAGCTGGAGATCGTGCGCTCGCGCACCTCGAAGCCCTGGGGCGTGGGCTTCCTGACCTGGGCGATCAAGCCCGGCGCGGTTGAGCGGGCCCTTGCCTTCGAGCCCCGGGCCGTCCTGCTCTCCTTCGGCGACCCGGAGCCCTACCTTCCGGCCATCCGTGAGGCAGGCGCGGCCGTCGTCCTACAGGTCGGCGAGCTCGCGGAGGCTGCGCGTGCCGTCGAGCTGGACGTCGACCTGATCGTGGCCCAGGGCGCCGAGAGCGGCGGCCACGGGGCGCAGAAGGCCCGCGGCACGCTGCCGTTCGTACCGATGGTCGTGGACCTCGCCGGCGACATCCCTGTGCTCGCTGCGGGCGGCATCGCCGACGGGCGGGGTGTGGCCGCGGCACTCGCACTCGGCGCTGCCGGTGCTCTCGTCGGGACCCGCTTCCAGGCCACGCCCGAGGCGCTCGTCGATGCCGCCATCGTCCGGGCGCTCGTCGACGGGCGCGGCGAGGACACCGAGCGGAGCATCGTCCTCGACGTGGTCCGCGGGTCGCCGTGGCCGAGGCAGTACCCCGGCCGCTCGCTGCCGCACCCGCTGCTCGAGGAGTGGCGAGGCCGCGAGGTCGAGCTGCTCGCCGACCCCGCGTCAGCGGTGCAGGCCTACCGGGCAGGCGTGGCCGACGGGAGCTTCCCGCCGCTGCCCGTCTGGGCGGGGGAGGGCGTCGACCTCGTCGCCGACGTCGTACCGGCCGGTGAGCTGCTCATCCGGCTGGCGGCGCAGGCCGAGGCTGCGCTGCGCGCAGCTCTCTAGCCGACCCAGTCGTCGAGGCCGAACAGGCGCTTGCCCGCGGACCACATCTCGCAGCTCACGATGCCGAGGTCGGCTTCGTACTCGAGCACGATCTCGGCGTCGACGACGGGGCGCATGCAGGGAGCGGCGGAGTCGATCCAGAGCCGGGCCATGTGCGTGGGCAGCCCCCACTCGGCCAGTCGCGCCGTCGTCCACTGCTCCGCAGCGTCAGGCTGGAGCGGGGAGAGGATCGTGGCGACCCGCAAGACCTTCGCCCCTTCGTCAGCCACACCTGGCACAACGGCGTCACCGTTGCTTGCTCGCGGTCCTTCCCCTGGTTTCACTGCATCAACCGAAACCGAGGCACGCCCTCGCCTTCGGGCAAGGTCTTGCCGGTGGCGGGGTCGACCCAGGCGGTGAAGTCGTCGAGGGTCCGGACAGCGAACGGCGGGCCGTCGACCGGGTAGAGCGGCAGGTAGACGACCATGGTGCGGCTCTCGTCGTTGGCGTCGTGCCCGAGCCCCAGGACGAGGTACTGCGGACCCTTGTAGTGCTGGTAGGTGCCGGTCACTAGGTTCACGTGATGCGTCGTCCTTCGTCGGTTCAGGTCCTGGGTGCGTTCCTCGTGAGCGCCGGGGTCACGCACTTCGTGGCGCCCGGGTTCTTCGACAAGATCGTGCCCCATGCGCTGCCTGGTCCGGCGCGGGCCTGGACCTACGTCAGCGGCGTCGCCGAGATCGGCGTCGGAGCCACCGTCCTGAAGGCCCCGCGCGCGGGCGGACTCGTCGCGGCGGCGCTGTTCCTCGCGGTGTTCCCGGGCAACATCCAGCAGGCCGTCGACGCGAGCAGCAGCAGCGAGAGGGCGATCGCCTACGCGCGGCTGCCGCTGCAGGTGCCGTTGGTCGTGTGGGGCTGGCGGGTCAGTAGAGCCGCTGGTCGGCGAGGGTCGCGCGTCCCAGCTCGATGAGCGGCGGGATGCGCTCCTCGAACCCGTCGAAGCCCTCACCGACCATGGCACCGAGCTTGGCGCGCATGACGATGCCGGCGCAGACGACGGCCAGCTTGAAGAAGCCGAAGGACAGGTACCAGGGCAGGTCGTCGATCGACAGCCCGCTCTTCGCGGCGTAGGCCTCGGCGACCTGCGTGCGGGTCGGGAAGCCGGGCATGCCGGTGACAGCGCTGACCACCGATCCGCCGGAGCGCACGCCGGTGTCGTCGGCCTGCAGCCAGTAGACGAGCAGGATGCCGAGGTCGGCGAGCGGGTCGCCCAGGGTCGACATCTCCCAGTCGAGGACCGCGCTGATGCGGCCCACTTCGGTCGGGTGCAGCATCGTGTTGTCGAGGCGGTAGTCGCCGTGCACGATCGTGTTGCGCTGCGACGCCGGCATCTTGTCCGCGAGGTCCTTCGCCAGGGCGTCGACGAACTCCATGCCCTCGATGCGCGTGGCCTCCCACTGCTGGCCCCAGCGCTTCACCTGCCGCGCCATGTAGCCGTCGGGACGGCCGAACTCGCCGAGCCCGACCGACGCGTAGTCCACCGCGTGGAGCCGGGCCAGCACGTCGATGAGGCCGTCGGCGACCTTGCCCTTGTCCTCGGGAGCGTCGGCGTACCCGGCGGGGAAGGCGGTCGTGACAATGTGCCCCTCGACGCGCTCCATGACGTAGAACGGCTGGCCGAGGACCGCCGCGTCCTCGCAGAAGTGGCGCATCGTCGGGACGGGCACGTCGGTCTGGTTGAGGCCGCTCATGACGCGGTACTCGCGACCCATGTCGTGCGCCGTCGGGAGGATCTGGCCGAGCGGCGGACGGCGCAGCACCAGCGACCCTGCGGGGGAGTCGAGCCGGTACGTGAGGTTGCTCTTGCCCCCCGCGATCAGCGTGACCTCGACGTCCTTCCACGCCGGCTCGTCCAGGTGCTCGGCGAGGTACGGCCCGACGACGGCCGGGTCAGCTCCTTCAGTCATGCGTGCAACCTACGACGTCGCTACGGTCGCCTTGTGCTCGCCCACAGCGACGAGGGCTCCGGCCCCGCGATCGTCTTCCTGCACGGCATCTCCGGCAACCGCGACCGCTGGCTCCCCATCAGCAAGCGGTTGACGGACCAGCGCCGCTGCGTCCGGGTCGACCTGCCCGGTCACGGTGCCTCGCCGGCTGAGGGCTGCGACCTCGTCAGTGCCTCTGCCAAGGTGCAGGAGCTCATCGACCTGCTGGGGCTCGAGCGCCCCCTGGTGGTCGGCCACTCGATGGGCGCCAACCTCGCCCTCGTCCACGCGGCTCTGTACGGAGGCGCTGGTGCGGTCGCGGTGGACGGAGCCCCTTTCCACCTTCCGCACTTCGCCGCGTCGATCGCGCCCTTCCACGACCGACTGGTCGGCGACGACTTCACCGCGGCGTTCGCCGACTGGGAGCAGTCGTTCGGGGCTCCGCCGGGGATCGTGCACGACGTGTCGCAGGACGTCGTCCTGTCCTACTGGGCGAGCATCCTCACGCCTGAAGCCGCGGAGACGTCGCAACCCGTCTTCGCGTCAGCCCTGCAGGCGATCACCGTCCCGGTCCTGCTGCTTCTCGCCGCCCCGCCCACGCCCGAGGACCAGGACGTCATCGACCTGATGAGCACCGCCACCGTCGAGGTCTGGCCCGGTGGTCACTTCCTGCACCTCGCCGAGGCGGACCGGTTCGCGGCGAAGCTGCTCGAGCTCACCTAACCTCGAGCCTCGTGTCCGTCCGCCTCGTCGACCGCGAACCGGTCGTCGCCCCCGAGTCGCTCGTGTCTGGCCTCGTGCCGCCACCGCGCTTCGACGGCGTCCGCTTCTCGACGTACGTCCCTCAGGACCCCACCCAGGCTGCCGCCGTGGCTGCGCTCGAGGCCTTCCTCGTCACCCCTCACAAGCGGTTCCTCCGCAAGGCCCCGCCCGTCACGCCCGGTGTCTACCTCGACGGCGGCTTCGGCGTGGGCAAGACGCACCTGCTCGCCTCGCTCTGGCACGCCGCCGACGGCCCGAAGGCCTACTGCACGTTCGTCGAGCTGACTCACCTCGTCGGTGCTCTCACCTTCAACGGGACCGTCGAGGCCCTCGCGGCCCACTCCCTGCTCTGCATCGACGAGTTCGAGCTCGACGACC
>CBIHPE010000252.1:0-4679 GCA_966212015.1 uncultured Frankiales bacterium | reverse complement strand
ATCCCTCAGCGAGCTCAGTCGGCGACGAGACCCAGGCGCAGGTACTCCGCGGCGTAGGTGCCGTGGAGCAGCAGCGAGGCGTAGCGCGCGACCTCACCGACCGCCTCGGAGGAGACGTGCTCGACGCGGACGTCGTGGCCGAGCGCGGCCTCCTCGAGCCGGATCCGCTGGTCGCGGACGACCGGGTCGTCGACGCCGTCGTCGAGGATCACCAGGGCGGGCCGGCGGTCCCCCGTCTCGTCGGCGAACGGGTCGGCGAAGACGTTGCGGGGGCGCGCGGCCTCGACGACCGGGAGCAGGTGCTCGGCGTCGCCGGCGAGCGCCGTGCGTCCGGAGGTACGACGGATCGACTCGGCGACGCGGCGGGCAGCGCGCGCCGCGAGCACCGACCCGCCCCAGATCAGCGGGCTGGCGTCGGCGAGCGAGATGGCCAGCATCTTGGCGGGGTTGATCGAGATGTCGCGGTGCGGCGAGCAGGCGATGGCGACCGCGTCGAGCGCCTCCGCGACCGCGTCGGGGGGGGGCGGCGGGCCGCGGGGCGCCAGGGGGGGGACGGGCAGCCGCGCGCCCCCCGGGGGGGGCGGGGGGCCGGGGGTGGGGGGGGGCCGGGGGGGCCGGCTTCGCGACCTTCGGTGCCGGGGCCGGTTGTGCAGCAGCCGGGGCGGCGGGCTTCACGAGGGCTGCCGGGGCCGGGGTCTTGGCGGGGGCGGGCGCGGGCGCAGCGGCGCCTGCCTTCTCCTTGCGCGAGAAGACGTTGCGCAAGCGACTGCCGCTGGCCATGACGACTCCCTGCTCGGGCCCTCACATGATCGGACGGGCGGGGATGCTACGTGTCGCCCGATGCGCCCACAAAGAGCCACGCCGCGCGATCCCGCCCGCGAACTGGACATGCTACCTCAGATCGTCCATCTTGAGCGTGGCTCGATCGGCGCAAACGGTCAGGGCACGGCGTGGTGCTGCGCCAGCCTACGAATTCTGCACACCAGACCAGAGCAGAATTCGTAGGGCGCGCACACACCCCTCCTGCGCCGGCGCGGAGGGTGTCTCGCCCTGGTCAGCGGCCTCGACCGCGGCGGCGCCCTCGGCGGTCGCGACATGGCACGGGACACGCGTCGGGCACAGCCGTCTCGCGACCCCTGACCCGGCAGCCGCGCGACCCGAGCCGCGAACGCGCTGGCCCGCCCGGGACGTACCCGTCTAGGCTCGCGGTGTCGCAGTGACGGGGACGAGTAGCTCCGGACGCAGCCATGAGCGACCTGGGGACGGTGCGAGCCCAGGGGTGTGCACGGGGTGAAGATCACCCCCTGAGCGACGCAGCAGGGCAAGAGGGGGACCCCGAGGGGTCCAAGGAGGGTGGTACCGCGGGACCGGCGACGGTCTCGTCCCTCCGTCGAGAGCGCCACCCGACGGAGGAACCCGATGAAGAAGCTGCCGCCGCAGGTCGACCTGCCCGCCCTGGAGCACCAGGTGCTCGCCCGCTGGGAGCGGGAGCAGGTGTTCGAGCGCAGCCTGGCGCAGACCAAGGACGGCGAGCCGTGGGTCTTCTACGAAGGCCCGCCGACCGCGAACGGCAAGCCGGGGACGCACCACGTCGAGGCGCGCGTGTTCAAGGACCTGTTCCCCCGGTTCAAGACGATGCAGGGCCGGCACGTGCCGCGAAAGGCCGGCTGGGACTGCCATGGCCTGCCCGTCGAGCTGGCCGTCGAGAAGGAGCTCGGGTTCTCCGGCAAGCAGGACATCGAGGCCTACGGGATCGCCGAGTTCAACGCGAAGTGCCGCGAGAGCGTGCAGCGGCACGTCGACGAGTTCGAGAAGCTCACGACCCGGATGGCCTACTGGTGCGACCTCGGCGACGCCTACTGGACGATGCAGCCGAGCTACATCGAGTCGGTGTGGTGGTCGCTGAAGCAGATCTACGACAAGGGCCTGCTGGTGCAGGACCACCGGGTCGCGCCCTACTGCCCGCGCTGCGGCACCGGCCTGTCCGACCACGAGGTGGCGCAGGGCTACCAGACGGTCGTCGACCCGTCGGTCTACGTCCGCTTCCCGATCACGAGCGGCCCGCACACCGACGCGTCGCTGCTCGTCTGGACGACCACGCCCTGGACGCTGGTCTCGAACACGGCCGTCGCCGTGCACCCGACGGTCACCTACGTCGTGGCGCAGACGCCGACCGAGAAGCTGGTCGTCGCCGAGCCGCTCCTGCACGTCCTGGGTGACGACGTCACCGTCCTCGCGCGGTTCCCCGGTGCGGAGCTCGAGCACACGACGTACTCGCGTCCCTTCGACTGGGTCGACATCCCGGGCGCGCACTTCGTCGGGCTGGCCGACTACGTCACCGTCGACTCCGGCACGGGCCTGGTGCACCAGGCGCCCGCGTTCGGCGCGGAGGACCTGCTCGTCAGCCGGAAGTACGGCCTGCCGGTCGTGAACCCGGTCCGCCCGGACGGCACGTTCGAGGAGCACATCCCGCTCGTCGGGGGCCTGTTCTTCAAGAAGGCCGACCCGGCGCTGACGCAGGACCTGCAGGCGCGGGGGCTGCTGTTCAAGCACCTGCCGTACGAGCACCCGTACCCGCACTGCTGGCGCTGCGACACCGCGCTGCTCTACTACGCGCTGCCCAGCTGGTACATCCGCACGACCGCGGTGAAGGACCGGCTGATCGAGGTCAACAACGGCACCGACTGGCACCCGGAGACCATCAAGACCGGGCGGTACGGCGACTGGCTCGAGAACAACATCGACTGGGCGCTGTCGAGGAACCGCTACTGGGGCACTCCCCTGCCGGTCTGGCGCTGCGAGGAGGACCACCTGACGGTGGTCGGCTCGCTCAAGGAGCTGTCCGAGCTCAGCGGCCAGGACGTGTCCGCTCTCGACCCGCACCGGCCGTTCGTCGACGACGTCACGCTCACGTGCCAGTGCGGCGCGACGGCGACGCGCGTGCCCGAGGTCATCGACTGCTGGTACGACGCCGGGTCGATGCCGTTCGCGCAGGTCGGCTACCCGCACACGGGCGTCGAGCCGGCCTACCCGGCCAACTTCATCTGCGAGGCCATCGACCAGACCCGCGGCTGGTTCTACACGCTGATGGCGATCGGGACCCTCGTCTTCGACAAGGGCTCCTACGAGACGGTGCTCTGCCTCGGCCACATCCTCGACGGCGAGGGCCGCAAGATGAGCAAGCACCTCGGCAACGTGCTCGACCCGCACGAGCTGATGGACAAGCACGGGGCCGACGCCCTGCGCTGGTACATGCTCTGCGGCGGCTCGCCGTGGGCCTCGCGCCGCATCGGCGACGCGCAGCTCGAGGACGTGACCCGCAAGGTCCTGCTGACCTGGTGGAACACCGCCTCGTTCCTGACCCTGTACGCCGACGCGAACAGCTGGGAGCCCGGGACGACCGGTGAGCTGACGCTGCTCGACCGGTGGGCGCTCTCGGAGCTGCACGCCACCGTCGCCGAGGTGACGCAGGCGCTCGAGGAGTTCGACTCGCTCCGGGCCGGCAAGCGGCTCGAGCGGCTGATCGACGACCTGTCCAACTGGTACGTCCGCGTCTCGCGCCGTCGCTTCTGGGACGGCGACCCCGCCGCGCTCACGACGCTGCACGAGTGCCTCACGACCCTCGGAGCGCTGATGGCGCCGTTCACGCCGTTCCTGGCGGAGGTGCTGCACGAGGCGCTCGTCGGCGGCGACAGCGTGCACCTCCAGACGTGGCCGGTGGCTCAGGACGTCGTCGACGCCGAGCTGTCGGAGCAGATGGCGCTCGCTCGCCGGCTGGTCGATCTCGGCCGCGCTGCCCGAGCGGCCTCGAAGACCAAGACCCGGCAGCCGCTGTCGCGCGCCCTCATCAGCGCCCAGAAGGCCGCCTCGCTGCCGGACGAGCTGCGCGAGCTGATCGCGCTCGAGCTCAACGTGATGACCCTCGAGCGGTTGTCGGGCGACCTCGTCGACACCACCGCGAAGGCCAACTTCCGCGAGCTCGGCAAGCGCTTCGGGAAGGGCGTGCAGGGCGTGGCCCAGGCGATCGCAGCGGCCGACGCGGCCGCCCTGGCCGCAGGCCTGCGCGACGGCACGGCCTCCGTCATGGTCGACGGCTCCGAGGTCGCGCTCACGAGCGATGACGTCTTCATCACGGAGACGCCGCGCGAGGGGTGGGCGGTCGAGCAGTTCGGTGGCGAGACGGTCGCGCTCGACCTCGAGATCACGCCGGAGCTGCGCCGGGCCGGTCTGGTGCGCGACGCGGTCCGGCTCGTCCAGGACGCCCGCAAGTCGAGCGGCTTCGACGTCAGCGACCGGATCGAGCTGTGGTGGGCCGCGCAGGGCGAGCTCGCCGAGGCGCTGCAGGAGGGCTCGCTCAAGCTGGCCGAGGAGGTGCTCGCCGTCAGCGTCAGCGAGGGCGCACCCACCGCCGACGTCGCCCACCACGACGACGCCGACCTCGGCCTGCGCTTCTGGATCCGGCTCGCCGGCCGCTGACCACCCCCGGTTCCCCAGCACCCTGGTGCTGGGGAAACAGGGGCCACTCCGGCAGAACCACCCGGATGGCCCAATCAGGAACCACCACCTGGGTGCCGATGCTCTGGTCGAACACCCAGTACTGCTCCATCTGGAGCACGAAGGCCAGGAGGCACCCCGGTGACTGTGCACACCGTTGAGCTGGAGCAGGCGAAGCCTGTTCA
>CBIHPE010000251.1:0-4700 GCA_966212015.1 uncultured Frankiales bacterium | reverse complement strand
CCCGCCCGGGTGGCTCCGCTGGCCGTCCGGATGCGGCCGCAGACGCTGGACGAGGTCGTCGGGCAGCAGCACCTGCTGGGCCCCGGGACCCCGCTCAGGCGGCTGATCGAGGGCGACGCGCCGCTCAGCGTGATCCTGCACGGACCGCCCGGGACCGGGAAGACCACGCTCGCCTACCTGATCGCGACCCAGACCAAGCGGCGCTTCCGGGAGCTGTCCGCTGTGACGGCGGGGGTGAAGGACGTCCGGCAGGTCGTCGACGACGCCAAGCGAGCGCTGGGGGAGACCGGCGCGCAGACCGTGCTGTTCGTGGACGAGGTGCACCGCTTCTCCAAGACCCAGCAGGACGCCCTGCTGCCGAGCGTGGAGAACCGCTGGGTCACGCTCGTGGCCGCGACCACCGAGAACCCCTTCTTCAGCATCATCAGCCCACTGCTCTCGCGCAGCCTGCTGCTCACGCTGCAGCCTCTCACCGACGACGACATCGAGACGGTCGTCCGGCGGGCCCTCGAGAAGGACCTGCACGCGACGATCGACGACGACGCGCTCGACTTCCTCAAGCGGGTGGCCAGCGGTGACGCCCGGCGCGCCCTGACCTCCCTCGAGGCCGCCGCGACGGGCGACACCATCACCCTGCCGATGCTCGAGCGGGCCCTCGACCGGGCGGCCGTCCGCTACGACCGGGACGGCGACCAGCACTACGACGTCATCAGCGCGTTCATCAAGTCGATCCGCGGCTCCGACGTCGACGCGGCGCTGCACTACCTGGCCCGGATGATCGAGGCGGGGGAGGACCCGCGCTTCATCGCCCGCCGGCTGGTCGTCCACGCGAGCGAGGACGTCGGGATGGCCGACCCGTCCGCCCTCACGGCCGCCGTCAGCGCCGCGCAGGCCCTGGAGCTGATCGGGATGCCCGAGGCGCGGATCAACCTCGCGCAGGCCACGATCCACCTCGCGCTGGCCCCGAAGAGCAACGCGGTGATCGCCGCGATCAGCTCGGCCCAGGACGACGTCCGCCGCGGCATCACCGGCGCCGTGCCGGCGCACCTGCGCGACGCCCACTACGCGGGAGCGCAGAAGCTCGGGCACACGGGCTACCGCTACCCTCACGACCACCCGGGGCGGGTCGTCGCACAGCAGTACGCGCCAGACCCCGTCGTCGGTCGGGAGTACTACTCGCCCGGCGACCTGGGGGTCGAGCGCGTCGCGAAGGAGCGACTGACCGGCCTGCGCGAGGTGCTGCGCGGCGACCGGGAGGTCACCCCCGAGGATGTCGCTCAGGGCTTCCGCCCACGCTGCCAGCGCAACACAGAGGAGAGCACGTGATCGACGCCGGAGACCTGGCCAGCCTGATCTTCGCGATCTTCTTCGCGCTGGCCATGATCGGCCTGACGTACGTCTTCATCCGGCTCAGCCGGACGGTCGACGCGCTCACCAAGACCGTCAACGAGCTGACCGACAGCACCAAGCCGCTGCTGGGCGAGGTCACGACGAGCGTGACGCACGTCAACGAGCAGCTCGTCCGCGTCGACACCATCACGAACAACGTGGCGAGCGTCAGCACGAACATCTCTGCGCTGACCAGCCTGTTCTCGGCGACCCTGGGCAGCCCGGTCGTGAAGGTGGCCGCGTTCTCGTACGGCGTCCGCCGGGCCGCCGGCAAGCGGAACGCGCAGGACATCGAGAAGCGCGTGAAGGCCGAGATCAAGGCCGAGAAGAAGGCGGCGAAGAAGGCGTGACCCGCAGGCTGTTCTACATCACGCTCGGCGCCACCGCGGGCGTGCTCCTCGTGCGCAAGCTGACGCAGACCGCGGAGAAGCTCGCCCCCAACAAGGCGATCCCCGGGGCGCTCGGAAACCTGGCAGACGCCATCCGGCAGTTCGGGGAGGATGTCCGGGAGGGCATGGCCGAGAGGGAGGCGGAGCTCCGCGAGGGACTGGGACTGGACGAGGCATGAGATCCGAGGAGATCCAGCAGCGCTTCCTGGGCCACTTCGAGCGCAACGGGCACACCGTCGTCCCGAGCGCCAGCCTGATCGCGGACGACCCCACGCTGCTGCTCGTCAACGCGGGCATGGTCCCGTTCAAGCCGTACTTCCTGGGTGAGCAGCCAGCGCCCTGGAGCCGCGCGACGAGCATCCAGAAGTGCGTGCGCACGCTCGACATCGACGAGGTCGGCAAGACGACCCGGCACGGGTCGTTCTTCCAGATGGCGGGCAACTTCAGCTTCGGCGACTACTTCAAGGAAGGCGCGATCGAGCTCGCCTACGACCTGGTGACGCGACCGGTCAGCGACGGCGGCTTCGGGCTCGAGGAGTCGAAGATCTGGCCGACCGTCTACCTCGACGACGACGAGGCGTTCGAGCTCTGGCGCAAGGTGGGCGTCCCCGAGGAGCGCATCCAGCGGCTCGGGCTGAGCGAGAACTACTGGCACATGGGCGTCCCGGGCCCGGGCGGCCCGTGCTCGGAGATCAACTACGACCGCGGCCCCGACTACGGCGCGGAGGGCGGCCCGGCGGTCAACGGCGAGCGCTACCTGGAGATCTGGAACCTGGTCTTCATGCAGTACCAGCTCGAGACGGTCCGCTCGAAGGTCGACTTCGACATCAGCGGACCGCTCCCGAAGCAGAACATCGACACCGGCATGGGCCTCGAGCGGGTCGCGGCGGTGCTGCAGGGCGTCGACAACCTGTACGAGATCGACACCAGCCGGATCATCCTCGACAAGGCGTCGGAGCTGACCGGTGCGGTCTACGGCCGCGACCACGGCGCGGACGTCCGGATGCGCGTCGTCGCGGACCACATCCGCACGGCCCTCATGCTCATCGGTGACGGCGTCACCCCGGCGAACGAGGGCCGCGGCTACGTGCTGCGCCGGATCGTGCGCCGCGCGATCCGCGCGATTCGCCTCCTCGGCGCGCACGAGCCGGTCGTCCAGGAGCTCATCGACAGCGCGATCATCGCGATGGGGCCGCAGTACCCCAGCCTGGTCGGCGACAGCGAGCGCATCCACGCGGTCGCGGCGGCGGAGGAGGCGAGCTTCCTCGAGACCATCAGCCGCGGCATCAAGACCTTCGAGGCGGCTGTCCCCGAGGCGAAGGCGGCGGGCGGCGTCGTCAGCGGCTCGCTGGCGTTCCGCCTCCACGACACCGACGGCTTCCCGATCGACCTCACGCTCGAGATGGCGGAGGAGGCGGGCCTCACGGTCGACGAGGCGGGCTTCCGCAGCCTGATGGACGAGCAGCGGCAGCGCGCGAAGGCGGACAGCAAGGCCAAGAAGCTCGGCCACGTCGACGTCTCCGCCTACCGCGCCCTGCTCGACGCGGCAGGGTCCACGGACTTCACCGGCTACACCGAGGTCGTCTCGGAGGGGACCGTCCGCGGCCTGCTCGTCGACGGCGTCCAGGCGAACGCGGCCGGCGAGGGCTCCGTCGTCGAGATCGTGCTCGACCGCACCCCGTTCTACGCCGAGGGCGGTGGCCAGCTCGCCGACCACGGCCGGATCACGCTGTCGAACGGCACGGTCATCGAGGTCGACGACGTCCAGAAGTCGCTGCCCGAGCTGATCGTGCACAAGGCGCGCGTCATCAGCGGCGAGCTGACCGTGGGCGCGACCGCGCAGTCGGAGGTCGACGTCGCGCGCCGCCGGGCGATCAGCCGCGCGCACACCGCGACCCACCTGGTGCACCAGGCGCTCCGCAACGCGCTGGGCGAGCAGGCGACGCAGGCGGGTTCGGAGAACCACCCGGGGCGGTTCCGGTTCGACTTCTCGAGCCCGACGGCCGTACCCGAGTCCGCGCTGCACGACGTCGAGCAGCAGATCAACGAGATCGCGCTGGCCGACCTCGAGGTCCGGGCCTTCCTCACGAGCCAGGACGAGGCGCTGAAGATGGGCGCGATGGCGCTCTTCGGCGAGAAGTACGGCGACACGGTCCGGGTCGTCGAGGTCGGCGACTACGCCCGGGAGCTGTGCGGTGGCACCCACGCCGCGCGCTCCGGTCAGCTCGGCATGATCAGCCTGCTGAGCGAGAAGTCGATCGGCTCGGGCGTGCGGCGCGTCGAGGGCCTGGTGGGCTACGACGCCTACTCCTTCCTGGCGAAGGAGCACACGATCCTCAACTCGCTCGCGGGACTGTTCAGGGTGCCCAGCGAGGAGGTCCCCGAGCGCGTCCAGGCGGTCGTCGACAAGCTGCGTGACACCGAGAAGGAGCTCGCCCAGCTGCGTGCGGGTGCCGTTCTCCAGCGTGCAGGCGAGTTCGCGAAGGCCGCGAAGGACGTCTTCGGGCTGCACTTCGTCGGCGTCCAGGCGCCCGACGGCACCCCCGGCGACCTCGTGCGCAACCTCGCCCTCGACATCCGCGGCCGGCTCTCCGGTCCCGGTGCGGTCGTGGTGGCGTCCGGCGGCGAGCGCGTGACGCTGGTCGTGGCGGTCAACGCCGAGGGGCAGGCCCGCGGCCTGTCCGCGAACGACCTGCTGCGCGAGGCGGCGGCGAAGGTCGACGGCAAGGGCGGCGGGAAGGACGACATCGCCCAGGGCGGCGGCACCAACCCGGCCGGCATCACCGCGGCGCTCGAGGCCGCCGAGCACCTCGTCGGCCGCGTCGCGACTGCGTGACGTCCTCGCACGTGGCCCCGCAGTCAGGCTCAGGAAAAAGGACGCGAGGGGTGGTCGTCGGCGTCGACGTCGGCACCGTGCGGGTG
>CBIHPE010000250.1:0-4731 GCA_966212015.1 uncultured Frankiales bacterium | reverse complement strand
GTCGCCGCACGGTTCAGATCCGCCGCGAGCGTGCCATGCCTGAGGGCTAGATTCCGGGACTATGGCTGCTGATCTCGACAAGCTGGCGAAGGCCTACGCCTTCACGTCGCCGTCCCTGGACCTGGGCGCCCTCGTCAACGACGGGACAGCCCACCCCGACATCCCGATCAAGATGCCGCTGTCGATGCTGAACCGGCACGGCCTGGTCGCGGGCGCTACGGGCACCGGCAAGACCAAGACGCTGCAGCTCATCGCCGAGCAGCTGTCGGACGCGGGGGTGCCGGTGTTCCTCGCCGACATCAAGGGCGACGTCAGCGGCATGGCTGCGCCGGGCGTGGAGTCCGACCGCATCAAGACCCGCGCCGCGGACACGGCCACCGACTGGAAGGCCCGCGGCTTCCCGGCGGAGTTCCTCAACCTCGGCGGCCAGGGCGGCACCGGCGTGCCGGTGCGGGCCACCATGACGAGCTTCGGGCCGATCCTGCTGTCGAAGGTGCTCGGCCTCAACGAGACGCAGGAGTCGTCGCTCCAGCTCGTGTTCCACTTCGCGGACAAGCAGGGCCTCGCGCTGCTCGACCTCAAGGACCTGCGCGCGGTCATCTCGCACCTCACGAGCGACGAGGGCAAGGCGGACCTGAAGGAGCTCGGCGGCCTGTCTGCCGCGACGGCAGGCGTCATCCTGCGCGAGCTCATCGGGCTCGAGGACAACGGCGGCGACGTCTTCTTCGGCGAGCCGGAGTTCGACACCCACGACCTGCTCCGCACGACGCCCGACGGCAAGGGCGTGCTGAGCATCATGGAGCTGCAGGGGCTCCAGGCCTCGCCCCAGCTGTTCTCCACCTTCCTCATGTGGCTGCTCGCTGACCTGTTCCACGACCTGCCCGAGATGGGCGACGTCGACAAGCCCAAGCTGGTCTTCTTCTTCGACGAGGCGCACCTGCTGTTCGACGGCGCGTCGAAGGCGTTCCTCGACGCCATCGCCCAGACCGTCCGGCTCATCCGCTCCAAGGGCGTCGGCGTCTTCTTCGTCACGCAGACCCCGAAGGACGTCCCCGCGGACGTGCTCGCCCAGCTCGGCAACCGGGTCCAGCACGCCCTGCGTGCGTTCACCCCGGACGACGCGAAGGCGCTCAAGGCGACGGTCAGCACGTTCCCGACGAGCGAGCTGTATCCCGACCTCGGCGAGCTGCTGCAGAACCTCGGCATCGGCGAGGCGGTGGTCACGATCCTGTCGGACAACGGTGCCCCGACCCCCGTCGCGTGGACGCGGATGCGACCCCCGTCGTCCCTGATGGCGCAGCTCGACCCGGCCCAGCAGACCTCGATCGTCAGCGGATCCCCGCTCCAGGCGACCTACGGCACCCCGATCGACCGCGAGTCCGCCTACGAGAAGCTGCAGGCCAAGGTCGCCCCCGCTCCCGAGGAGGCCCAGGCGCCGGCACCGGCGCAGCAGCAGGCGCCGGCCCGGCAGAAGGAGTCGCACGGCGCCGAGGTCGCCGCCGGCATCGGCGGCGCGGTCGCGGCGGCCGTCGGGTCGTCGGTGTTCAAGTCGTTCATGCGCTCGGCTGCCTCGGCCGCAGGCCGGGAGATCAGCCGCTCCATCTTCGGCACGGCGAAGAGGAAGCGCCGCTGATCTTGCTGCATGTGAGGCGTGTCACCGCACGTCCTGCAGCTGGTCGCGCTCGTCCCCCGGAACGTGCGCACCTCGGAACCCACCGGAAACACGAGGGTCACCTTCTGGGAACCCGGGCTTCCTAGCGTCCTTGATCAGACAACGGACACCCCGGAGGAACACCATGGCCTACCCTGCGCCAGCTCTGCCCCGACAGGTCGCACCCGCCGCGCCTGTGCTTCGCTCGGTCAGCGGCTCGAGCCGCGACTTCGCCGGCCGCGCCGCCGACGCCGGCATCAACCTGACCGGCCCGCTCCAGACCGGAGCACTGGTCGTCGACCTCGCCGGCTACGTCGTGACGCTGAACGGCGAGGAGCTCGACCTCTCGCCGCGCCAGGTCGAGCTGCTCGGCCTCTTCCTCGCCGCTCCCCGCAAGGTGTGGAGCCGCGACCAGCTGCACTGGGTCTGCTGGGGCGACACCGCGCCGTCGCGCCGCGTCGACGTGCAGCTCTGCCGCCTGCGCGCCAAGACCGGCCTGGACCTGTTCCGCAACGTCCGTGACCGCGGCTGGGCCCTGCGCCAGCTCTGAGCTCCCCCCAAACACGACGGCCCTCGCCTCGAGCGGGGGCCTTCGTGCTGTCCGGGCCGCGCTGATAGACGCTGTCTGTGCACGTCCTGGTGTGCACGTCCTGGTGTGCGCAGAGCGCGGGTTCGCGAGACGTGTCAGTCGATCGGGGTGGTGTTCCTCGGGATGAGGGCGATCGCGGCGGCGGTCAGCGCGGTCGCGATCGCGAGGGCCACGAACACGTTGTGGGTGGCGTCGAACAGCGCGGCGCGGGCGAACGACGCGACCGGGTCGGGCTGCTCGAGCAGCCGGGTCGTGGAGTCCACGCCGACCGTGCCCTCGAGGCGGATGTCGCCGTGCGCGAACCGGTCGGCGAGCGTCGCGTTGGCGATCGCGCCGAACGCTGCCCCACCGACGGCCGATCCCATCGACC
The DNA here is from genome assembly GCA_966212015.1 of uncultured Frankiales bacterium. GTDB lineage: Bacteria > Actinomycetota > Actinomycetes > Mycobacteriales > SCTD01 > RYN-111. The sequence continues at coordinate 2,121 of CBIHPE010000250.1, read as the reverse complement.
TGAAGAACATGTTGGCGCCGGTGACGACCCCGCGCCGCTCCCAGGACACGACGGTCTGGACGGCCACCACGATCGGTGAGGACGACAGGCCCATGCCGATGCCGGTCACGAACATCGCCGCGGCCACCTCGAGGACAGGTGCGGTCTGGACGAGCAGCGCCGCCCAGGTCGTGCCGGCGATGGCGAACACGATGCCGATGAGAGCGGTGTTGCGGAAGCCGATCCGCAGGTAGACCTTGCCGGCCTGCGACGCCGCGATCGGCCAGCCGATGGTGAGAGCCCCGAGGACGAAGCCGGCCTCGACCGCGCCCGTGCCCAGGACGCCCTGGACGTAGGTCGGGACGTACGACGACAGGCCGATGAGCAGGGCACCGACGAGGATCGAGGTGAGGTTCGCGCCGACGAGCACGCGCCGGCGGAAGACCCAGAGGGGCAGCACGGGCTCCTCGGCGGACCGCTCGACGTACCCGAAGGCGACCAGCGCGGCGAAGGCGGCACCGAGCACGGTGTACGACGTGACGGAGTCCCACGCCCACGCCGTACCGCCCTCGAGCAGACCGAGGATGAGCAGGGAGCAGCCGACGGTCAGCAGGCCGGCGCCGGCGAAGTCGATGGCGTGCTTGCGCCGCTCGACGCTCTCGCTGAACCGGCGCTGCAGCGCCACGATCGCGAGCGCCCCCAGCGGCAGGTTGATGAAGAAGATCCAGCGCCAGGAGACGTACTCCGAGAACAGCCCGCCCATCGCCGGCCCGATCACCGACGACAGGCCCCAGACCGAGGCGATGTAGCCCTGGACCTTGGCCCGCTCCTCGAGGGAGTAGAGGTCGCCGATGATCGTCATGCCCATCGGCAGCACCGCGCCGCCGCCGACGCCCTGGAGCGCGCGCGCCACGATGAGCGCGGGCATCGACCAGGCGACGCCGCACAGCAGCGACGCGACCGTGAAGACGAGGACGCCGAAGATCAGGACCGGCTTGCGCCCGACCGTGTCGGAGAGCTTGCCGTAGATCGGGACGGTGACCGCCTGGGTCAGCAGGTAGACGCTGAACAGCCACGGGAACTGGCTGAACCCGCCGAGGTCCTTCACGACCGTGGGGATCGCCGTCGCGATCACCGTGCTGTCGAGAGCGATCAGCGCCGTCGTGAGCATGATCGCCCCGAGGACAGGGCCTCGCTCGCTCCTGAGCCCCACCGTCTTCCGGTCGATGACGGTGGCGGTCACGGTGGCGGCTCCTCGAGGTCAGCACAGATGTTGCCTGGAACAACCTCCTGGGCGCGAACGCATTCCCTGTAACGCAGACGCGGTGCCGGTCGCTCTTGGGGGTGAACGCGACCGCGACGTCATCCTGGAGGAAGTCATGACCCGTCCCACCGCTCTTCGGCTCGGCGCCGGCGCCGGTTCCGTCGCCCTGGTCCTCGGCCTCGGTGTCGCGGCCCTCACCGGCCCGGCCCAGGCCGCCGACAGCACCGGCTGCTCCACCGGCAACCTGCCCACGTCCGTCACCGGCGACCCGAACGTCAAGGCCGGCCAGGTAGGCGGCGCGTACCTCTACCACGACGGCATCTGGCACCTGCGCGTCACGCACGCGACCACGAAGAAGCTCGCGGTGACCGTCCGCCTCGACGCCACCAGCTTCAGCGGCATCAAGCCGGTCGCCCTGGAGCGCGCCGACACCATCACGCAGACCGGCGACGGCACGACCGTCTTCTTCCGCTTCTCGAACTACGGCAAGATCGACGGCGTGGACTTCAGCGCCGACTGCTCCAAGCGGATGCGCGTGCAGGTGCTGTTCGACGGCAAGCAGGCGACCACCAAGCAGGTGAAGCTCGGTGCGCACCGGGTCGCCCCGACCAGCGTCCCGTTCGTCATCGAGCGCACCGCGCCCGCTCCCACGGCGAGCTGATCGCGAGCATCGGGGGGTGTCGCTGTTCACTGACCCACGGCCTGCGGGTCCGGGCGGGGCGGCGGTCGACGACGCCCTTGCCCGCGCCCGCCGAGGGGACGAGAGCGGCTTCCTCGAGCTCTACCGGACGTGGCAGCCGCGGCTGCTGCGCTACCTCAGGATCCGTGAGGGCGAAGACGTCGGGGGCGACCAAGGCGACCCTGCCAAGGACCCCGTG
>CBIHPE010000249.1:0-4946 GCA_966212015.1 uncultured Frankiales bacterium | reverse complement strand
AGCCGCCGTTCGGCATCGGCCAGATCGGCAAGAGCTTCCGCAACGAGATCACGCCGGGCAACTTCATCTTCCGCACCCGCGAGTTCGAGCAGATGGAGATGGAGTTCTTCGTCAAGCCCGGCGAGGACGAGACCTGGCACCAGTACTGGATCGACACCCGCCTGAAGTGGTTCACCGATCTCGGCGTGAACCCGGACGACCTGCGCCTCTACGAGCACCCTGCCGAGAAGCTCAGCCACTACTCCAAGCGCACCGTCGACATCGAGTACCGCTTCAACTTCACCGGCACCGAGTGGGGCGAGCTCGAGGGCGTTGCCAACCGCACCGACTACGACCTGTCAGTGCACTCGAAGGCGACGGGCACCGACCTGTCGTACTTCGACCAGGAGAGCGGCGAGCGCTACACGCCCTACGTCATCGAGCCGGCGGTCGGCGTCGACCGCAGCGCGCTGGTCTTCCTGCTCGACGCCTACACCGTCGAGATGGTCCCGACCGCCAAGGGCGGTGAGGAGCCGCGTACCGTCCTCAAGCTCGATCCGCGCCTCGCGCCCATCAAGGCCGCTGTGCTGCCGCTGTCCCGCAACGCCGACCTCAGCCCCGTCGCACGCGACCTCGCGGCGAAGCTGCGGACCCACTGGAACACCGACTTCGACGACGCCGGCGCCATCGGCCGCCGCTACCGCCGGCAGGACGAGGTCGGCACGCCGTTCTGCGTCACGGTCGACTTCGACAGCCTCGAGGACCAGGCCGTGACCGTCCGGGAGCGAGACACCATGACGCAGGAGCGCGTCTCGCTCGACCAGGTCGAGCGGTACCTCAACGAGAAGCTGGGCCCGGTCTAGGAGGAGTCGGTCATGACCAAGTACGTGTACGACTTCGCCGAGGGTTCCCGGGACATGAAGGACCTGCTCGGCGGCAAGGGCGCGAACCTGTCGGAGATGACCAACCTCGGGCTGCCCGTGCCGCCCGGCTTCGTCATCACGACCGAGGCCTGCACGGCCTACCTGGCCAGCGGCGACGTGCCGCCGGAGCTCGCCGACGAGGTGACCCAGCACCTCACGGCCCTCGAGGCGGCGATGGGCAAGAGGCTCGGCCAGGCCGACGACCCCCTGCTCGTGAGCGTGCGCTCGGGGGCGAAGTTCTCGATGCCGGGGATGATGGACACCGTCCTCAACATCGGCCTCAACGACTCCTCGGTCCTCGGCCTCGCCAAGCAGGGCGACGAGCGGTTCGCGTGGGACTCCTACCGCCGCCTGCTGCAGATGTTCGGCAAGACGGTGCTCGGCGTGGACGGCGAGCTGTTCGAGCACGCGCACGACGAGGCCAAGGCGAAGCGGGGTACGACGAACGACCTCGACCTCGACGCGTCGGCGCTCCAGGAGCTGGTCGAGACGTTCAAGGGAATCGTCCGCGACGCCACCGGCCACGACTTCCCGCAGGACCCGCGCCAGCAGATGGACCTCGCGACCCGCGCAGTCTTCGACTCGTGGAACGGCGAGCGCGCGCGGCTCTACCGCCGCCAGGAGCGCATCCCTGCCGACCTCGGCACGGCCGTCAACGTCTGCTCGATGGTGTTCGGCAACCTCGGGATGGACAGCGGCACCGGCGTCGCCTTCACCCGCGACCCGTCGTCCGGTGCCCAGGGCGTCTACGGCGACTACCTGCAGAACGCGCAGGGCGAGGACGTCGTGGCAGGCATCCGCAACACCCTTCCGCTGCAGGACCTCGAGGGCCTCGACAAGAAGTCCTACGACGAGCTCATGGGGATCATGAGCACCCTCGAGCACCACTACCGCGATCTCTGCGACATCGAGTTCACCATCGAGCGGGGCAAGCTCTGGATGCTCCAGACCCGCGTCGGCAAGCGCACCGCCGGTGCCGCGTTCAGGATCGCGACGCAGCTCGTCGACGAGGGCCTCATCGACCTCGACGAGGCGCTGCTGCGGGTCAACGGCGCGCAGCTCGCGCAGCTGATGTTCCCGCGGTTCGGTGACACCTCCGGTGCGCGCAAGCTGACCAAGGGGATGGGTGCGTCGCCCGGCGCCGCCGTCGGCAAGGCGGTCTTCTCGTCCGCGGCTGCGGAGGAGTGGGCGAACCGCGGCGAGGACGTCATCCTGGTCCGCCGCGAGACCAACCCTGACGACCTCTCGGGCATGATCGCCGCGCGCGGCATCCTCACCTCCCGCGGGGGCAAGACCTCCCACGCCGCCGTGGTCGCGCGCGGCATGGGCAAGACCTGCGTCTGCGGCGCCGAGGAGCTCGAGGTCTCGACGTCCGCCAAGACCATCACCCTGCGCGACGGGACCGTGGTGAGCGAGGGGGACGTGCTGTCGATCGACGGCACCACCGGCGAGGTCTTCGCCGGTGAGGTGGCCGTCGCGCCGTCGCAGGTCGTCGAGTACTTCGAGACCGGCGAGGTCGGGGACGACGACCTGGTGCAGGCCGTCGACCGCCTCATCCAGCACGCCGACGGCGCGCGCCGGCTCAAGGTCCGGACCAACGCCGACACCGGCGACGACGCCCAGCGGGCTCGTCGCTTCGGCGCCCAGGGGATCGGCCTGTGCCGCACCGAGCACATGTTCCTGGGCGACCGCCGCCAGCTGGTCGAGGACCTGATCCTCGCGGACACCGACGCAGAGCGGCAGTCCGCTCTCGACGCGCTGCTTCCCCTCCAGCGCAGCGACTTCCTCGAGATCCTGCGCGCGATGGACGGGCTTCCCGTCACCGTCCGGCTCATCGACCCGCCGCTGCACGAGTTCCTCCCCGACCTCACGACGCTCTCGGTCGAGATCGCCGTGGCAGAGGCCAAGGGCGCCACCCCGGACCCGAAGCGGGTGAAGCTCCTCGAGGAGGTGCAGCGCCTGCACGAGATGAACCCGATGCTCGGCCTGCGCGGCGTCCGCCTCGGGCTCGTCATCCCGGGCCTTTTCGCACTGCAGGTGCGGGCGCTCGCCCTCGCGGCGAAGGAGCTCAAGGACCAGGGCCTCGACCCCCGGCCCGAGGTGATGGTGCCCCTCGTCGGCGCTGTCCAGGAGCTCGAGCTGGTCCGCGAGGAGGCTTCGGCCATCCTCGCTGAGGTGGGCGTCGAGGCGCCGATCGGCACCATGATCGAGGTCCCGCGCGCTGCTCTCACGGCCGGCCAGGTCGCCGAGGCCGCGGAGTTCTTCTCCTTCGGCACCAACGACCTGACGCAGATGGGCTGGGGCTTCAGTCGCGACGACGTCGAGGCCGCGTTCTTCAGCCGCTACCTGGACCTCGGCATCTTCGGGGTCAGCCCCTTCGAGTCGCTCGACCGCGACGGCGTCGGGCGCCTGGTCCGGATCGCCGCCGAGGAGGGACGCCGTACCCGCCCCGACCTGCACCTGGGTGTGTGCGGCGAGCACGGTGGGGACCCTGACTCCGTGCACTTCTTCCACGACGCGGGCCTCGACTACGTCAGCTGCTCGCCCTTCCGTGTCCCCGTTGCCCGGCTCGAGGCCGGCCGTGCTGCGCTGGAGGCCACGGGCAGCGACACCCGCTAGTGCTGCTCTTCCTGCTCTCGAAGACCGTCCGCCGGGTCCTGGCGGTCCTGGTCCTCCTCCCGGTCGTCGTGTTCGGCGCCACCGCCGCCCGCGTCTGGTGGGTCGCCCGTGCGGATGACCGCCCGCACTCCGACGCGATCGTCGTCCTCGGCGCCTCGCAGTTCGACGGCCGGCCCTCCGCCGTCTTCAAGGCCCGTCTCGACCACGCGGCCGACCTCTTCAAGGACGGCATCGCGCCCCGCATCGTGACGGTCGGGGGCGGCCGTGCCGGTGACCGCTACACCGAGGCCGAGGCCGGCAAGCGCTACCTCGCGAGCGTCGGCGTCACGTCGGTCGTCGCGGTCGGCGTCGGCAGCGACACCCTCCAGTCGCTCAAGGGCCTGAAGACGGAGTTCGACAAGCACGGCTGGAAGAGCGCCGTCCTCGTCACCGACCCCTGGCACTCGCTCCGGTCGCGCCGGATGGCCCAGGACCTGGGCATCAAGGCAGCGACCTCGCCGACCCGCAGCGGCCCCGCGAACGACAGCCGCGGCACCGAGATCCGCTACGTCGCCCGCGAGACCGCCGCCTACCTCTACTACCGGGTGTTCCACCGCAGCAGCGACGCCGGCCCCCGCGCCGTCTGACCCCGGACGTCGGCGGTCCGCACACATCACTGATCGTTTCGGGGCACGCGTCGGGAGATCTGAGCGTGGCCGGCGTCAGCGGGTCCGAGTGATGTGTGCAGCCGGCCCTGTGGACAGCCGCCGACGCCCTTCACGACAAGCGGCAAGGCTGTTGTGCGTGGCCGTCGCTACCGCAGCAGAGGTGCTCGCCAAGCACGCCTACGCGATGCTCAGCCACCAGGAGGCGGCCACTGCGCTGGGCATCGAGCTCGTCTCGAAGGAGTGGACCCCGCGCATCACCGTCCCCCGCAACCGCAGCCGGGTGTCGGAGCCCGGTTGGGTCGTCTGCCGCCGCGACGTCCCGCAGCGGGTCCTCAAGGACGGCACTCGCGTCACGCAGCCGGCCCACACCGTGCTCGACCTCGCTGCGGTGCTGCCGTTGCACGAGGCTGTCGCGGCCGGAGACAGCGCCCTGCGCAAGAAGCTGGTGCTCCCCAGGCAGATGCGCGAGCTCTCGGCCGGGTTGTGGGGCCGTGGGCGCACGGAGGCCCAAGCGGTCGTGGCGCTGCTGGAGCCGAAGAGCGGGTCGGTGCTCGAGAGCCTGCTGCGGGTCCTGCTCGTGACCTCGGGCATCCCGACCCCGGTGAGCCAGGCCCTGATCCTCGACGGCCGCGACGAGATCGCGCGGGTCGACCTCTGCTGGCGCCCGCAGCGGCTGATCGTGGAGGCGGACGGGTACGCGTTCCACAGCGACCGGGCGGCCTACCGCCGTGACCGCGAGCGGATGAACCACCTGGACCGGCTCGGCTGGCGGGTGCTC
>CBIHPE010000248.1:0-4965 GCA_966212015.1 uncultured Frankiales bacterium | reverse complement strand
CTGGACGATGAAGAAGAGCCGGCTGACCAGCCGGTCGGTGCGCACCCGGGCCTCGGGGGCCCCCCCGCCCCCCCCCCCGGCCCCCGCGCACGGCGACCCCCCCCCCCGGGGTGGCCGGGGGCGGCCCCACCCCGGGCGGCGCCCCCCCGTGTGCTGGGGCGCGCCGGCCTGGCTGGGCAATGTCCGCTCGCAGAGGACACGATCAAGGGTCGCGAAAGCGCGGCCCGATGCGAAGCGCTTCGGGTGGCCACTTCTGGCCACACGGTTTGGCTCAGGCGCGGGCGGTCTGCGGCGTTGCTCTCGTCAGGCGACGAGCTCGAGCAGCCCTCGGCGCTGGGCCTCGACACCGGCAGCGAAGCGGCTCTGGACGCCGAGGTCGGTCATGAGGGTCTGGACGCGTCGGCGGTAGGTGCGCAGGGACATTCCGGTCGCGCGGGCGGCGGCCTCGTCGGTGCGACCGGAGACCAGCTGCCGGAACAGGGGGGTCCAGGCGACCTCCTGCCGAGGGGCCGGGATGAGGTGGTCGATGTCGCTGTTCGCCCCGAGCCAGATGCGGCGGTGGAGCTGCAGCAGCCCCTGGATCAGGCCTGGCTCGGTGGTGACGTAGGCGCCGACCATGTTGTCGTCGAAGTCGAGCGGGAGCAGGGCGCTCCGGCGGCCGTAGATCTGCGCCCGGAAGGGCAGCGCCCCGAGCCGCACCTCGGTCGTGTTGCGCACCAGGCTCTGGTACTCCGGCCCGGATGGGTCGTCGAGCACGGTCGGGTCGGTGACGTTGAAGATGTAGCGGCCCTGCGGGCGCTGCTGGACCCCGATCTCGAAGTTCCACGTCAGCTCGGTGATGGGGTTGGTCCGCAGGTCGAGCAGCCGGTGGTCGTTGAGCTGGACGAGCTCCGCGCACAGCCCGTAGAGGTCCTGCTGGTCGCGGTACGGCGTGAGGCGGCTGTCGCCCTTCAGGCCCTGCAGCGTCTCGGTCGTGGCCGCACGGACGTCGCTTGCGCCCATGTCTGCATCGGACGCGAGCAGCTCGAGCAGCGCGTTCACGTTGCACCCCGGACGCAGTTCACGGGCTTCATGATCCCGAAGACCGGAGGTCGTCTCAGCCGAATCCGCAGATTGCTTCACCTGCCGTTCGCCAGACCTCCCTTGATCCGGTTCGCGCGGAAGCGCACGCTTGCGGTCGTGATGAGCACCGAGCCGTTCACGCCGTACCGGGACGGGTCTCCCTGCCTGGCGGAGGTCGCCCTCGGGCTCGCCCACGTGCGGGACGACCCGCTGCGGACGCAGCCGCACTACATCGCGCTGGCGGCCGCCGAGATCGTGCGGTGGCAGCCGGACGCGAGCGCCCATGACGTGCTCGAGTGGGCCCACGAGCGGCTGGCGGGGACTCAAGCGCGGTAGTCGGTCACTGTTCGGCGCTCGTTCACCTGCGCGATGCGAGGATCGAGGGGATGTTCCTCGAAGCGGCGTTCGTGAAGATCAAGCTGTTCATCGCGTCCCTGCTCCTGGCAGGCCCCTCCCCCGCCGTACCAGCCGCACCCGTCGCGTCGACCCTGTGCTCGCTGCAGGACGCGCGGATCACGGAGTCGAGCGGCGTGGCGGTGTCGGGACCGGTGCTGTGGACCCACAACGACAGCGGCGACAAGGCGCGCTTCTTCGCGCTGTCGCGGAGCTGTCGGACGCTCGGCACGTGGAACGTCACGAACGAGAGGGCCACTGACTGGGAGGACATGGCGCGCGGGGCCGGGTCGCTGTGGTTCGGCGACATCGGCGACAACGGGTCCTCGCGGTCCGAGATCCAGGTCGTGCGGGTGCCGGAGCCTCGGGTCACGGGCAGCGGGCACCGGCTGACCGCGACGGTCTACCGGTTCCGGTACGAGGACGTGGCCCACGACGCCGAGACGCTGCTGGTGCACCCGCGGACGGGACAGCTGTTCGTCGTCACGAAGTCCTACCTCGGGACGTCGTCTGTCTACGCCGCACCGCTGCGGCCGTCGGCGTCGGCCGTCAACGTGCTGCGGAAGGTGGCGTCGTTCCGGACGCGCGTGACCGGGACCGACGGCGGGCCGCTCGGGCCGGCGGGCCAGCTGTCGGTGACGGCGGGCGACGTCAACGCGTCCGTGACCCGGGTCGTGGTGCGGACCTACACCGATGCCTACGAGTGGACGGTCACGCGTGGCGACCTCGCCGCGGCGTTCTCCGGGACCCCGACCGTGACGCCGCTCCCCTCGACGGAGCAGGGCGAGGCGATCGCCTACGACACCGACGGCCGGTCGTGGATCACGACGAGCGAGGGCCAGGGCGCCCCCGTCATGCGCGTCGCCCGCTGATCGGTAGGAGGCAGATCGCCTGGCGGCAAGGGGATTGCGCTGCTACTCCCTCTTGAGCAGCTCCTCGACCGTGGGCGCGGCCGGTGACGGGTCGCGGAAGGTGACGGTGTGGAGGACGCCGTTCCACCGGAACGGCGGGGTGTAGGCGTCGTCGCCGGGGCAGCCGGCGTCATGGCCGCGGCGCAGGCCGCCGCCGCCGCTCGGCAGGCCGCTGGCCCCCATGCCGAGGGGCAGCGGGCCGCGACCGACCTCGCGGTCGTCGACGGTGAGGACGCCCTCGCCGCGCTTGAGGTGGAACCCGACGCGGTGGCGTCCCTCGGGCAGCTGCTCGTCCGCCCGGATGGTGAAGGCCGCGGCTGCGGTGTTGACGAAGAACACCGGCAGGCCGTCCTGGACGGCGAGGCACCAGCCGCTGTGCCAGTCACCCATCGCGGCGAGCACGCCCTCGGGCGCGGTGGTCACGTCGACGTCGGCCTCGACGGCCAGGCCGAGGGCGAGAGAAGGGACGGCCTCGTCGGCGAGCGGGTTGCCGCCGGGGCGCAGGACGAGCGGGTTGGGGATGGGGTACTGCGCCGGCTCCATGAAGGCGAGCCGCTGGTGCAGGCCGTCAAACATCGGCAGCACGTGGTTGCGCTCGGCCTCCTGCTCCCACACCGCCTGCAGCTCCGCGAGCTTGTCGGGGTGCTCGGCGGACAGGTCGTTGGCCTCGGAGAAGTCGGCAGCGAGGTCGTAGAGGGACCAGTGGTCGGTCTCGAAGTCACGTGAGCCGATCAGCAATCGCTCGTCGAGGACGCCGCTGGAGATGTGGTCGGTCGTGGCCTTCCACCCGTCGTGGATGATCGAGCGCGAGCCAAGCATCTCGAAGTACTGCGTGCGGGGCACGTCGGTCGGAGCGGCGAAGGACGGTACGAGGGAACGGCCGTCGATCGGCTGCTGCTCGTGGCCGTCGACGACGGTCGGGGCCTCGACGCCGCAGACCTCCAGCACGGTCGAGAACACGTCACTGATGTGGCAGAGCTGCTCGCGTACCGCCCCTCGCTCCGCACCGGACGTCGACGGCGGCCGGACGATGAGCGGGGTGCGGGTGCCGCCGAGCCAGGTGTAGCGCTTCCAGAGCTTGAAGGGCGCGTTGCCCGCCCAGGCCCAGCCCCAGGGGTAGTGGTTGTAGGTGCGGAAGCCGCCGAGGTCGTCGTGCGCGGCGAGGTTCTCCTCGAGGCTGTCGGCCATCCCGAACCCAAAGCGGTGCTCGTTGACCGAGCCGACCGTCCCGCCCTCGGCGGAGGCGCCGTTGTCGCTCGTCAGCAGGATGAGGGTGTTGTCGAGGACGCCCTGCTCCTCGAGCCCGGCGATGAGCCGGCCGAGGTGGTGGTCGAAGTGCGTGAGGAAGCCGGCGAAGACCTCCTGGAAGCGGGCGTAGAGGCGCTGCTCCTTCGGCGACAGCGCCGCCCACTCGGCGATCCACGGCGGTCGCTCCGGGAGCACCGCCCCCTCCGGGACGACACCGAGCTCACGCTGCCGGTCGAACGTGCGCTGCCGCACCGCCTCCCAGCCGTCGTCGAAGACGCCGGCGTACTCGTCGGCCCACTCCTGCGGCACCTGGTGCGGGGCGTGCGCGGTGCCGGGCGCGAGGTAGAGGAAGAACGGCTTGCCGTCGGCGCTGGCCTGCTGGTCGCGGACCATCCTCAGGCTCTCGTCGACGAGGTCCTCGGTGAGGTGGTAGCCCTCCTCCGGGCTCCGCGGCTGCTCGACCGGCGAGTTGTCGCGCACGAGGGTCGGCGTCCACTGGTTCGCGTCGCCGTGCAGGAAGCCGTAGTAGCGCTCGAAGCCCATCCCGAGCGTCCAGCTGTCGAAGGGCCCGGCCGCTGTGCGGTCGTTGCGCGGGACCAGGTGCCACTTGCCCACGGCCATGGTGCTCCAGCCGGCGTCGCGCAGGACCCGCGGGAGGGTCGCGGCGGAGGTAGGGATGCGGCACGAGTAGCCGCGGTGCAGGGTCGGCATGTCCACCAGGAAGCCCATGCCGACGGCGTGGTGGTTGCGGCCGGTCAGCAGGCTCGCGCGGCTCGGCGAGCAGAGCGCCGTGACGTGGAACCGGTTGTAGCGCAGGCCCTCTGCGGCCAGCCGGTCCATCGTCGGCGTGCGGATGTCGGAGCCGAAGCAGCCGAGCTGGCCGAACCCGACGTCGTCGAGCAGGACGACCACGACGTTGGGCCGGCCAGCCACCTGCGGGCGGCTGTCGCTGATGGTGTTCTCCGACATGACGCATCCTGACCGTTCCGGCGCGACCTCATCGCGCGTGACCCCGACCGACCTGCGCGAGGCTATCCACGACGGCGCCGCGACGACGACGGTGACCTCCACGTCGCAGTGAGAGAGTCGCGATTCGCCCGGCGCGGACCCGCCGGGGCAGGCACACTGCACGATCGTGCGTGATCTCCGTTCCGTCCTTGCCGTCGGCACCTCCGGCGCGGTCGTGCTCGTCGCCGGCGTCGTCACAGCCGCGGTCGGGCTCGGCCCGACGCCGAAGGACGTCGCGACCGACTTCCTGACTGACCTGTCGGCCGGGCACGTGAGCAAGGCGCTCGACCTCGTGGCCCACGAGGGCGGCGTCGACCGGACGCTGCTGACGAAGGACCTGCCG
>CBIHPE010000247.1:0-4967 GCA_966212015.1 uncultured Frankiales bacterium | reverse complement strand
CCCTTGGGCTGGTTGAAGTCGTACTGGATGGTCGACATCTGCCAGGTGCGGCCGATCGCGTCGCGGGCCTGCACCGAGATCTTCGGGCCGTAGAACGCGGCGCCACCGGGGTCAGCGACGAGCTCGAGGCCGGTGTCGCGGGCGCACTGCTCGAGGACCGCCGTGGCCTGCTCCCACTCCGCGTCGGAGCCGACGAACTTGTCGGGCTTCGAGTCGTCGCGGGTCGACAGCTCGAGGTAGTAGTCCTCGAGGCCGAAGTCCTTCAGCAGCCCGAGGACGAACGACAGCAGGTGCTTCACCTCGTCGGGCGCCTGCTCGGGAGTGCAGTAGGAGTGCGAGTCGTCCTGGGTCAGGCCGCGGACGCGGGTGAGGCCGTGGATGACGCCGGACTTCTCGAACCGGTAGACCGAACCGAACTCGAAGAGCCGCAAGGGCAGCTCGCGGTAGGACCGCCCGCGTGACCTGAAGATCAGGTTGTGCATCGGGCAGTTCATGGCCTTGAGGTAGTAGTCGCTCCCCTCCATCTCCATGGGCGGGAACATCGTGTCCGCGTAGTACGGCAGGTGCCCGGAGGTGTGGAACAGCCCCTCCTTGCTGATGTGCGGGGTGCCGACGTACTCGAACCCCTCCTCGAGGTGGCGACGCCGGACGTAGTCCTCCATCTCGCGCTTGATCACGCCGCCGCGAGGGTGGAACACCGCGAGGCCCGAGCCGATCTCGTCAGGGAACGAGAACAGGTCGAGCTCGGTGCCGAGGCGTCGGTGGTCGCGCTTCTCCGCCTCCTCCAGCACGTGCAGGTAGTGCTTCAGGTCGTCCTTCGACGCCCACGCCGTGCCGTAGATCCGCTGCAGCTGCTCGTTCTTCTGGTCACCGCGCCAGTACGCCGCGGCCGACCGCATGATCTTGAACGCGGGGATGTCGCGGGTGGTCGGCAGGTGCGGGCCGCGGCACAGGTCCTTCCACTTCAGCTCGTCGCCGGCGTGGTTGTCGTAGATGGTCAGCTCCGCGCCACCGACCTCGACGTCCTCGCCGTCGGAGCCGCCGCCCTTGAGGCCGATCAGCTCGCACTTGAACTTCTCGTCCTTCAGCTCGACGAGGGCGTCCTCCTCGGTGACCACGCGGCGGGTGAAGGTCTGCCGCTGCCGCGTGATGTCGCTCATCTTCTTCTCGATGGCGGCCAGGTCCTCAGGGGTGAAGGGCCGGGAGGGAAGGAAGTCGTAGTAGAAGCCGTCCTTGATCGGCGGGCCGATGCCCAGCAGGGTGCCCGGGAACAGCTCCTGGACGGCCTGGGCCATCACGTGGGCGGCCGAGTGCCGCAGCACCATCAGCCCGTCCTCGGACGCGTACGGCACCTGCTCCACGAGATCGCCCTCGGAGACGACAGAGGCCAGGTCGACGAGGGCACCGTTCACGCGGGCGACGGCCGAGTCCTTCGGAAGCAGGGACCCGGCCGTCGTACCCGCCTGTGAGGCGTCGACGCGGACGGTGACCGGGGCTTCGGAAGACATGCTTCCGAGCCTAGTGGGGGCGGGAAAGCCGTTAGGCGAGTGACGCGTTCAGCGTGATGTCGACGCCGGTGAGGGCCTTGGAGATGGGGCAGCCGGCCTTGGCTTGGGCGGCCAGGTCGAGGAACTGCGCCTCGTCGACGCCGTCGACCTCGCCCACGACGGTGAGCGTGATGCCCGTGAGCTTGAAGCCGCCGGCCGGGTCGGCACCGAGCGTCACGTCGGCCGTGACCTCGAGGGAATCGGGGGAACCGCCCGCTTCGGTGACGAGGTTGGAGAGCGACATGGCGTAGCAGGCGGAGTGCGCCGCAGCGACGAGCTCCTCCGGGCTGGTGGCGCCGTCGGCCTCGTCGGCGGCGCGCTTCGGGAACGAGACCTCGTAGGTCCCGACCTTGCTGCTGGTCAGCTCGACGTGACCGACGCCGGTCGCGAGGGGGCCGTTCCAGGCCGTGCGGGCGGTGCGCGTGGGCATGGCGTTCCTTTCGGCAGGACGTGCAGTCGATGGGCGTTCACCGGTGACAACAGCGGGTCGCTGCAGGGATTCCCGGCGTGTTGCAGAAGGATCCCAGTGTGCGCCCCCGCCTCCCGGCCATCGCCGGTGCCTCCGTCCTGTCACTTGCCCTGCTCGCGACCACCGCTCTGCCGAGCTCCGCGGAGCCCGCCTTCGTGCGCGGCGGCAGCGGCTTCCACTCGGTCCTCGCCTACGGCCAGGGCGAGGCGACGAGCGCGACTGACCTCGCCGCCAACGAGGCCAGCGGGACCGTGCCGGAGAGCTTCACCAGCGCCGCGAAGATCTACAACCGCGTCATCACGGTGCAGCCCAAGGGCGACCTGCAGAACTACTACCGCGACAGCGACTTCGCCCAGATCACGGGCGACACGGAGACCATCGGTGACGCGAAGGTCGTCCGGGACCCGACCTACCACGTGCCTCACATCTACGGCGCGACCCGGGCCGGCGCGATGTACGCCACCGGCTACGTCACCGCCGAGAGCCGGCTGTTCCTCATGGACGTGCTGCGCCGCACGAGCGAGGGGTCGCTGGCCGAGCTGCTCGGTCCCGACCAGGTGCCGGCTGACGCCGCGGCCCTGGGCCAGTTCGACCTGTCGCCCGAGGCGCTGACCGCGGAGATCGAGGCGCTGCCGAAGGACGAGGGCGCGGCTGGCGCGCGGGCGCTCGCCGACTTCAAGCAGTACGTCGCCGGCATCAACGCCTTCATCGACGCGACCAAGACCAACCCGACCCTGCTGCCGGCGGAGTACCCCGCCCTCGGAGCCCTGCCGCGCAGCTGGACCCTTGCCGACTCCGCCTACGTCGGCTACCTCCTGATCGCGCAGTTCACCGTCTTCGGCGACGGCGAGTTCCTGCAGTCCGACATCCTGGCGAAGCTGACGAAGCGGCTGGGCGCGGCGAAGGCGCAGAAGGTGTACGCGGACCTGCGCAACCTCGAGAACGCCGCGGCTCCCGTGACCGCCGACAGGGCGTTCCCGAGCGACCGCCCGGCCAAGGGCCCGTCGAGCGCGGTGAAGCTGGACGCCGGCTCGGTCACCGCCCGCAACGCCGTCGCGTCGACCGAGCCCGGCGTCGGCGTGCCCGGCGTGTTCCCAGCATTCGCAAGGGAACTGGCCGCCAAGGGACTGCCGCTGGAGCACCACGCGTCCAACGCGCTGCTCGTCACCGCGAAGCACAGCAAGGACGGGCACGCCCTCGCCGCGATGGGGCCGCAGGTCGGCTACTACTCCCCCGAGATCCTCATCGAGTACGAGGTCCACGCGCCCGGCCTGAACTCCTCGGGCATGAGCTTCCCCGGCGCCTCGCCGTTCCCGCTGATCGGCCACGCCGCCGACTTCGCCTGGTCCGGCACGACCGCGAACGGCGACAACGCCGACACCTTCGCCGAGGAGCTGTGCCAGGACGACGACCACTACCTCTACAAGGGCAAGTGCATCGCCTTCACCCACCGCGACCAGGTCATCCAGACCCCGATCTCACCGACCTCGATCCCGCCGACGGTCCCGGAGAAGGTGACGCTGCGGACGATGGACTCCGTCCACGGCTCGGTGCACAGCTTCGCCACCTCGGGCGGCAAGAGGTACGCCCTCGTCCGCTCCACCGCCGTCAGCGGCCACGGCATCCGCGGGCTCGTCGCCTTCATGCTGCTGGCCGAGGGCAACGTGCACACGCCGCAGCAGTTCATCGCGACCATGCACCACTACACGGGCAACGAGAACTGGTTCTTCGTCAGCAAGGACCACATCGGCTGGCTGCAGTCCGGCTGGTTCCCGCAGCACGCGCCGGGCACCGACCTCGAGCAGCCGATCAGGGGCACCGGCCCGTGGGACTGGAAGGGCTTCAACCCGGTCACCAAGCTCTTCACCCGGCACGCCGACTCGTTCAACCCGACCGCGATCGACCCGGCCCAGGGCTACCTGTCCTCCTGGAACAACAAGGGCGCCCCCGGCTGGCACGCCGCCCCGGGCATCTGGAGCTACGGCCGGGTCCACCGCGACATGCTGCTGCGCGACCCGACGGTCAACGCGATCGGAGCCGGCAAGCGCCTCTCGCTGAGCGACGTGGTCGGCATCAGCGGCAACGCCTCCACCCAGGACCTTCGCGGCGTCCAGGTGCTCCCCGACCTGCTCGCTGCCCTCGGTCCGTCCTCCGACCCGATCGTTGCGAAGCTGAAGGCCTGGGTCGCCTCCGGCGCTCACCGCAGGGACACCAACGGCGACAACGTGTACGAGGACAGCGCTGCCGTCGCGGTCTTCGACCGGTGGTGGCGCGCGACGGTCCACGGCCTGTTCGACCCTCAGGTCGGAGCCGACGTCGTGACCCAGCTCCAGGGCGGCATCGACCTCGTCCTCGACGGGCGGGCGGTCCAGACCGGCTTCTACGACGGCTGGTACGGCCAGGTGTCGGACGTCGTCCGCGGTGCACTCGGCAAGCAGAAGCAGCCGCTTGCTCTCCGCTGCGGAACCGGCACCCTCGCCTCCTGCCGCTCCCAGCTGCTCGTCGCCCTGCACAAGGCCGAGCAGCAGGTCGCGAACGTCCAGGGCACCTCCAACCAGGCCGCCTGGAAGGTCTACGCCACGTGCGCCAAGGGCAGCGGCTGCGACCAGAACGAGCCCGTCACGGCTGGCGCCATCGCGACCCCGAACCAGCCCTGGGAGAACCGCGGCACGTTCCACCAGGCCGTCGACCTCGCCGGCCCTCCGGCTCCGGGTGCGTTCCCGCACGTCATCAGGGGGCCGGGAGGGGGCAACGACCTGCCGTCGACCGGCGGCGCACCGCTCCTGGCTCTGGCCGGCCTGGTGCTCCTGAGCCTGCTCGGAGCCACCCGCTTCCGCCGTACCTGAGGACGACGACGGCCCCGCGACCTGAGGTCGCGGGGCAGTCGGAGCGAACGGGCTCGCGGCTGGTGGCGCTGTAGATGTCGCGGAACAGCGAGCGCTGACCCTCAC
>CBIHPE010000246.1:0-5117 GCA_966212015.1 uncultured Frankiales bacterium | reverse complement strand
TACCCGATCGAGCAGTACATCCGCGACGCCAAGATCGACACGCTCTACGAGGGCACGACGACGATCCAGGGCATGGACCTGTTCTTCCGCAAGATCGTGCGGGACCAGGGCCAGGCGCTCGCCAAGCTGGCCGCCGACATCCAGGAGACGGCGAAGAGCGACCAGCCCGAGCTCACGAAGGAGCTCGAGCTGCTCAGCCAGGCGCTCGAGGACGTGCAGGGCATCGTCGGCCACAACGTCAACGAGCTGATGGCGTCGGTCGAGAACACCGAGAACATCTACAAGGTCGGGTTCAACACGACCCGCACCCTGATGGCGCTCGGCGACCTGGTCGTCGGCTGGCTGCTGCTGCGCCAGGCGACCGTCGCCCTCGAGAAGTTGCCGACCGCCTCCGAGCGGGACACGCACTTCTACAACGGCAAGATCGCGGCTGCGAAGTGGTTCGCTGCCAACGTCTTCCCGGAGCTCACCGCCAAGCGCGCCATCGCTGAGGCCGTCGACGGCAGCCTGATGGACCTCGACGAGGCTGCGTTCTAGGAAGCCTGCCTTCGAGCAATCAGTACGGCGGGAGCCGGTCACCCCAGCGGGGTGGCCGGCTTCCCTCGTTCTCGAAGCCTCACACCTGGCTGTCCGATTCGTCCGGTGCTCGAATCCGTCACCCGTGCAACGGGATTGGCCTGGGGTTCAAGGGGAATCAAGGAGGTGACCGCGGCACATCCCCGAAGCCGCACTGTTCTCACAAGGAGCTCATCATGGGTATCGGTGCCAGCGTCTTCCTGCTCGCCATCGGCGCGATCCTCGCCTTCGCCGTCGACTACAACCTCAACGGCGTCGACATCAACGTGATCGGCTGGATCCTCATGGCCGCCGGCGTCATCGGCCTGTTCGCCACGACCCTCATCTTCGGTCGCCGCGACCGCGTCGTCGCGACGACCACCGCGCCGGTCACCGAGGAGCGCACGGTCCGCTACTAAGACCCCCCGGAAGCCGACGAAGGCCGCTGCCCCGCAAGGGACGGCGGCCTTCGTCGTACGCGTCAGAAGCGGAACGCCTTGGAGATGCTGAGGCCAGCCGGTCCGAGGATGACGACGAAGAGCGCCGGCAAGATGCCGAAGATCAGCGGGAACAACAGGCGCACGGGCGTCTTGGCCGCCCGCTCCCGCGCCCGCTGACGGCGCTTCGCGCGGATCTCCACGGCCTGCGTCTTGAGGACGTCGCCGACGGCGATGCCGAGCGCGTCGGCCTGCAGCATCGACAGGATGAACGTCGAGAGCTCCGGGCAGTCGTTGCGCTCGCGCATGTTCTGCAGCGCCTCGCGGCGCGAGAAGCCGAGCTGGACCTCGTTGAGGAAGCGGTTGAACTCCTCGCCGAGAGCTCCCTTGAGACGCTCGGTCACGACGGCCACCGCCTGCTCCAGACCGACACCGGCCTGCACCGAGATGGCCATCAGGTCGAGCGCCTCGGGCAGCGTGCGGCGGATGTCGCCCTGCCGCTGCTCACCGCGCTGGTTGAGGACGATGTCCGGGGCCACGAACCCGGCGACCAGCCCGAAGGCCAGCAGCCCGACGACCAGGCCGACGGGCACGCCCACCGCAGCGGCAGCGCCTCCGAACAGCGCACCCCCCGCGACGAGACCGACGATCTTGGCGGCGTAGACGGCACCGGGCAGGAGCGTCGTCTCGAGACCTGCCAGCCGGATCCGGGTCACGAGGTTCTGGTGCCAGGTGCTCGGGGTCAGTCGCCGGATGAGGTTCTCGGCCGCACCGCCACCCGCACCGAGCAGCCGGGTCGAGAAGGAGTCGTCGAGCTTGGCGCGGAACGTGTCGAGCTCCTGCGCGTCAGGGTCGACGTCGGCGATGCTCTGGACACCGGGCTTCAGCAGGCCGGCGGACAGCAGGCCGATGCCGACGATCGCGATCAGGGCAGCGAGGACAGCAGGCACGTCAGACCTCCACGTCGACGATCTTGCGCATGACCAGACCCGAGCCGACCATCAGCACCGCCGCGAAGGCGAGCATGATCCGACCCGCAGTCTCTGTGAAGAGCGGGGTGATGTAGTCCCGGGCCGCGAAGGCCATGAACACCAGCATGAGGATGGGCAGCCCACCGAGCACCCAGGCGGAGAGCTTGCCCTCAGCCGTCAGGGCACGCAGCTCGCGCCGGACCTCCTCCCGGGCCCGCATGAAGCCGGCGAGCGTCCGGAGCATCTCCGAGAGCCGGCCGCCGACCTCGGACTGGATGCGGATGCCCTCGACCGTCCACTCCAGGTCCTGCACGTCGATGCGTCGGGACATCGCGT
Organism: uncultured Frankiales bacterium; assembly: GCA_966212015.1. GTDB lineage: Bacteria > Actinomycetota > Actinomycetes > Mycobacteriales > SCTD01 > RYN-111. The sequence continues at coordinate 2,818 of CBIHPE010000246.1, read as the reverse complement.
CGAGCGCCTCGAGCAGCGGGCGCCCGACCTCGGTCTCCGAGAGCACCCGGTTGATCTCGCTGCCCATGGGCTCCGAGGCGTCCTCCCCGACGAGCTGCAGGGCCGTCAGCAGCGAGTGCCCCGCCTCCATCGAGGACGCGACCAGGTCGAGGACGTCCGGCAGCTGCGCCTCGAAGTCGCGGCGCCAGGTGGTGGTGCGGCGGGCGACGACGGCCGGCGGCACCAGCGCGCCGATGACCCCGAGGAGCAGCGCCCACAGCAGGCCGCCGGCGATGAGGCCGACGACGGCCGGGACCGCCGCCCAGATGAGGAAGTACTCCTCTGGCCGCAGACCGATTCGCGCGCGCTCCAGGCGGACCAGCATCTGCTCGCGGAACGGCGTGCCCTCGGTCCGCGTCTCGGCCCACTTGACCGACCGCTCGAGGGCCAGCGCCAGCGCCGCCGTGGGCTTGGTCTCCTGGGCGAGCGTCAGGTCGAGGGCGTCAGCGACCCGGCGCCGGCGTGCCGACGAGGCCTGGGACAGTCCGACACCCACCAGGCCCATCCCGGCGACCGCGACCACAGCCGCGGTGGCGATCATCGGTGTGGAGCTCATCGCGCCGCCGCCTTCCGGCGCCCGGAGGCCTGCGCCGTCGCCGCGACCGGGCGCGTGAACAGCCGGGGCGGCAGGTCGACGCCGCTGCGGGCAAGCTGCTCCATCTTCTTCGGGCGGAGGCCCGTGGCGTAGAGCTCCCCCGTGCCCTCGCTGCCCGGTGGGCCGGGTCGGTAGGCGAACACGTCCTGCAGGGTCACGACGTCGCCCTCGGTGCCCTGCACCTCGGTGATCGCGGTCAGCCGGCGGGAGCCGTCGGACAGCCGCTCGGTGTGGACGATGAGGTCGACAGCGCTCGCGATCTGCTCGCGGATGGCGCGCACCGGCAGGTCGAACCCCGCCATGAGCACCATCGTCTCGAGGCGGCTGATGACGTCGCGCGGGGAGTTGGCGTGGACCGTGGTGAGCGAGCCCTCGTGGCCCGTGTTCATGGCCTGCAGCATGTCGAGCGCCTCCGCGCCGCGGACCTCACCGACGATGATGCGGTCGGGACGCATGCGCAGGGCGTTGCGCACCAGGTCCCGGATGGCGACCTGGCCGCGTCCCTCGGCGTTGGCGGGGCGCGACTCGAGAGTCACGACGTGCGGCTGAGGCATCTGCAGCTCGGCGGCGTCCTCGATGGTGATGACCCGCTCGCTCTCGGGGATGAACCCACCGACCACGTTGAGCGTCGTGGTCTTGCCCGAGCCGGTGCCGCCCGAGATGAGGACGTTCAGCCGACCGCGGACGCAGGCCTCGAGGAACACCCCCGCGTCCATGCTCAGCGTCTTGTTCGCGACCAGGTCGGCGATGGTGAAGGGCCGCTCGGCGAACTTGCGGATCGTCATGACCGGCCCGCGGACCGACAGCGGCGGCAGGATCGCGTTGACGCGGGAGCCGTCGGGGAGGCGCGCGTCGACCATGGGCGAGCCCTCGTCGACGCGACGTCCGACACCGGACACGATGCGCTCGATGACCTGGCGGAAGTGGGCCTCGTCCGCGAACGACGCGTTGGTGTGCTCGATGCGTCCGCTGCGCTCGACGTAGATGTCGTCGTAGCCGTTGCACATGATCTCGTCGACCGACGGGTCCCGGAGCAGCGGGTCGAGCGGCCCGTAGCCGAGGATGTCGCTCGACACCTCGGTGATGAGCCGGTCGCGCTCGTTCGTCGTGATGCGGGCGCCGCTCTTGGCGATCGCCTTGTCGAGCGCCTTCTCGACCTCGTCCGACAGGTCCTCGATGCTGGCGAGCCGGGACCCGAGGTCCTCGACGACCAGGTCCTTGACCTGCCGCTTCAGACCGTCCCACGCGTTGGCCTGCGGCTTCGCGGTGCGGACCGAGCGGCGGGCGGGTGCGGCGCCCTTCGCGCCCCGGGCCGCGGGCTTCTTGGCGGCGGCTGCCTCGGCCTTCTCGGCCTCGAGCTGGTTGAGGCGGTCAGAGAGCTTCACGATGTCTTCTCCTCAGGGAGCGGGGCCGTGCGGGGCGGGGCGTCCGTGCCGCCGCCCTCCTTGCGGGGGCGGAGCGCAGACAGCAGCCGTGCGAGGAACGAGAGCTCGGGCGGTGACGAGAGGCCCGTGATGCCGGCGTCCGGCAGCAGCGCGGGGACACCCGCCACGAGCCGGCGGCTCACCTCGGCCTTCGGAGCCGCCTCGCTCACGGGGAGACCCAGGTTGACCGAGCGGGAGACCTCGCGGTCGTAGGGGAGCTCGAGGTCCCAGCCGCGGCCCAGGACGCGGTGGATGTCATCGGCTGTGAGCTCGACGCCCTTCTCGGCCTTGTTGAGGATCAGGTGCAGGCCGTCGGTCGGGATCTGGAGCCGGTCGAGCGTCGTGAGGAACACCCGCATGTTGCGCACGCTCGGGATGTCCAGCGTGGCCAGCACCAGCAGGTGGTCGGACACGTCGAAGGCCCCGAGCACGACCTCGTTGAGGGACGGCGGGGTGTCGATGAGCACGAAGTCGTACTGCATCCGCACCGCGTCGATGACAGCGGCGATCGTTGCCGGGCCCATGCCCTCGGCAGCCACTGGGTCCGGCGGGGCCGCCAGCACGTCGAAGCCGCCCTTGTGCGGTGTCATCAGCGCGCTGATCTCGACGTTGCCCTCGTCGTCGAGCTCGACGTCAGCGATGGTGCGCTGAGGCTTGAGCTGGAGCGTCGCGACCACCTCGCCGAACTGCAGGTCGAGGTCGATGATCGCGACCCGCTTCCCGGTGCCGGCGGCCAGCATGTAGGCGAGGTTGGTCGCGA
>CBIHPE010000245.1:0-5173 GCA_966212015.1 uncultured Frankiales bacterium | reverse complement strand
CGACCAGAAGGTCACGATGAAGCTGCGCGGCGGGCGGACCGGCGTGCGCGCGATCACCTGCGAGCAGCTCGAGCTGACGGGCCTGATGAAGCCCTTCGACCTCGAGGTCTTCTACGGGGAGCGGGTCGGCGTGCTCGGCTCCAACGGCTCGGGCAAGTCGCACTTCCTGCGGCTGCTCGCCGGTCAGGACGTGAAGCACACCGGCGTCGCGCGCCTCGGCGCACGCGTCGTCGCCGGCTGGTTCGCGCAGACCCACAACCAGCCCGAGCTGTACGGCCGGACCCTGACGGAGGTCCTGCACCGGGGCGAGGGCGACCGCCGGGGCATGGAGCGAGGTCAGGCGATCGGTGCCCTCCGCCGCTACGAGTTGCAGGACCAGTGCGACCAGACCTTCGACTCGCTGTCGGGTGGTCAGCAGGCCCGCTTCCAGGTCCTGCTCCTGGAGCTCGGCGGCGCCACCCTGCTTCTTCTCGACGAGCCGACCGACAACCTCGACCTGGCCTCCGCCGAGGCACTGGAGGAGGGCCTGGAGGCCTTCGACGGCACGGTCCTGGCTGTCACGCACGACCGATGGTTCGCCCGCGGCTTCGACCGGTTCCTGGTCTTCGGCGAGTCAGGCGACGTCTACGAGTCCGACGAGCCGGTGTGGGACGAGGGCCGGGTGCAGCGTGTCCGGTGAGCTCGCGGTGAGGGAGTGCCCGGACTGGCAGACCTGGAGGGCGATCCGGCTGGAGGCCCTCGCCGACACCCCGATCGGCTTCGGCGAGCTGCACGCCGACGCCCTCGCGCGCACCGACGAGGAGTGGCAGGAGCGCTGGCGCACCCAGACCAGCGGCCCCCGGCTGCTGGCGTTCGCCGGTGACCGGGTCGTGGGCATGGCGGGCGGCTACGTCCCGGAGGACGGCCGGCACGTCCTGGTGGCCGTCTACGTCCGCCCCGGGGCCCGTGGGCAGGGCGTCCTGGACGCCCTCGTGGCGGCCGTCGCAGCATGGGCGGCCCCGGACGACCTGCACCTCGACGTCCACGTCGACAACGCCCCCGCGCGGCGCGCGTACGAGCGCCTGGGCTGGGCCTACAACGGCTCGGTGACCCCCGGAGGCGGCATCGACGGCCGCGACCTGGTCGGCATGACGCTTCCTTTGCAGGCCGAGGGCCGGAGCAGGTAGTCTGATCGGCTGTTGCGCGGCGCGCCTCGTTGACGCGCGCCCCGACACCGGACTGAGAGAAGAAGCGAAGTGCCCACGTACCAGCCGAAGCCTGCTGACGTCACGCGTCAGTGGCACGTGATCGATGCCGAGGACGTTGTCCTCGGTCGCCTCGCGACCCAGGTCGCCACGCTGCTGCGCGGCAAGCACAAGGCCTACTACGCGCCTCACCTCGACACCGGTGACTTCGTCGTCGTCATCAACGCCGGCAAGGTCGCGATGACCGGCAACAAGCGCGAGCAGTCGCGCGTCCACCGCCACTCGGGCTACCCGGGTGGTCTCACGTCCGTGTCCTACGACGAGGTCCTCAACACCCGCCCCGAGCGGATCATCGAGAAGGCCGTCAAGGGGATGCTCCCGCACAACACCCTGGGCCGTCAGATGCTGAGCAAGCTGAAGGTCTACGCCGGCCCGACCCACCCGCACCAGGCGCAGTCGCCGGTGCCCTTCGAGATCACGCAGGTTGCGCAGTGACATCACCTGAGCTCATCCAGACCGTCGGCCGCCGCAAGGAGGCCATCGTCCGTGTCCGCCTCATCCCGGGCACCGGCAACTACAAGCTCAACGGCCGCACCATCGAGGACTACTTCCCGAACAAGGTGCACCAGCAGGCCATCAACGAGCCGTTCGTGACGCTCGAGAAGACCGGGCAGTACGACGTCATCGCCCGCCTCTCGGGTGGCGGCATCTCCGGCCAGGCCGGGGCCCTGCGCCTCGCCATCGCCCGCGCCCTCATCGAGGCCGACGCCGAGGACCGCCCCGCCTTGAAGAAGGAAGGCTTCCTCACCCGCGACGCGCGGATCAAGGAGCGCAAGAAGTACGGCCTCAAGAAGGCCCGCAAGGCGCCTCAGTACTCCAAGCGCTGACGACCATCCCGTCGAGGCGGTTCCCCAGCACGGGGAGCCGCCTCGCGGCGTTCTAGGGAGAGCTGTGGCACGGCTGTTCGGCACGGACGGGATCCGCGGTCTGGCGTTCGGGGAGGTCCTCACCGAGGACCTGACCCGTCAGGTCGCGGCGTCGGCGGTCCGCGTCCTCGGGGGCCGTCGGGTCGCGATCGGCCGCGACACCCGCCCCTCCGGTCCTGCGCTGGAGCACGCCGCTGCCGAGGGCTTCGCAGCGGCCAGGGCCGACGTCACGCTGCTCGGCGTCGTGCCGACCCCGACCGTCGCGCACGTCGTCGCGTCCGGCGAGGCCGACCTCGGGCTGGTCATCTCCGCGTCGCACAACCCCGCACCGGACAACGGCCTCAAGCTGTTCGGCCCTGGCGGCCACAAGCTGACCGATGCGCAGGAGGACGCGATCGAGGCGGGGCTGGGTGAGCTCGGCCCCGGTGGTGGCACGGTGGGCCACGGCTCCGCCGAGGGGTACGTCGCCGCGCTGCTGTCGACCGTCGGGTCGCTGGCGGGTCTGACGGTCGTCGTGGACGGCGCCAACGGCGCGGCGTCCCTGCTGGCGCCCGAGGTCTACCGGGCGGCGGGTGCGACCGTCGTACCCCTGCACTGCGAGGCCGACGGCGAGCAGATCAACGACGGGAGCGGAGCGACCCACCCGGAGGACCTCGCCGCCGCGGTGGTCGCCCGCCGGGCGGACCTCGGCATCGCGCACGACGGCGACGCCGACCGCTGCATCGTCGTCGACGGCTCCGGGCGCGTGCTCAACGGCGACCAGGTCCTGGGCCTGCTCGCCCTCGCCCGGCAGGACGCCGGGCTGCCCGCGTCCGACGTGCTCGTCGCCACGGTGATGAGCAACCTCGGCCTCGCACTGGCCATGGAGCAGGCGGGCATCGCCCTCGTCCGCACCGCGGTGGGGGACCGGTACGTCCTGGAGTCGATGCTCCAGAACGGCTACCGGCTCGGGGGCGAGCAGAGCGGGCACGTCGTCCTGCTCGACCACGCCACCACCGGCGACGGGCTGCTGACGGCCCTGCAGGTCATGGCTCGCGTCGTCACCAGCGGCCGGTCCGTCGCCGAGCTCGCGGACGTCGTGACGCTGCTCCCGCAGGTGCTCGTGAACGTCCGCGCAGACCGCTCCCGCGCGGTCGCGCAGGACGTGCTCGCGGCGGTCGCCGCCGAGGAGGCCGCTCTCGGGGCCGAGGGCCGGGTGCTGCTGCGGCCCTCGGGCACCGAGGCGCTGGTCCGGGTGATGGTCGAGGCACCGACCCAGGAGCTCGCGGACGCCGCGGCGCACCGGCTGGCCGACGTGGTGGCCGGCTAGCCGACCTCCCTTGTGAGCCGCCGCCCCGCGGCCCATGATCCGCGCATGAACCGCCGGGCCTGCGCCGCCACCGTCACCGCTGCCGTCGCGTTCTCGCTCGGTGCCCCGGCTCCCGGCGCCTCGGCCGCCGCGCCGGAAGCCCGCTTCCCGACGATCGCGGCGTCCCACGTGCACTTCGGCAAGGCCCTGCGCTCCGAGGTCACCCTGCTGAACGCCATCGGTGAGCGCAAGCGGCTGGCCGAGGCGCCCGGCTACATGGCCGCGACGGCCTGGTCGGCCGCCACGGGCAAGGTCTACTTCAGCCACCTGTACGGGCCTGGGGTGGGCGTGACCAGGGTCGACGCCGTCCCGGACGCCGGCGGCGCCCCCACGGGCGTCGTCGAGGGCGCGTCGGACCTCGACGTCTCGGCCGACGGCTCGACCCTCGTCTACGTCGGGGACGACCGGCTCTACGTCGCGCCGGTGAGCGGAGGTCCGGCACGGGCGCTGACCGGAGTCCACAGCATCCAGCCGCGGTTCTCCCCGGACGGCACCAAGGTCCTCTTCTCCCGGTACGGCGGCCCCGGGCACGGCCTGGACCTGTTCGTCATCAACACGGACGGGACCGGTCTGCGGCAGCTCACGGTCGGCAGCCCCGAGGACGAGTACGGGACCTTCTCACCGGACGGCACACGGGTGCTGTTCACCCGGGTCACGTACCCCGCGGGCGGGATGCACGCTGACCTCTGGGCGATGGGGCTGGACCACAGCAAGCTCCGGCACGTGGCCACCGCCGCGAGCAAGGCGGACTGGACGCAGGGCGACTACCTGACCTTCCTGCGGGTCACCGACAGCCCCGACCGGGGCGACGTCGCGGTGAGGCAACCGGGCGCGGGCGGCGCCGTCGGCGTGCTCACGAGCGAGGGGACCTGGACGGGCGCGAGGTTCGATCGGCCCGCTCCAGCGACGTAGTCCGTCCGGATCTGTGCATGCTTCGTCACGGGGAGTGACAAGGCCCTGTCTGGGTGCCCGAATCGTGTCAAATGCTTGTGTCAAGTGAGTGACAAGCCCTCGCGAAACGACCCTGCGATGGGAGGATGATCGCTCGGGGGGTCGGTAGGCGTGCGTGGCCGTGCAGCGGGTGTGTTCTCGGGGGGTCTGACAGGACTCCTCGTCCTGCTGCTCGTCGTTGCGACCCTGGGCCGGGTCCCGGTGACCGGCGGGACCCCCTCGCCGCTCGTGCTGGCCGCTGCCACCGCCAAGGCCACCTGGACCGCCACGGCGGACAGCCAGGAGATGACCGGCGAGACCGCCCCCGCGTCGAACGCGATCGACGGCAGCACGAGCACCATCTGGCACACCGTCTGGTACAACGGCTCGGCCCCGCTGCCGCACTGGATCACCATCGACACCAAGGCCGTGCAGCCGTGGGCGGGCCTCGTCTACACGCCGCGCCCTCCGAACCAGGGCCGCAACGGCAACATCGGCCAGTTCCAGATCGACACGTCCACGGACGGCACTACCTGGACCCCCGCCAAGCAGGGGACGTGGCCCGACTCGTCGGCGAAGCAGACGGCCACGTTCGCGTCCGTGATGGCCAGGTACGTCCGGCTCAAGGCCCTCACCGAGTCCGGCAACCGCGGCCCCTGGTCGAACGCCGCTGAGCTCGACCTGGTCGTCGGCAGCGCACCGCCCACCACGAGCCCCTCGGCGTCGCCCGCCACCAGTCCGACGGCGTCCCCGACGGTCAGTCCGACGGCGTGCCCGACGGGGTC
>CBIHPE010000244.1:0-5244 GCA_966212015.1 uncultured Frankiales bacterium | reverse complement strand
ATCATCGCCGACGTGGGCTGGAGCGTGAACTCCGTCGAGGGCTGCACGGCGCCGATATACTCGAGCGACTCCCTGCACAGCGCCGTCGTCGAGATCATCGTGAAGAAGGACGCCCACGTCCGCTACACGACGATCCAGAACTGGTCCAACAACGTCTACAACCTCGTCACGAAGCGCACGAGCGTGCACGCCGGCGGCCGCATGGAGTGGATCGACGGCAACATCGGCTCCAAGGTCACGATGAAGTACCCCGCCTGCTTCCTGCTGGGCGAGGGCGCCTCCGGCGAGACGCTGTCGATCGCGTTCGCGGGCGAGGGCCAGCACCAGGACGCCGGGGCCAAGATGGTGCACGCCGCGCCGCGCACCACGAGCAACATCGTCTCCAAGTCCGTCGCCCGTGGCGGTGGCCGCACGTCCTACCGCGGCCTCATCCAGGTGCAGGAGGGCGCTGTCGGCTCGAAGTCCAACGTCGTCTGCGACGCCCTGCTGGTCGACACCATCAGCCGCTCCGACACCTACCCCTACGTCGACGTGCGCGAGGACGACGTGTCCCTCGGTCACGAGGCGACGGTCTCCAAGGTCGGCGAGGACCAGCTCTTCTACCTGATGTCCCGTGGCATCGAGGAGAGCGAGGCCATGGCGATGGTCGTGCGCGGCTTCGTCGAGCCGATCGCCCGCGAGCTCCCGATGGAGTACGCCCTCGAGCTGAACCGCCTGATCGAGCTCCAGATGGAGGGCTCCGTTGGCTAGCCCGCCCCTGGACGGTACGAAGTTCGCGCGCGTCCTCAGCCGTGACCCTGACGCCTTCGGTCCCATCACGGGCCGCGAGGAGGAGTGGCGCTTCACGCCGCTCTACCGGCTGAAGGGCCTGCACGACGGCACCGCCGTCGTCGACGGGACCATCACGGTCGAGGGCGCGTACGAGACCATCGGTCCCGACCACCCGCTGGTCGGCACGGCCCTGGTGCCCGCCGACAAGCCCGCCGCCCTCGCGATGCGCGACTTCAAGGAGGGTCAGCTCGTCACGGTCGACGGCGAGCTCTCCGAGCCGATCACCTTGCAGATCAAGGGATCCGGCGAGACCTCCTACGGTCACGTCGTCATCGACGCGAAGCCGTTCAGCAAGGCCGTCGTCGTCCTCGACCACACCGGGACCGGCACCCACGTGGGCGCCGTCGAGGTCCTCGTCGGCGACTCGGCCGACATCACGCTCGTCTCCGTCCAGGACTGGGACGACGACGCGGTGCACCTGTCCGCGCAGGCCGCCCGGCTCGGGCGTGACGCGCGCTTCAAGAGCGTCGTCGTCACCTTCGGCGGCGACCTCGTGCGGCTCAACCCGACCGTCTCCTACGCCGGCCAGGGCGGTGACGCCGAGCTGCTCGGGCTCGCGTTCGCCGACACCAAGCAGCACCTCGAGCACCGGCTCCTCGTCGAGCACACGGTGCCGAACTGCAAGAGCCGCGTGACCTACAAGACGGCCGCCCAGGGCGTAGAGGCCCACACCGTCTGGATCGGTGACGTCGTCATCCGCAAGGAGGCGACGGGCACCGACACCTACGAGCTCAACCGCAACCTGCTGCTGAGCGACGAGGCGCGCGCCGACTCCGTCCCCAACCTCGAGATCGAGACCGGCGAGATCGCCGGCGCCGGTCACGCCTCGGCGACCGGCCGGTTCGACGAGCAGCAGCTGTTCTACCTGCAGTCCCGCGGCATCACGGCGGACGAGGCGCGGCGCATGGTCGTGCGCGGCTTCTTCCACGAGGTCGTCCAGCGCATCGGTGTCGCCGAGCTCGAGGAGCGGCTCGACGCCGCGATCGACAAGGAGCTCTCGGCCTGATGCGTGCCTGTGCTCTGAGCGACATCCCCGTCGAGGGCGCCATCAAGGTGACCCTCGACGGGATCGACATCTGCCTCGCGCGCAGCGAGGGCGAGGTGTTCGCGATCAACGACACCTGCTCCCACGCCGACGTGTCCCTCTCCGAGGGCGACGTCGAGGACGCGACCGTCGAGTGCTGGCTCCACGGCTCGCGCTTCGACCTGCGCACCGGCAAGCCGACGTGCCTCCCCGCTGTGAAGCCCGTCGCCACCTACCCCGTCGTCATCGAAGGCGATGACGTGCACGTGAAGCTGGAGAAGTAGCCATGAGCACCCTCGAGATCCGCGACCTGTCGGTCTCCGTGGAGGACAAGCAGATCCTCGACGGCGTCAACCTGGTCATCAAGGCCGGCGAGACGCACGCGATCATGGGCCCCAACGGCTCCGGCAAGTCGACGCTGGCCTACAGCCTCGCCGGCCACCCCAAGTACACCGTCACCGGCGGCACCGTCACCCTCGACGGCGAGGACGTCCTCGCGATGTCGGTCGACGAGCGCGCCCGCGCTGGCATGTTCCTCGCGATGCAGTACCCCGTCGAGGTCCCCGGCGTGACCGTCTCCAACTTCCTGCGCACCGCGGCCAGCGCCGTCCGCGGCGAGGCCCCCGCCCTGCGGCTGTGGGTGAAGGAGCAGAAGGAGGCGATGGCCGCGCTCGAGATGGACCCCGCCTTCGCGACGCGCAACGTCAACGAGGGCTTCTCGGGTGGCGAGAAGAAGCGCCACGAGATCCTGCAGCTCGAGCTGCTGAAGCCGAAGATCGCGATCCTCGACGAGACCGACTCGGGCCTCGACGTCGACGCGCTCCGCACCGTGTCCGAGGGCGTCAACCGCGTGCGCGCGACCGGTGAGACCGGCACGCTGCTCATCACGCACTACACGCGGATCCTGAAGTACATCGTCCCCGACTTCGTGCACGTCTTCGCCGGCGGCAAGATCGTCGAGGAGGGCGGCAAGGAGCTGGCCGACGAGCTCGAGGCCAACGGCTACACCAAGTACGTCGGCGCGGCGGCGGTCTGACGATGGCGCTCGACGTCGAGGCGGTCCGCAAGGACTTCCCCGTGCTCTCCAAGGAGGTGCACGGGCACCCGCTCGTGTTCCTGGACAGCGCCGCCTCGTCGCAGAAGCCCCGCCAGGTCCTCGAGGCCGAGCGGGTCTTCGTCGAGGAGCACTACGCCAACGTGCACCGCGGCGTGCACACCCTGTCGCAGGAGGCGACCAACTGCTACGAGGACGCCCGCGACACCGTCGCGGCGTTCATCGGCGGGCAGCACGACGAGGTCGTCTTCACCAAGAACGTCACCGAGTCGATCAACCTCGTCTCGTACGCCCTCACGCAGAGCATCCAGCCCGGCGACGAGATCGCCGTCACCGAGATGGAGCACCACTCCAACCTGGTGCCGTGGCAGATGCTGGCCGAGCGCACGGGTGCGACGCTCCGCTGGCTCGGGCTCACCGACGACGGCCGGCTCGACCTCAGCGACCTCGACGAGGTCGTCAACGAGCGCACGAAGCTGTTCGCGTTCACGCAGGTGTCCAACCTTCTCGGCACCGAGAACCCGGTCGGCGTGCTCGTCGCGCGGGCCAAGCAGGTCGGGGCGCTCACCCTCGTCGACGGCGCGCAGGCCGTGCCGCACGAGCCCGTCGACGTACGCGCCCTCGACGTCGACTTCTACGCCTTCACCGGCCACAAGATGCTCGGTCCGACCGGCGTCGGCGTGCTGTGGGGCCGTGACCTCAACGCGCTGCCTCCCTTCCTCGGCGGCGGGTCGATGATCGAGGTCGTCACGATGGCGAAGACGACCTACGCCAAGGCGCCGGAGCGGTTCGAGGCGGGCACGCCCGTCATCAGCCAGGCCGTCGCTCTCGCCGCCGCGTGCGACTACCTCAGTGCGCTCGGCCTCGACAACGTCAAGCAGCACGAGACGGCCCTGACGCAGCGGCTGCTCGACGGCCTCCGGGGCATCGACGGCGTGCGCGTGATCGGCCCCGACACCACCGAGCAGCGGGGGAGCGCCGTGTCCTTCGTCGTCGACGGGGTGCACCCGCACGACGTCGGCCAGTCCCTCGACGACCTCGGCATCGCGGTGCGCGTCGGCCACCACTGCGCCGCGCCCGTCTGCCAGCGCTATGGCATCGCCGCGACCACCCGGGCGTCGTCCTACGTCTACAACAACGAGGCCGACATCGACGCGCTGCTCGCCGGCATCGTCGCGGTGCAGGAGAAGTGGCTCTGATGGACAAGGCGCTCTACGAGGAGATCATCCTCGACCACTACAAGCACCCGCACCACAAGGGACTGCGCGAGCCCTACGACGTCGAGGTGCACAAGGTCAACCCGACCTGCGGCGACAGCGTGGCCATGCGCGTCGCGCTCGACGACGACCGCATCACCGACATCTCCTACGACAACGTCGGCTGCTCGATCAGCCAGGCCTCGACGTCGGTGATGGCGGACCTGCTCATCGGCCGCACGACCGACGAGGCCGCCGCCCTGCGCGCAGACTTCGAGGAGATGGTCCGCTCGCGCGGCAAGATCGACATCGACAGCTGGCCGAAGGCCGACTCGCTCGAGGACGGCATCGCGTTCTTCCTCGTGCACAGCAACACCCAGCGCCAGGAGTGCGCGCTGCTCGGCTGGAAGGCCTATGCCGACGCGGTCCACGAGATCCACGAGAGGAAGCCGGCATGAGCGACGCCGTCGAGACCCCCACGGTCGCCACAGACCCCAAGAGCAAGCCGTCGGAGGAGGCTGTCCTCGAGGCGATGAAGGACGTCGTCGACCCCGAGCTCGGCATCAACGTCGTCGACCTCGGCCTCGTCTACGGCGCCATGGTCCACGAGGACGTCACCGTCACGCTCGACATGACGCTCACCTCTGCCGCCTGCCCGCTGACCGACGTCATCGAGGACCAGACCCGCAACGCCCTCGAGCCGCTGGTCAACGACGTGCGCATCAACTGGGTCTGGATGCCGCCGTGGGGCCCGGACAAGATCACCGACGACGGCCGCGAGCAGCTCCGCGCCCTCGGCTTCAACGTCTGACCCACCCGCTGCGCGATCTTCCGCAGCTGGTGCCCGACACGCCGTCGGTGATCCCTGCATGCGGAAGATCACGAACCGCTGCTGGACGATCTTCCGCGGATGGTGCCCGACACGCCGTCGCTGATCCCCGGATGCGGAAGATCGCGAGCGGCTACTGCGGCCAGTACGGCTTCTTGGGCTCGCGGTGCAGGCGGCCGCCCTCGATCGAGAAGCTGCGGTCCGAGCGCTCCAGGTCGATGTCCGGCAGCGGCGCCGGCTGCCCCGGCTGGCTTCGCGGCCTGGTAAGCCAATCCATCCAGCGTGAGAGGGTGCGCAGCGGGACGGTCAG
>CBIHPE010000243.1:0-5342 GCA_966212015.1 uncultured Frankiales bacterium | reverse complement strand
GATAGCGTTGACCCATGCCTGTCGTGCGTGATCTGCCCACCCCTGAGGCCGAGGCTCTGCTGGAGCTGACGCGGGACCTCGTCGAGGGCGAGATCCTGCCGGTCGTCGGGGACATGGAGGCCAAGGCCGAGTTCCCGCGGGAGCTGTTCCGGACACTGGGCAAGGCAGGGCTGCTCGGGCTGGCCTACCCGGAGGAGCTCGGGGGCGGCGGGCAGCCGTACGAGGTCTACCTGCAGGTGCTCGAGGAGCTCGGGCGCGGCTGGGCGGGCGTCGCCGTGGGCGTCAGCGTCCACACGCTCGCCTGCTTCCCCGTCGCCGCATGGGGGAGCACGGAGCAGAAGGAGCGCTTCCTGCCCGACATGCTGGGCGGCGAGCTGCTCGGCGCCTACTGCCTCAGCGAGGCGCACTCCGGCAGTGACGCGGCGGCGCTCAGCACGAAGGCGGTCCGGGACGGGGACGAGTACGTCGTCAACGGGTCCAAGGCGTGGGTGACCCACGGCGGGCACGCCGACTTCTACAACCTGATGGTCCGCACCGGCGGCGAGGGACCGGCGGGCATCAGCACGCTGCTGGCCGACAAGGACACACCCGGCCTGCACCCGCAGCCGCCGGAGAAGAAGATGGGGATGCGGTCGAGCCACACCGCGACCATCGCGCTCGAAGGCGCACGGGTCCCCGCGGACCGGCTCATCAGCGCTGAGGGTGACGGGTTCAAGATCGCGATGAGCGCCCTCGACAGCGGCCGGCTCGGCATCGCCGCCGTCGCGGTGGGTGTCGCGCAGGCCGCCATGGAGCTCGCCGTCTCCTACGCGAAGGAGCGCAAGCAGTTCGGCAAGGCGATCGCCGAGTTCCAGGGCGTGACCTTCATGCTGGCCGACATGGCCGCCCAGATCGAGGCTGCTCGAGCGCTCTACCTGACCGCCGCGCGCCTGAAGGACCGGGGCAAGCCGTACGGCCCGCAGGCGTCCATGGCCAAGCTGTTCGCGACCGACACGGCCATGAAGGTGACCACGGACGCCATCCAGGTGCTGGGCGGCGCGGGCTACGTGGAAGATTTCGCAGCAGAGCGCTACTTCCGGGAGGCCAAGGTCATGCAGATCTTCGAAGGCACCAACCAGGTCCAGCGAATCGTCATCGGGCGCTCTCTGACCCGGCCGTGAGCGACTACGACGCCGTCGACAGACTGCTGCTGCAGCTGCTGGCGGCCGACGGGCGGCGCAGCTACACCGATCTGGCGAAGGACACGGGGCTGTCCACCAGCGCGGTGCACCAGCGGGTCAGGCGGCTCGAGCAGCGCGGCGCGATCCACGGCTACGGCGCGCAGGTGGACCCCGTCGCGGCCGGGGCCCCGCTCACGGCATTCGTGTCGATCAAGCCGACCGATCCCGCTGCTCCGGACGACGCGCCGGAGCGGTTGCAGCACATCGCGCAGATCGAGGCGTGCCACAGCGTGGCCGGCGACGAGAGCTACATCCTCAAGGTGCGGGTCCCCGGGCCGGCGGAGCTCGAGGGCCTGCTGCAGGAGATCCGGGCCGCTGCGCAGGTCAGCACCCGGACCACCGTCGTGCTCAGCACGCCGTGGGAGGGCCGCCCGCACGTCGCGGACTGAGGTGCAGGACCGGCGCCTCAGCGGATCGTGGAGGAGCCCAGGACGCGGTCGACGGCGATCTCGATGACGACGCGGGTCGGGTTCTCGCGCGGAACGCGGTAGCGGCCGGAGTAGCGGCGCACGGCGTCGGCGACCCGCTCGGGGTCGTCGGACACGGCCGCCGGTCCCTCGAGCGACATCCACCGCGGACCGTCGACCTGGGCGACCACGGCCCGTGACCCGGCGCGGACGTGCGCGGCCTTGCGGGATCCGCCGTCGGTGATCACGCGCGCCAGGCCGGCCTCGTCGTCCCAGGTGAATCCGACCGCCACGACGTGCGGGGAGCCGTCCGGCCGGAGCGTGGTCAGAGTCGCGAGGTGCCGCTCGCCGAGGAACGCCAGCGCGGCAGGCGAGAGGGCAACGGGGTCGATGGCCACGCGGATCAGCCTAGGTTGCTGTCGTTGCGGTCCGGGTACTGCTGAGCCATGACAACGGCGTCTACCCCTCCCGCCGGCGCGATCCGATCGCTCATCCCGGCTCGCATCGATCGGCTTCCCTGGTCCCCCTTCTTCACGCGGATGGTCGCGGCGCTGGGCGTCGCGTGGATCCTCGACGGACTCGAGATCCAGATCGCCGGCATCGTCGTGCCGACCCTCACGGACAAGGCGACCCTCGGCCTGTCCGGGACGGCAGTCGGCGCGGTCGCCTCGGTGTACCTGGCCGGCGAGGTCGTCGGAGCGCTGGTCTTCGGCAAGCTGTCCGACCGGCTCGGGCGCCGCAACCTGTTCATGGTCACGCTCGGCATCTACCTGGTGGGCAGCGGTCTCACCGCGCTCACGAACGGCAGCGGTCCCGGCTGGGTCTTCTACCTGTACCTCACCCGGTTCATCGCCGGCGTCGGGATCGGCGGCGAGTACGCCGCCATCAACTCGGCGATCGACGAGATGATGCCCGCCCGGTTCCGCGGACGAGTCGACATCGCGGTCAACGGGACCTACTGGGGCGGGGCGCTGCTCGCCACCTTCGCGCAGCTGATCATCTTCAACAACGTCAGCGAGGACGTCGCCTGGCGGCTCGGCTTCATCATCGGCCCGGTGCTCGGCCTGGTGATCCTCTTCGTCCGCCGGCACCTGCCGGAGAGCCCCCGCTGGCTGATGATGAAGGGCCGCGAGCAGGAGGCCGAGGAGCAGATCGCGCGGATGGAGCGGTGGGTCTCCGAGAAGGAGGGCTCGCTGCCCGAGGTCGACGAGAGCAAGGCCATCGAGATCACCCCGACGACCGAGATGGGCTACACGACCCTGGTCCGGGTGCTGTTCCGGGAGATGCCCCGACGGGCGACGCTCGGCGCCACGCTGATGATCACCCAGTCGTTCCTCTACAACGCCATCTTCTTCACCTACGGACTGGTGCTGAAGCAGTTCTACGGCGTGAGCGACACGAGCCTGCCGTACTACTTCATCGCCTTCGCCATCGGGAACCTCGCCGGACCGCTGCTGCTGGGGCACCTGTTCGACACGGTGGGCCGGCGCAGGATGATCTCCGGGACGTACCTGCTGTCGGGCGCGCTGCTGCTCGTCACCGCCGTCCTGTTCCAGGCCGGCGCTCTCACCGGCGTCACGCAGACGATCGCCTGGTCGGTCATCTTCTTCTTCGCGAGTGCCGGCGCGTCTGCGGCCTACCTGACCGTCTCCGAGATCTTCCCGATCGAGGTGCGCGCCAAGGCCATCGCCGTGTTCTTCGCCATCGCTCAGGGCTTCGGCGCCCTGGGTCCGGTGATCTACGGCTCCCTCGTGGGCGACGGCAAGGACACCACCCGGCTCTTCCTCGGCTACCTGCTCGGGGCGCTCGTGATGGTGATCGGTGGCGTCGTCGCGGCGGTGCTCGGCGTCGCAGCTGAGGGCAGGTCCCTGGAAGACGTCGCGACGCCGCTGTCGGCGGCGAGCCGGCTCGTCCCGGCCTACCCCGCCGGTCCTCGGTCCCACGACCCGATCGAGGAGCGCATCCGGCTCACCTGATCGCTAGGTTGGTCGGGTGCCCAGCGACCTGACCGACGCCCTCGCTGCGGGACCTGGCTGGCCGGCCGCCGGACCGTTCGAAGGACCGCTGTCCGGCGTCAGGGTGCTCGACCTGTCTCGGGTGCTCGCCGGCCCGTACTGCTGCATGGTACTGGCCGACCTCGGGGCCGACGTCGTGAAGGTCGAACGGCCCGGCGCGGGCGACGACACCCGGCACTGGGGCCCGCCGTTCCACGGCGACGACGCGACCTACTTCTTCTCCGTGAACAGGGACCGGCGGTCGGTCTGCCTCGACCTGACGACTCCGGAAGGGCTCGCCGTCGTGACCCGGATGGCGGAGGAGGCCGACGTCGTCGTCGAGAACTTCCTGCCGCGGCACTTCACGGCCTTCGGGCTGGATCGCCTGCGGGACAGGGGAACTGCCGTCTGGGTGAGCGTCCGCGGGGCAGGCGGAGACGGCCCGGACGGCGACAAGCCCGGCTACGACGTGATGGCCCAGGCTCGCAGCGGCCTGATGTCGGTCACGGGCACGACCGAGCCCACCCGCGCGGGCATCGCGATCGCCGACGTGGTGACCGGGCTCTACGCGGCTGTGGGCGCGCTCGCCGGTCTCGTCAGCAGAAGGCCCCTGCAGGTCGAGGTAGGTCTGCTCGAGACCGCGGTCGCGACCCTCGTGAACCAGGCCAGCAACGCCCTCATCGGCCGCGTCGTCCCGGGCCCCATCGGCAACACGCACCCGAACCTCGCGCCCTACGGACCGCTCCGCTGCGCCGACGCGCTGCTCGTCGTGGGCGCCGGCAACGACGGGCAGTTCGCCGACCTCTGCACCGCGCTGGGGATCGTCCCGCTGGAGGGCTGGGGCACGAACGCCGGTCGGCTAGCGGACCGGGCGGCCATGACGCTGGCCGTCGAGACCGCGCTGCAGCAGCGGACCGCGCGCGAGTGGGTTCCGATCCTCGCCGAGCACGGGGTTCCCTGTGCGCCCGTCCAGGACCTGAGCCAGCTGCCGAGCGACCCGCAGCTGGTGGCAACCGGACAGCTGCAGACGCTGCCGCACCCCGCCGGTGACGTGACCCTCGTCGGGTCGCCGTACCGGCTCGACGGTCGCCGTCCGCGCGTCCGCACGGCGCCGCCGACGCTCGGGCAGCACACTGTCGAGGTGCTCACCGCGCTCGGCCTCACCCCGGAGCAGGTCACCGGGATGAGCGCGTGATCAGCGGGGGAGCGGCCCTGGTCGCAGGGCTGAAGGAGCTGGGGGTCGAGGTCGCGTTCGGCCTCCCCGGGGTGCACAACCTCGCGGCCTGGAAGGGCTTCCCGCACAGCGGGGTGCGACTGGTCGGCGTCCGGCACGAGCAGACCGCCGGGTACGCCGCAGACGGGTACGCCCGTTCCAGCGGCAAGCTGGGGGTCGCCCTGACGACGACCGGTCCTGGCGCCTCCAACGTCGTCACGGCCGTCGGGGAGGCCTGGTCCTGCCACACCCCGTTGCTCGTCATCGCGACCGACATCCCGACCACGGCCCGTCGGCCGGGGGTCTTCCGCGGGGTCCTGCACGAGACGACGGACCAGGCCAGCTTCTTCCGCCCCGTCACGAAAGCGCAGGTGAGGGTCGAGCGGGCCGAGGACCTGCACGACGTGATCGTGCGCGCGGGTCGGCTGGCCATGCTGCACCCGCGCCGACCTGTCTACGTCGAGATCCCCACCGACCTGCTGAGCGCTCAGGTCCCCGTGCCCGCACC
>CBIHPE010000242.1:0-5395 GCA_966212015.1 uncultured Frankiales bacterium | reverse complement strand
CCGTGGCCGCAGCGCTGGCCTGGCAGGCGCTCCAGCTCTACGGGAAGGCCTACGTGACGCACACCGTCATGCGTGCGAGCGACACCAACAGCGTCTTCGCGCTCGTGCTCGGTCTGCTCGCGTTCCTCTACCTGACGTCGCTCATCGTGGTGCTGAGCTCCGAGGCGAACGCCGTGCGGGTCGACGGCCTCTACCCGCGCTCCCTGCTGACGCCGCTGACCGACGACGTCGACCTGACGGAAGGCGACGAGCGGGCCTACCGCGACCAGGCGCAGGCGCAGCGCAGCAAGGGCTTCGAGGTCATCGACGTGCGGTTCGACGAGCACGCCTGAGCGGCCCGCGAGCCGCGTGATTGGGTCTCTCCATGCTGCACGACACCGAGCTCGACCCGCAGGCGCCCGTGCTGGTGGGCTGGGCCGCGGTCGAGCAGAAGGAGGACGACCCGCGCGACGCCCTCGACGCGGCCGGGCTGATGGTCCGGGCCGCCCGGGCGGCGCTGCCCGCAGAGGTCCTCGCTCAGGTCGACTGGATCGGCGTGACGGAAGGCCTCACCCGCTACCCCGATCCCGGCCGGCTGGTCGCCGACGCGCTCGGTGCCAGGGCCCACACCGTCCTCGCCCGGCTGGGCGTCATGCAGCAGACCGTGATCTCCGAGGCGCTCGCGGCCGTCGCGTCGGGGAACCGGCGCCTGGCGCTGGTGACCGGGGCGGAGGCGAAGCACCGGGCACGGCGGCTCAAGAGCCTGGGCCTCGAGCTCGACCAGACGCCACAGGACCCGGACGTGGTCCCGGACGAGGTGCACGCGCCGGCCCAGGAGCTGATCCTCGACTGCGAGATCCGCGCCGGACTCGTCATGGCCGTCGGCTTCTACGCCGTCATGGAGTCCGCCTACCGAGCGCGCCGGGGCGAGTCGATCGAGGACAACCGGACCCGGCTGGGCGAGCTCTACGCGCGGTTCACGACGGTGGCGGCGGCCAACCCGCACGCGCACCGGCGGCAGGTGCTGTCGGCTGATGACATCAGCCTGGGCAGTCCGATGCAGGCCTTCCCCTACACGAACCGCATGGTGAGCTCCTGGACCGTCGACCAGGCCGCGGCCCTTCTCGTCTGCACCGCCGCGACGGCGCGGGAGCTGGGCGTCGACCCGTCCCGCTGGGTCGTCCCCCTGGCCGCCGTCGAGTCCAACCACATGCCCTCGCTGACGTCGCGACCGGACCTCACCCGCGCCGCGGCGATGCGCCTGTTGGCCGAGGCCGCCGAGCGAGCAACCGGTCTGGTCCTGAGCCGCGTCGAGCACCTCGACCTCTACAGCTGCTTCCCGATCGCCGTGACGATGGCGGCCGAGGGACTCGGGATCGACCCGGGACGCGACCTCACGCTGACGGGCGGCATGCCGTTCGCCGGTGGTCCCTTCAACAACTACGTGTTCCAGGCCACCTGCCGCGCCGCTGACCTGCTCGTCGGCTCGGGCCGGGCGGAGCGGGCGCTGGTCAGCTGCGTCAGCGGCCTCTACACCAAGCAGGGCTTCACGCTGTGGTCCTCGGCGCCTCCGGCGCGACCGCTCGTGCTGCTCGACGTCACCGAGCAGGTCCGGGCCGCCGAGCCGGAGATCCCCGTCACCTCAGTCGAGGCCGGGCGAGGGACCATCGCCGGCTGCACAGTCCTGTACGAGGACGGCACCCCCGCCCGAGCGGCAGCTGTCATCGACCTGGATGACGGGACCCGCACGGCCTCGGGCTCCTCCGACGAGGCTGTCATCGAGGCTGTCCTGACCTACGAGTGCCTCGGGCGCAGGGTCGTGATCAGGGACGGCGACTTCGAGCTCGACGAGGCCTGAGGAGCGGCTTCTCAGCGACCTGTAAGCCGGACTCGTCCAAGGTTGCGCCCATGACGACCACCGCTGAGCTGAACCAACCTGCCGTCCGGCAGATGCTGAACAAGGTCCCTGAGGTCACGATCTGGTTCTGGATCATCAAGGTGCTCTGCACCACCGTGGGCGAGAGCTTCGCCGACTACATCAACGAGACCTTGGGCTTCGGCCTCACGAACACGATGCTGCTCTTCACGGTGATCTTCGTCGGCGTCCTCACGTGGCAGCTCCGGACGCGCCGCTACACGCCGTTCCCCTACTGGCTCACCGTCGTCGTGGTCAGCGTCGCCGGCACGCTCTACACCGACATGCTCACCGACAAGCAGGGCGTGCCGCTGTGGGTGAGCTCAGCGGTCTTCGGCGGCCTGCTCGTCGTCGTCTTCGGCGTCTGGTGGCTGCGCGAGCGGACGCTGTCGATCCACTCGATCGTGACCTTCCCCCGCGAGGCCTTCTACTGGACCACGGTCCTCGTCACCTTCGCCCTGGGCACGGCCACCGGTGACTGGACGCTCGAGCTGACGAGCTGGACACCGGCCCAGTCGGTCCTGCTGCCGCTCGCGCTCATCGCGTCCATCACGGTGCTGTGGCGGTTCGGGGCCAACCCGGTCCTGTCCTTCTGGCTCGCCTACATCCTCACGCGCCCGCTCGGCGCGAACATCGGCGACTGGCTCGCCTCGCCGACGAAGGCCGCCGGACCGACCGACCCCGTCGGCCTCGGTCTGGGCACGCTGGGCACGTCCTTGATCTTCCTGAGCGCGATCCTCGCCACCGTCATCTACCTCACGATCACCCGCGTCGACGTCGTCGAGACCTACGACGCGACGCACGAGCCGGTGGCTCCCCGCTCGCCGGGGCGCGAGCGGCTCGGGCTCGCCGGCTTCGGGCTCGTCGCCGCCGTGGCGATCGCGGTGATGGCCTACGCGCACTCTCAGCCCCACGTCACGTGCGACCCCACCGGCGCCAGCGAGACGCTCCCTGCGTGCCCCAAGCCGCCGGCAAGCGCCAGCCAGGCCAGCGCCGCGGACGCGAAGTACCAGGCACTGGTCAAGAAGGCCCTCTCGCAGGACCGCGCGGGGGACGCCACCGGCTCCCACGCGACGGTGCAGTCGATCCGCGACGACTGGGACGCCGATCAGGCGTCGCTGGACACCCCCGCACGTGACAAGGCCTGGCACGCGATCGACGACCAGCTCGACAGCGTGCTCGAGGCCTACGGCATCGACCACTCCAACAAGCCCTTCCCTGCCCCGGAGCAGGAGAAGCGGTTGTCGACTCTCTTGACGGTCCTGGCGGCGAACAAGCTCTAGGCGCCAGGGCGTCCCCGGTCACGTCTTGCTGGTGGCGGGCCCCAGGTAGCGGAAGCACGTGCAGGCGGTGTTCCACGCCAGCTGCCGTACGGCGGCTGGCAGGAACAGCCGGTTCGGGCTGAGACCGGACGAGAAGGTGAACGCCGACGTGAACGAGGGTCCGATCCGCATCGCCTCGGCGTAGAGGCTCTGCGGGTTGAAACCCCTGGTCATCGAGCCGGCGGCGAGCCGCAGCGAGTCGCACATCAGCATCGCGAAGGCCTCGGCGAGCCGGTCCGACGAGGTGACGTGGTTCTTGGCCATCAGCGCGCGACAGGAGCGCTCGGCGCTGCTGAAGACGCCCGGGTCGTTCGCCGTGCCGACGTCGAACGTTGGCGCCCAGCCCACGCCGATGTCGCCGACCTGCTGGCTGGTTGGGCCGACGCCCTCGAGGTTGGTCGACGGCGCGTTGTAGGTGTGGACCCCGTAGCGCGGGACGTAGCTCTGGCTCTGGGCGTGGATCTGGAAGGTCACCAGCTCGATGTCGTCGCTGATGACGTGCGTGACGCCGCTCTGAGCGAACTTGAGGACGGCACCGTCGATCTCGCTGCCCGGCGGGGCGTAGTTGTACGTGACGACCTTGCTGTAGCCGGCGGCCTTGAGACTGCCCACGATGAGCTGCTCGTCGGCGCGCCCCTGTGCGGTGTCGGCCGTGAGCACCCCCAGGACCGGCGCCGCGCCGGTCATCGGCTTGCCGGTGCGGGCGTTCCAGCCGCTGAAGTAGCCCTGCGCCTTCAGCTCGCGGACGAGCACCGGCGCGAGGACGTCCCACGAGGGCGTGCCTACGCCGTAGAATTACGGCGACAGCTTCTGCGACGCGGACTGGCCGAGGACGGACAGCGAGGCGTCGAAGTACGGGATCTTCGCCTTGGCCAGGCAGGCCCGGAAGTTTCCCGTGTCGATCGTGTGCACGATGCTGAACAGGGCGACGACGGGGTGGTCCTGCGCGTAGTAGCTGCAGACCGTGTTGGCCGCCGAGTCAGGGTTCTGCGCGCTCGACAGGGTCGGCACGTCGTCGTAGCGGATGACGACCTGCCGGCCGAGGATGCCGCCGTGCGCGTTGATGTCGTCCACGACGGCCCGCGACTGGCGCTCGGTGTCGCCGGGGTCGATGCCGCTGTAGCCCGCTGCCGCGAAGGTCTGCTGGAAGTCCTTCTGCGTCACGACGCCGATGTAGACGTGCTTCGCGTCCCAGCCGCGTCCGGTGCTGGCGACCGCTCTGGTCGGGGCAGGGGGGAGGGAGCCGGAGCCCGAAGCGCTGCTGCCAGAGGACGAGCCGGCGCCCGTAGTGCCGGAGCCGCTCGTCGACGACGTGCTGCCGCTCCCGGTGGTGCCGCCATCCGTGCTGCTGCCCGCCAGTCCCGACGTACCCGTCGCTCCGAGCCCCGAGGTCGACGTGGAGTAGGCGCTGCCGGTGGTGCCGCCCAGCCCGGTCGTGGAGTCGCCGCCGGCCGTCGCCTGCTGCGAGAGCGGCACCGTCGTGCCGCAGGCCGTGGCCAGCGTGATCGCCGTCAGGGCGACCAGGGACCGGACGCGGGTCACGGCGCGCAGGCCAGGTGCAACATGCCTGCATCATGACAAGCAGGCGAACCGCCCACTATGGCGGGAACACCCACCATCCGCCGCATTCGGTGTGAGGTCCCCCGCCCTCCGAGAGTCGGGCGGTGGTCGAAATCGGATGCGCTCCCGCGAGCGACTGGGAGACTGACGCGATGCTCCTGACCCTGTCGACGTCGATGCCGCAGGCATCCGATCTCGGCTTCCTGCTGCACAAGCACCCGGACAAGGCTCAGGCGTTCGGCACCTCTGCGGGCACCGCCCACGTGTTCTGGCCCGAGGCGTCCGCAGACCGGGCCACGATGGCCCTGCTGCTCGAGGTCGATCCGGTGGCGCTCGTCCGGGGCAAGACCGGTCGCGACAACGCCTTCACGCTCGCGCAGTACGTGAACGACCGGCCGTACGCCGCGTCGTCGATGCTCGCCGTCGCGCTGGCCAAGGTCTTCCGCACAGCGATGAACGGCACGTGCGAGGCCCGGCCTGAACTCGTCGGGCAGCCGCTCCCGCTCGAGGTCGTCATCCCTGCCCTGCGCGGTGGCGCCCTGGTCGAGCAGCTGTTCGAGCCGCTCGGGTGGAGCGTCGAGGTCGAGCCGCTGCCGCTCGACGAGACCGTGCCGCAGTG
>CBIHPE010000241.1:0-5421 GCA_966212015.1 uncultured Frankiales bacterium | reverse complement strand
CCCAACGCGGGCGGCACCTCGCTCACCGCGAACTTCCCGTCGATGCCGGCCGGCACCTACCCGGTGACGGTCCAGAACAGCAACGGAACCTCGACCACGGTCTACAACTACACGGCGAACGCGCTTCCGAAGCCGACCGGGATCGTCCTGAACCCTGCGGCGGGCCCGGCGAACGGCGGGACGAGCGTCGTCATCACCGGCAGCAACCTGCCGGGCAACCCCACGACGGCGTCCGTGACGTTCAACGGCACGCCGGTGGCCGCGATCAGCGCGGCGGGTGGGTCGCTCACGGTCACGACACCGCCCGGCACCGTCGGGTCCGCGACGGTCTACGTCTACAACGGCTCGACGCAGAGCGACCCCGTGACGTTCACCTACACCAAGGACGCGGTCACCTGCCAGGCGAACTCGTCCAACCGCGGCTACATCGACGAGCCGCGCTTCGACACCAACGGCTCAGGTCCGGTGCTCATCGCCAACATCAAGCAGGGCATCGACCACGGGTTGCACACGTACCAGACGTACCTGCTTCCGCCGAACGCTGCGCCACGAGCGACCCCCGGGAACGGTGTGGAGTGCGGTTCCCTGCCAGCCGGGACCGTGTTGAAGAGCGGTGCGAACACCCCGTTGCAGGACGTCAACTGCCTCCGGCTCAGCTCGGGTAACAAGTCGTCCTTCGAGAAGGGCTTCTTCGACTCGCCGGACGGCCGGATGTACCAGGACCAGAGCGACTCCGGGAACCAGACGGGCTCGATCGGCGGGCACAGCAACGTCGACACCGACGACCTGTTCGACACCCGGTTCGTCGACGCGGCGAACATGACCGCCTTCAAGGCCGCGATCATCGCGGGAATCCCGCCGACGACCAACCAGCTCGGGTGGATCAAGGACGCGATCTTCTCCTGTCCGCGCTTCGCGCTGCTGCCGGTCGTCAACCTGGACGACGCCAGCACGCCGAACGGGACCAGCTACTTCCCGATCGTCGGTTTCAAGGCCATGTTCATCACCTCCATCAACCCTGGCGACCCCAACTTCGACCACGGCTTCAGGTTCAACGGCGGCTCGCTGCAGAGCGTCAAGGGCTTCGTGTTCGACCTCTCCTGGCTGCACCACACCGTGAGCTCCTCGGAGGTCCTGGGCACCCAGGCCTACGTCGGCACCGGTCCGGTCGTGGCCAAGCTCATCCGTGACAAGGACGACGGAAACTACTAACCCCCGCACGATCCCCTTAGCCCTGTACAAGGAGTACTCCTGATGGGACGACGCACCATCCTTCTCGTGGCCGCCTTCCTCGTGGCCGCGCTGGGCACGACACTCGTGTTCCTCTACGTGCGGAAGGCCGACGACCGGGCCCTGAAGGACCAGCAGCAGGTTCAGGTGCTCGTGGCGAAGAGCGACATCGCCGCAGGCACGACAGCGGCTGCTGCAGCGGCCGCCGGCGCCTTCGAGCTGAAGACTGTCGCGCGCTCGTCGGTCGTCAGCACGGCGGTGTCGAGCATCGACGCGGTCCGCGACAAGGTGGCGCTCAGCACGATCTTCACGGGGCAGCAGGTGCTGTCGGTCCAGTTCGGGGACCCGGCGGCGTCGCAGGCGCTGCCCATCCCCGACGGCAAGCTCGCCGTCTCCATCCAGCTGGGCGACCCGGCGCGGGTCGCCGGCTTCGTCGAGCCGGGGAGCATCGTGTCGGTGTTCGTGACCCTCGCGCCCTCCGGCACGGCCCTGCCGCAGACCAAGCTGCTGCTGCCCTCGGCGCTCGTCATCGCTGTCGGCCCGACGACGCTGACGCCGGCTTCCGGCGACGCGACCGCGACGAACAAGGAGGCGCTGCCGCGCGCGATCCTCACGCTCGCGCTCGACCAGCGCAGCGCCGAGAAGCTGGTGTTCGCCTCCCAGCAGGGCCAGGTCGTCTTCGGCCTGCGCAACGACAAGTCCAAGGTGGCGCCAGGCCCCGGCATCAACCTCGCCAACCTGTTCTCCTGAGAAGGCTGGGAAGAATCAGCTCGTGAGCACTGTCGTCGTAGAGTCCGATGCTGCCGAGGGCCAGGCGCTGAGCCGCGCGCTCGGTGTGGGCGTGGAGGTCGTTGCCAACCTGGACCAGGTCCGCCGGTCGCTGGCCGACAGCGTGACGGTCACCGCCATCGTCGTGGGACCCAGCGTGGACAAGGACCAGGCGCTGGCGTTCGCGTCCACCCAGCGCGTGGCCAACCCGTCCGTGAGCGTCATCCTGGTGCGCCGCCGCGTCGAGTC
This sequence comes from uncultured Frankiales bacterium, assembly GCA_966212015.1. Classification (GTDB taxonomy): domain Bacteria; phylum Actinomycetota; class Actinomycetes; order Mycobacteriales; family SCTD01; genus RYN-111. Next base: position 3,174 of record CBIHPE010000241.1, on the reverse strand, counting down.
GGCGCTCCTGCGGGAAGCCCTCCGCGCCGGCATCCGCGAGGTGGTGGCCGAGCGGGACCTGAGCGAGCTGGCGGAGGCGGTGCGCTCGGCGTACAGCCTGTCGCAGCAGCTCCGCGAGGCGAGCGGCGACGCGTCGAACGCGGCTGACGACGGCCCTCGTGGGCGTCTGGTCACCGTGTTCGCCGCCAAGGGCGGCTGTGGGAAGACGACCGTCGCGACGAACATCGCGGCCGCCCTTGCGGAAGGCGGCCGCCGGGAGGTCTGCCTCGTCGACCTCGACCTGGCGTTCGGTGACGTGGCGATCGCGCTGCAGCTCTTCCCTGCGCACACCATCGCCGACGCGATCCCGATGGCCGACAACCTCGACGACGCCGGCGTGCTGTCCCTCGTGACGGCGCACTCCCCCGGGCTGCACACGATCGTCGCCCCGGTGGAGCCGGGCGTGTCCGAGGCGATCACGGCGCAGATGGTCACCCGGATCCTGACGGTCCTGAAGCGGCACTTCGCCTTCGTCATCGTCGACAGCCCACCGGCCTTCACGGACCACGTCCTCGCCGCGCTCGACGAGACGGACCTGATCGCGCTGCTGACGACGCTCGACATCCCCGCGCTCAAGAACCTCAAGCTGTCGCTCGAGGCTCTGGACCTGCTGAACTACCCGCGCGAGAAGTGGCGGGTGGTCCTCAACCGGGCGGACTCCAAGGTGGGGCTGCTGCTCAACGAGGTCGAGAAGACCCTGCGGGTGCCGATCGCCGTCGAGATCCCGTCGTCGCGCGCCGTGCCGGCGTCGGTCAACCGCGGCGTCCCGATCGTCCTGGACGAGCCCAACCACCCCGTGTCCGTCGCGATCCGGCAGTTCGCCCAGAAGCACATCCTGCCCCTCGCCTCGTCCGACGCCCACGCAGCGCTCCCCGATGCGCTCCGCACAGACCGCAGAGGACTCCTCCGTCGAAAGGGCAAGAACGGATGACACTCGCCGACCGCCTGGCCCAGGCCAAGAAGACCCGCGCCGGGGAGACCGACGTCGCCAAGGACGACGACAGCATCGGCAGCGCGCCGACGCGCTCCCGGCGCAACGTGGACCCCTTCGCGGAGCTGAAGCGGACGATCCACCAGTCCCTGCTCGAGAATCTCGGGCCCAAGCTCTACGACGCGCACATGACGCAGACCGAGCTGGAGGGCAACGTCCGGCGCACGCTCCAGGAGGTCCTGCACCGCGAGGAGACGCCGCTCACGGCCGCGGATCGCACCCGCATCGCCCAGGAGGTCGCCGACGACATCCTCGGCTACGGCCCCCTCGAGCCCTTCCTGCGCGACGCCGACATCACCGAGATCATGGTGAACGGCTTCGACTCGATCTACGTCGAGCGCAGCGGCCGGCTCACCCAGGTCGAGGCAGGCTTCACCGACGAGACGCACCTGCGCCGCACCATCGACAAGATCGTCGGCCGGGTCGGCCGCCGCGTCGACGAGTCCAGCCCCATGGTCGACGCCCGCCTCCCCGACGGCAGCCGCGTCAACGCCGTCATCCCGCCGCTCGCTCTCGACGGGTCGCTGCTCACCATCCGCAAGTTCTCCGCCGAGCCTTACCAGATCGAGGACCTCATCGGGTTCGGCACCCTGACCAAGCCGGTCGCCGACTTCCTCGACGCGTGCGTCCGCGGCAAGCTCAACGTGCTCGTCGCAGGCGGCACCGGCGCGGGCAAGACGACGACGCTGAACGTGCTGTCGAGCTTCATCCCGGAGGACGAGCGGATCGTCACCATCGAGGACGCCGCGGAACTGCAGCTCAACCAGCAGCACGTGCTCCGCCTCGAGGCGCGCCCGCCGAACATCGAGGGCAAGGGCGAGGTGCGCATCCGCGACCTCGTCCGCAACGCGCTGCGCATGCGCCCTGACCGCATCGTCGTCGGCGAGGTCCGCGACGCGGCGGCTCTCGACATGCTCCAGGCGATGAACACCGGGCACGACGGGTCCATCTGCACGGTGCACGCCAACAGCCCCCGCGACACCCTGGCCCGGATCGAGACCATGGTGCTCATGGCGGGCGTCGACCTGCCGGTCCGCGCCATCCGCGAGCAGGTCTCCAGCGCCATCGACCTCGTCGTCCAGCAGCAGCGCTTCAAGGACGGCACGCGGCACGTCACACACGTCAGCGAGGTCGTCGGCATGGAGGGCGACATCATCACGATGCAGGACCTGTTCCTGTTCGACCACAAGGCGGGGTACGACGACACCGGTCACGCCCTGGGCACGCTCCAGTCCACGGGCCTGCGCCCGAAGTTCCTCGACAAGATGGCCGCTGCCGGCGTGCAGGTGCCGCCCGAGCTGTTCGCCCTCCGCAAGGGCGGGGCGCGATGACCAGACTGCGGGGCGCCCTGGTCGCAGGCGCGGCCGCAGTCGGACTGCTCCTGGTCGCGACACCGGCGCACGCCGAGAGCCGCGGCAAGATCCTGCAGATCTCGAGCAGCAACGGCTCAGTCTCGGTGCTGTTCGCCGGGGTGGACCTGCCCTCGGGCAGCTCGATCGACCCGAGCTCCGCCGTCATCAGCCTCGACGGGAAGGCCCTGCCCAGCAAGGGATCGGTGGTCAGCGCGGGCAGCAGCACCGTTGCGCGAACGGCCATCGTCTGCTTCGACACGAGCGGCTCGATGAAGGGCGCGCGCATCGCCGCGGCCAAGTCGTCCGCCGCCAGCTTCATCTCCAGCCTGCCGGCCGACGTCAGCGTCGGGCTGATCACCTTCTCCACGACCGCTCGGGTCGCGGTCGCCCCCACCAAGGACCACGGTGCCGTGGGCCGCGCCGTGCAGGCGCTCCAGGCCACCGGCAACACCGCGCTCTACGACGCGGCAGCGCTCTCCGCCCGGACTGCCGGGACCAGCGGCGCTCGCACGGTGCTGCTGCTCAGCGACGGGGTCGACGACGGCAGCAGGACCGGCCTGGCCTCGGCTCTCGCCACGGTGAAGAACAGCGGCGTTCTGGTGTCGGCCGTGGCGTTCGGCGCGGAGGCGGCCGGGGCAGCGCCGCTGGCCCAGATCGCGCGCACGTCCGGTGGCTCGGTGCTCAAGGCCCTGGACGCCAAGCAGCTCGCGAACGCCTTCCAGGAAGCCGCCCGCAGCATCACGCAGCAGGTGCAGGTGACGGCCACCCTTCCGGCGGACCTCACGGCGACTT
>CBIHPE010000240.1:0-5531 GCA_966212015.1 uncultured Frankiales bacterium | reverse complement strand
CGCCGGCCTCGTCGCGCATGTGGAACATGCCGATCGGGCGGACGCGCACCAGGCAGCCGGGGAAGGTGGGCTCCTCGAGCAGCACCAACGCATCGAGCGGGTCGCTGTCCTCGCCGAGGCTGTCCTCGACGTAGCCGTAGTCGGCGGGGTAGCGCGTCGAGGTGAAGAGCATCCGGTCGAGCCGGATGCGCCCGGTCTCGTGGTCGACCTCGTACTTGTTGCGCTGACCCTTGGGGATCTCGATGGTGACGTCGAACTCCATGCTCTTAGTGTCGTCTATCAGGGCAGGGACCTCTGCCCCGGTCGGCTGTGTCGGTGGTCACGCGAGGAGGACGAGTGCGGCGCTTCCTCCTCGCGCTGCTCGTCCTCGTGGTGCTCGCCGCGGGCGGAACCGGCGCGTACTGGTACACCTCGGGCAGCGGCAGCCCGGTCGCGGTGCCCAGCCCGACGCCGGTCCCGGAGCGCACGCCGCTCCTGCAGGCGGCGGCCAGCGGCACCGTCAGCAGCACGGCGCTGAAGCGCGCCCTGGCGAAGGCGCTCGCCGACAAGGCGCTCGGCGGTCGGGTCAGCATCGCGGTGGTGACCCCCGACGGCCGGACCGTGCTCGACCAGGGCGGCAGCCGGCCCGTGACGCCGGCGAGCACGGCCAAGCTGGCCACCGCCGTCGCGGCGCTCACCGTGCTCGACCCCGATCTGCGCCTGCGCACCAAGGTCGTCCGCGGCCCGAAGCCCGGTGAGGTGGTCCTCGTCGGCGGCGGCGACCCGACCCTCGGCGGCCGGTTCGCGACCGCGGGCTACCCCGGGACCGCACGGCTCGCCGGGCTCGCCAAGGGGCTGACCGGCGTCACCCGGGTGCTCGTCGACGACAGCCTGTTCACCGGCCCGAGGCTGGGGCCCGGTTGGAAGCCGGCCTACGTCACCACCGGCAACGTCGCCCCGGTCAGCGCGCTCGAGGTCGACGAGGGCCGGACGGCGACGAAGGGCCCGAGGGTGCAGGACCCGGCGCTCGAGGCGGGCCGGCAGCTCGCTGCGCTGCTGCACGTGAAGGCTCCGGTGGCGCGCGGCACCGCTGCGGCCGGTGCCGAGCAGCTCGCGTACGTCGACAGCGCGCCGGTGCGCCAGCTGGTCGAGGCGATGCTCACCCGGAGCGACAACGACCTCGCCGAGGCCCTCGGGCGGCAGGTCGCGATCGCCGCTCGGCAGCCGGCGAGCTTCGCCGGAGCTGTCGCCGCCACCCACGGCGCGCTCGAGCGGCTCGGCGTCTCGGGGCTCGCGCTGCGCGACAGCAGCGGCCTGTCCCCGCTCGACGCGGTGCAGCCGCTGTCGGTGGCGCAGCTGCTGGCGAAGGCGGCTGCCGACCCGGCGTACTCGCCTCTCCTGTCCGGCCTCCCCATCGCCGGTTTCGACGGGACCCTCGGCAAGCGCTACCGGAAGGCACCGACCTCGACGGCAGCGGGTGAGGTGCGCGCGAAGACCGGGACGCTCAACGGGGTGAGCGCGCTCGCGGGCCTGGTGACGACCCGCACGGGAGGCGTGCTCGCCTTCGACGTCACGGCCGACCGCGCACCGCTGGGAGGGACGCTCGCGACCGAGGCGGCCCTGGACCGGATCGCTGCGGCCCTCGCGGCGTGCGGCTGCAACTAGCCTCGGCCCATGAGCGTCGTCGACACCGGCCTGGCCGCGAACCTCGCCGGGCGCCTCGCGCCGCCCGGACCGTCGATGTCGCTGAGCGAGGCCGCGGACGTCGTCGTCATGCTGCGCGACCTCACCGACGAGGCCGAGGCGCACGTCCGCCAGGTCACGGGGCTCGTGGGCGTGGTCGGTCCGGCCACGGTCGTCGACCGCGCCGACTGGGCCCAGGCCAACGCCGAGGGCTTCGACAACGTGCTGTCGCCGCTCACCGAGGTGCTGACCCGCAAGCAGAACAAGATCACCGTCGCGACCACCGCGAAGATCACCGGCGTCCAGATCGGGTCGATCCTGGCCTGGCTGTCGAGCAAGGTGCTGGGCCAGTACGAGGCGTTCCAGCCCGAGGGCCAGCAGGGCCGGCTGCTGCTGGTCGCGCCGAACATCGTCGAGACGGAGCGCAAGCTCGGGGTCGACCCGCACGACTTCCGGCTCTGGGTGGCGCTCCACGAGGTCACGCACCGCACGCAGTTCACCGCCGTGCCGTGGCTGCACGGCCACGTGCGCGAGGAGGTGCAGAACCTCATCACCGCCTCCAAGCTCGACGACCCCGAGGCGCTGATCGCGCGCCTCAAGCAGGTCGCCTCGGGCCCGAGGAGTGGCTCGCTCGTCGAGATGATCCAGACGCCCGAGCAGCGGGAGGTGATGGACCGGGTCACCGGCTTCATGTCGCTGCTCGAGGGTCACGCCGAGCACGTGATGGACGGTGTCGGCCCCTCCGTCGTCCCGACGGTCCAGCACATCCGCGACCAGTTCGAGCAGCGCCGGCGCGACAAGGGCGGCCCGCTCGAGCGCCTCCTGCGCCGGCTCCTCGGCATGGACCTCAAGGCCCTGCAGTACTCCCAGGGGCGGGCCTTCGTCGGGCACGTCGTCGACGAGATCGGGATGGCTGGGTTCAACCGGATCTGGACCTCGCCTGACACGCTGCCCTCGAAGGCCGAGATCCTCGACCCCGGCGCCTGGATCACCCGGACGGCATGAGCGGCCCCCCGCCTGCGACCGCCGCGACGAGGCTCGCGGTACGGCGGTCGCTGGCCGGGATCGACACGGCGACCGCTGCCGTGAGCGGCGGCGCCGACTCCCTTGCCCTCGCAGCGGCCCTCGCCTTCGAGCGCCCGGGCGCCTCCGCGGTCGTCGTCGACCACGGCCTGCAGCCGGGCTCCGACGAGGTGGCCGCCAAGGCCGCCGCCCAGTGCGAGTCCCTGGGCCTCGTCGCCCGCGTGCTCACCGGGCACGCGGACCCGGGAGAGGCCGGGGCCCGGGAGCTGAGGTACTCGCTGCTGGACCAGCTCGACGGGGTCGTCCTGCTCGGGCACACCCTCGACGACCAGGCGGAGACGGTGCTGCTGGGGATCCTGAGGGGATCGGGTGCCCGGGCGCTGTCCGGCATGTCGCCCGTCCGCGGGCGCTACCACCGGCCCTTCCTCGACCTGGACCGCGCGACCGTCCGGCAGGCCTGCCTCGAGGCCGGGCTGGTGCCGTGGGAGGACCCCCACAACGCCGACCCGGGCTTCGACCGGGTCCGGTTCCGGCAGCTGCTCGACGGGCTCCCCGCTGAGGGGCTCGCCCGCACGGCCAGGCTGCTGCGGGAGGACGCGGACGCGCTGGACGCCCTGGCGGCGCCGACCAGCGACGTGCGGGCCCTGCTCGCCCTGCCCGCTGCCCTGCGGTCCCGCGCGCTCAAGCTCTGGGCCGAGCAGCAGTGCGGGAGGGCGGTGACGAGCGCGCACGTCGACGCCCTCCGCGCCCTGGTCGAGGACTGGCACGGGCAGGGCCCCGTGGCCCTTCCGGGTGGAGGCCGTGTCGGCCGGGTCGCCGGACGGCTAGCCTTCACCAGGTGACGGCGGTCCCGGCGGAGATCGAGGAAGTCCTGTACTCCGAGCAGGAGATCCAGGACAAGGTCCGTGAGCTGGCCAAGGCCATCGACGAGGACTACCGGGGGCAGGAGCTGCTGCTCGTCGGCGTGCTCAAGGGCGCGGTCATGGTGATGGCCGATCTGGCGCGCGCCCTCGAGACGCCCGTGTCGATGGAGTTCATGGCCGTCTCGTCGTACGGCTCCTCCACCAGCTCCTCCGGCGTGGTCCGCATCCTCAAGGACCTCGACCGGGAGATCACCGACAAGCACGTCCTCGTCGTCGAGGACATCATCGACAGCGGCCTCACGCTGAACTGGCTGCTGCGCAACATGCGGTCCCGCGGGCCGGCGAGCGTCGAGGTCTGCGCGCTGTTCCGCAAGCCGGAGGCGGCCAAGGTCGACGTCCCGATCCGCTACGCGGGGTTCGACATCCCCAACGAGTTCGTCGTCGGGTACGGCCTCGACTACGCCGAGCGCTACCGCGACCTGCCTTTCGTGGGCCGGCTCAAGGCCTCGGTCTACTCGCGCTGACCTCCCGCGCGGCGGAACACCGGGGGCCCGCCGCCCGTTGCACGAGGTGTATCGGTGCATCTGCCCGGTGTACCGTCGTGACCTTAGAACTTCCGCCGACAGGAGGGACGGGGCTGCCCGCCCCGCGTCGATGAACCTCAAGCGCTTCACCAGGGGCCCCGCGCTCTACATCGTGCTGTTCCTGGTCCTCGTCGTGGCCGTGACGACGCTCGCCCGCGGCTCGGACTACAAGAACGCCAGCACCGCGCAGGTCCTGAAGTACATCAGCAACGGGGACGTGTCCGGCGACAAGTCCAAGAACCAGCTGCTCGACAAGGAGCAGCAGGTCAGGATCACGCTCAAGGACGGGCGCAAGTTCCAGTCGTCCTACCTCATCGACCAGGGCCGTGACTTCGCCGCCGCGTTCAAGTCGGCCGACGTCGACTACAACGTCAAGGTCAGCCACGAGAACATCTTCCTGAGCTTCCTGTTCTCGGTGTTCCCGATCCTGCTCATCGTCGGACTGCTGTTCTTCTTCATGAACCAGATGCAGGGCGGCGGCTCGCGCGTCATGCAGTTCGGCAAGAGCCGCGCCAAGCTGGTCTCCAAGGACACCCCGAAGACGACGTTCGCTGACGTCGCCGGCGCCGACGAGGCGATCGAGGAGCTCCAGGAGATCAAGGAGTTCCTCGAGAGCCCCGGCAAGTTCCAGGCCATCGGCGCCAAGATCCCCAAGGGCGTGCTCCTCTACGGCCCGCCCGGCACCGGCAAGACGCTGCTCGCGCGTGCCGTCGCCGGTGAGGCCGGCGTGCCGTTCTACTCGATCTCGGGCTCGGACTTCGTCGAGATGTTCGTCGGTGTCGGCGCGTCCCGCGTCCGCGACCTGTTCGAGCAGGCCAAGGCCAACGCCCCCGCGATCATCTTCGTCGACGAGATCGACGCCGTCGGCCGGCACCGCGGTGCGGGCCTCGGCGGCGGCCACGACGAGCGCGAGCAGACGCTCAACCAGATGCTCGTCGAGATGGACGGCTTCGACGTGAAGGGCGGCGTCATCATGATCGCCGCGACCAACCGTCCCGACATCCTCGACCCGGCGCTGCTGCGCCCGGGCCGCTTCGACCGCCAGATCGCCGTCGACCGCCCGGACATGGCCGGCCGCCGGCAGATCCTCGAGGTGCACGCCAAGGGCAAGCCGATGTCGCCCGACGTCGACCTGCAGGTCATCGCCCGCCGCACCCCCGGCTTCACCGGCGCCGACCTCGCCAACGTCGTCAACGAGGGCGCGCTCCTGACCGCGCGCACCGGTGCGAAGCAGATCACCCTCGAGATCCTCGAGGAGTCGATCGACCGCGTCATGGCCGGTCCGCAGCGCCGGACCCGGCTCATGAACGACAAGGAGAAGAAGGTCACGGCCTACCACGAGGGCGGTCACGCCCTGGTCGCCCACGCCCTTCACAACACCGACCCGGTGCACAAGCTG
>CBIHPE010000239.1:0-5534 GCA_966212015.1 uncultured Frankiales bacterium | reverse complement strand
CAGAAGCGCTTCAGCCTCGAGGGCGGCGAGTCGGTCATCCCGATGCTCGACGCCTTCCTGCAGGGCTCGGCCAAGGCCGGCCTCGACGAGGTCGTCATCGGCATGGCCCACCGCGGCCGCCTCAACGTCCTCGCGAACATCGTCGGGAAGTCCTACGGCCAGATCTTCCGCGAGTTCGAGGGCACCATCGACCCCCGTACGGTCCAGGGCTCCGGCGACGTGAAGTACCACCTCGGCGCCGAGGGCACCTTCACCGCCACCGACGGCTCGACCACCCGCGTGTCCCTGTGCGCCAACCCCTCGCACCTCGAGGCCGTCGACCCGGTCCTCGAGGGCATCGTCCGCGCCAAGCAGGACGTCATCGACAAGGGCGAGGCCGGCTTCACGGTCCTGCCGCTGCTCATCCACGGCGACGCGGCCTTCGCCGGCCAGGGCGTCGTCGCGGAGACCCTGCAGATGGGGCAGCTGCGCGGCTACCGCACCGGCGGCACGGCGCACGTCGTCATCAACAACCAGGTCGGCTTCACCACGGCCCCCGAGTACAGCCGCTCGTCGACGTACTCGACCGATGTCGCCCGCACCGTCCAGGCGCCGATCTTCCACGTCAACGGCGACGACCCGGAGGCCTGCGTCCGCGTGGCGCACCTGGCCTTCGAGTTCCGCCAGGCGTTCAAGAAGGACGTCGTCATCGACATGGTCTGCTACCGCCGCCGCGGTCACAACGAGGGCGACGACCCCTCGATGACGCAGCCGCTGATGTACGACGTCATCGACCGCAAGCGGTCCGTCCGCAAGACCTACACCGAGCAGCTCGTCGGTCGTGGTGACATCACCATCGAAGAGGCCGAGGAGGCGCTGAAGGACTACCAGGCGCAGCTCGAGCGGGTCTTCGCGGAGACCCGCGACGCGTCGACGTCGTCCGCCGCCGAGCCGCCGATGGTCCCCGCCCTCGACCTCTCGGCCATCCCGACCGCGGTCGAGCAGGACGTGCTCGACATCATCGGCAAGGCGCACACCAACCTGCCCGAGGGCTTCACCCCGCACCCCAAGCTGGCGCCCCTGCTCGAGAAGCGCGCCGGCATGGTCACGAACGGCGGCATCGACTGGGGCTTCGGCGAGATCCTCGCCTTCGGCTCGCTGCTGCTCGACGGCCGCCCCGTCCGCCTCGCGGGCCAGGACAGCCGGCGCGGCACGTTCACGCAGCGGCACGCGACCCTCATCGACCGCAACGACGGCACCGAGTGGACGCCGATCCGCTACCTCGACGAGGACCAGGCGACCTTCTACGTCTACGACTCCCTGCTGTCGGAGTACGCCGCCCTCGGCTACGAGTACGGCTACTCCCACGAGCGTCCCGAGGCCCTCGTGTGCTGGGAGGCGCAGTTCGGCGACTTCGTCAACGGCGCGATGACGATCATCGACGAGTTCATCAGCTCCGGCGAGGCGAAGTGGGGTCAGCGCTCCGGCGTCACGCTGCTGCTCCCCCACGGCTACGAGGGCCAGGGGCCTGACCACTCGAGCACCCGCATCGAGCGGTTCCTGCAGCTGTGCGCCGAGGACAACATGACCGTCGCCTACCCGACGACCCCGGCCCAGCACTTCCACCTGCTGCGCGCGCAGACGCTCGCGGAGGTGAAGCGCCCGCTGGTCGTCGTGACGCCGAAGTCCCTGCTGCGTCTCAAGGCTGCGGTCTCGGCACCCGGCGACTTCACGAGCGGCGGCTGGCAGCCGGTGCTCCTCGACCCGGAGTCCCCGGCGGCCGCCGGCGTCACCCGCGTCGTGCTCTGCAGCGGCAAGGTCTACTACGACCTGGCCGCCGCCCGCCGCAAGGCCGAGGACACGTCCGTCGCGCTGATCCGCGTCGAGCAGCTCTACCCGCTGCCCGGCGCCCAGATCCGCGACGCGCTCGCCGCCTACCCCAACGTCACGGACGTCGTGTGGGCGCAGGAGGAGCCGGCCAACCAGGGCGGCTGGAGCCACATCGCCCTGTCGCTGCCCGAGCAGCTGCCTGCGGACATCCGCCTCCGTCGCGTCTCCCGTCGCGCCTCGGCCTCCCCGGCCGCCGGCTCGTCGAAGGTGCACGAGGCGGAGCAGGCCGCGCTCGTCGAGGCCGTGTTCGCCCGCTAGCGATGTACTTCACCGACCGCGGTCTGGAGGAGCTCGCGCAGCGTCGCGGCGAGGAGGAGGTCACGATGGCCTGGCTCGCCGAGCGGCTGCGGGAGTTCGTGGACGAGCACCCGGAGTTCGAGGTGCCGATCGAGCGCGTCGCCACCTGGCTCGCGCGCCTCGACGACGACGAGGAGTGACCCGGTCCTACGAGGGCGCCACGTGTGACGGCGATGCGTAGGTTGGGAGAGTGAGCTTCGCCGGGGACGAGCTGGTCGACGCGGCAGCAACGCTCGACCGGGAGTACGTCCTCCACGCACCCGCAGCCGTGGTCTGGCCGTGGCTGGAGCAGGTGGGCAAGTCGCGGGGAGGCTGGTACGCCCCGGGCTGGTTCGAGCGGCTGACGCCCGCGCGCTTCCACGCCAGCCGCAGCATCGACCCTCGGTGGTCGCTGAAGGTCGGGGACGTCGTCCCCGACTACGGCCCGTCGCCCTTCACGGTGGCCGTCCTCGACCCGCCGCACGCCCTGGTCCACCGCGGCTCGCACAAGGGCACGGAGTTCAGCTGGGCCCTGCTCCTCACCGACCTGCCCGAGGGGCGGTCGCTGCTGCACTTCCGGTTCCGGATCAGCAAGGCGGGCCGCGTCATGCGCACCGTCGGCGACGTCTTCGACCACGCCACGATCGCGCTGCTCGTCGCCGGCCTGCGCGAGCGGATCCGTTGAACCTCAAGGACACCCGGCCCGTGCGCCGGATCCAGAAGCACCCGCTGGCCGCCTGCCCGCCCACCGCCTGGCCGTACTCCCTCCCCGCCGTCGCGCAGCTGCTCGAAGAGGGCCTCGACCTCCCCTCGGGTGTGACCTTCCTGGTCGGGGAGAACGGCTCCGGCAAGAGCACGCTGGTCGAGGCGATCGCGGAGGCGTACGGGCTGAACCCGGAGGGCGGGTCCCGGGGGGTCCGGCACAGCACCCGGGAGTCCGAGTCGCCGCTCGGCAAGGCGCTGCAGCTCGTGAAGAGCCCCGGTGCCGGGAGGTGGTCCTACTTCCTGCGGGCCGAGGCCATGCACGGCGAGTACAGCTTCATCGAGCGCTCCTACACCGAGGTCGACCTGCCGGTCCCGCCCCACGAGCGCTTCCACGAGATGAGCCACGGGGAGTCGTTCCTCGAGATCCTCCGCACTCGCCTCGACACCCCCGGCTTCTACCTGATGGACGAGCCCGAGGCGGCGCTGTCGTTCCGCTCGAGCCTCACGCTCATCGCGATGCTCGCCGAGCTGCACACGAACGGCTCGCAGGTCGTCGTCGCGACCCACTCCCCGCTGCTCTGCTCGCTGCCGGGAGCCACCGTCCTGGAGGTCGGCGAGCACGGCCTGCAGGAGGTCGCGTGGACCGACCTGCAGCTCGTCCAGGACTGGCGGTCGTACCTGGACAGACCGGAGGCGTGGCTGCGCCACCTGCTCTAGCGTGCAGCGCATGACGACTCTCGAGAACCGCCCCGCGACGGCGCTGCTCGTCGTCGACGTCCAGGTCGGCGTCATGGCCGCGTCCCTCGACCGTGATGCGGTCGTCGCGAGGATCGCGAGCCTCGTCGAGCGGGCGCGCGCGTCCGGCGTACCCGTCGTCTGGGTGCAGCACACGAGCGACGAGCTCCCGACCGGCAGCCCGCAGTGGGAGTACGTCCCCGAGCTGGCGATCGCGGAGGGCGAGGCCGTGGTGCACAAGCGCTGGGGAGACTCGTTCGAGGAGACCGACCTCGAGCAGGTCCTGAGCCAGCAGTCCGTGGGAAGGCTGGTCGTCGCCGGCGCCCAGTCCGACGCCTGCATCCGGTCCACCCTGCACGGCGGCGTCGCCCGCGGCTACGACGTGCTGCTCGTCAGCGACGCGCACACCACCGAGGACCTGAGCCAGTGGGGCGGCCCCACCCCCGAGACGTCGATCTCCTTCATCAACTTCCTCTGGGAGAACACGGCGGCCCCCGGCCGGGAGATCGGTCTCGTCACCAGCGAGTCGGTGGCCTTCGCCTGACCTGGTCGAGCACGCACGCCCTGCCGTTCGACGACGCGCATCGGGACGCCGCGACCGCTCGAGGAGCTCGACCCGTCGGTGCGCGACACTCGGCGGCATGACCGCCCGCGTCGACGCCTACACCGCAGCCCTGCAGATCGCCCACGACCACGTGCTGCGCTGGCTGGCGAGCCAGGACGGGCGTCCGGTGCCACCCCGAGCCACCGTCGACGAGGTGGCGGCCGTGCTGGGCGGCCCCCTGCCCGAGGGCCCGGCCGACCCCGCAGCGGTCGTCGACCTGCTGGCGACGGAGGCCGAACCCGGCCTGATGGCGATCCCTGGCGGCCGCTTCTTCGGCTGGGTCATCGGCGGCACGCTGCCGGCCGCCCTCGCGGCGGACTGGCTGGTCAGCGCGTGGGACCAGAACGCCGGGCTGCGGGCGATCACCCCCGCCGTGGCCGCCGTCGAGCAGGTGGCCGGCGAGTGGCTGCTGGACGTGCTCGGGCTGCCCGCAACCGCGGACGTCGGCTTCGTCACGGGCGCCACGATGGCCAACTTCACGTGCCTCGCCGCGGCGCGCCAGTCGGTCCTGACGAGGACCGGGTGGGACCTCGACCGCGACGGCCTCGTCGGCGCACCGCGCGTGCAGGTGGTCGTCGGTGCCGAGCGGCACGACACGGTGGACCTCGCCCTGCGCTACCTCGGGCTCGGCGCTCCCGTCGTGGTCGCCGCGGACGAGCAGGGCCGCATCGTGCCCGAGGCGCTCGCGTCCGCCCTCGAGGACGGCCCGTCGATCGTCTGCCTGCAGGCGGGGAACATCCACTCGGGAGCCTTCGACCCGATCGCCCAGTGCGTCGAGATCGCCAGGGCACGCGGTGCCTGGGTGCACGTCGACGGCGCCTTCGGGCTCTGGGCAGCGGCGTCGCCCGCGCTGCGTCCCCTCGTACCGGGCCTCGCGGGCGCCGACTCCTGGGCCACCGACGCGCACAAGACGCTGAACGTCCCGTACGACTCCGGGCTGGCGATCGTCGCCGACCGGAGCGCCGTCCGCGCCGCCATGGGACTGCACGCGAGCTACCTGATCCACGACAGCGCCGGTGACCCGTTCGAGAAGGTGCCCGAGCTGTCGCGCCGGGGCCGCGGCGTGCCGGTGTGGGCGGCCCTCAGGTCGCTGGGCAGGCAGGGCGTCGCCGACCTGGTCGACGGGCTCGTCCTGCGCGCCCGGCAGCTCGCGGAGGGACTGGCCGCCGTCCCCGGTGCCACCGTCCTCAACGAGGTCTGCTTCACCCAGGTCAGCGTGAGCTTCGGCGACGACGAGCGCACCCGGGCCGTCACGGCGGAGCTGCTCCGGGAGGGCGCGACCTGGATGTCGGGATCGGTCTGGCGGGGTCGGGCGGTGCTGCGGGTGTCGGTGAGCAACTGGTCG
>CBIHPE010000238.1:0-5538 GCA_966212015.1 uncultured Frankiales bacterium | reverse complement strand
ATGGTGGCGGAGCCGAGGACGGTGTCACCGTCGTAGAGCACGGCGGTCTGGCCGGCGGAGACACCGCGGGCAGGGGTGTCGAGGGCGAGGGACCAGCCGACGCCTGCCGCCGACACCGAGCAGTCGTGCACCATCCCGTGGGCGCGCAGCTGGACGGAGCAGCGCAGGGGCAGCGGGCGGGGCGAGGACCAGACGGGTACGCCGGTCAGCACCGTCGACACGTCGAGGGCCGCCGCGGGACCGACCGTCACGGTGCGGGACACCGGCTCGATGGACAGGACGTACCGGGGCTCCGGGCGGGCGAGCCCGAGGCCGCGGCGCTGTCCGACCGTGAAGGCGTAGGCCCCGTCGTGCGAGCCGACCACCACGCCGTCCTCGACGATGTCGCCCGGCTGGGCCCCGAGCCGGTCCCTCAGGAACCCCGCGGTGTCGCCGTCGGCGATGAAGCAGATGTCGTGCGAGTCCGGCTTGTCGGCGACGCCCAGCCCCGCGTCCCGAGCGATCGAGCGGACGTCGCTCTTCGTCATGGCCCCCAGGGGGAGCACGGTCGACGCGAGCTGCTTCGGAGTGAGCACTGCCAGGACGTACGACTGGTCCTTGTCGAGGTCCACCGACCGGGACAGCACCCCGACGGAGAGCTGGGCGTGGTGACCCGTCACCACGCCGTCGAAGCCGAGCTGCAGCGCCCGGTCGAGCACAGCGGCGAACTTGACCTTCTCGTTGCAGCGGATGCAGGGGTTGGGGGTGCGGCCGGCGGCGTACTCGGCGACGAAGTCGTCGACCACCGACTCCTGGAACTCCTCGGCGAGGTCCCAGACGTAGAAGGGGATCCCGATGACGTCGGCGGCCCGGGCGGCGTCACGTGCGTCCTCGCGGGAGCAGCAGCCGCGCGAGCCGGTGCGAAGAGCGGCGGGCGCCTGCGACAGGGCGAGGTGCACGCCAGTGACGTCATGACCGGCGCGGACGGCGAGGAGCGCGGCGACAGCGGAGTCCACGCCGCCCGACATGGCGGCGAGCAGCCTCATCGCGTCGCTCGCTCCACGACGGCCGGGAGGACCGCGAGGAGCTGGTCCACGTCAGCAGGCGTCGAGGTGTGTCCCAGCGAGATGCGCAGGGACGACCGCGCCGTCACCTCGTCCTGCCCCATCGCGACGAGCACGTGCGAGGGACGTGCGACGCCGGACGAGCAGGCGGAGCCGGTCGAGACCTCGACGCCGCGCGCGTCGAGCAGGAGCAGCAGCGAGTCGCCCTCGCAGCCGGGGAACGAGAAGTGCGCGTTGCCCGGCAGCCGGTCGACGGGGTCGCCGTTGAACACGGCGGTCGGGACGGCGGCGAGGACGCGCGCGACCAGGTCGTCGCGCAGCGCGGCCAGCCGGGCGGCGGTCTCCACTTGCCGCTCCACCGCGATCTGGGTGGCCACCGCGAGCCCGCGCACCCCCGGCACGTCGAGGGTCCCGGACCGGACGTCGCGCTCCTGACCGCCTCCGTGCAGGAGGGGGGTGCAGGCGATGTCACGACCGAGCAGCAGCGCCCCGACGCCCAGCGGGCCGCCGAGCTTGTGCCCCGTCAGGGTCAGGGCGTCGACGCCGGACGCGTCGTAGTCCACGTGCAGCTGCCCGACAGCCTGGACGGCGTCGGTGTGGAACGGGACGCCGGCCGAGCGGGCCAGCGCGGCGAGGCGACGGACGTGCTGCACCGTCCCGACCTCGTTGTTGGCCCACATGACCGTGGCCAGCGCGACGTCGTCGCCGAGGGCGTCCTCGAAGTCCGACTCCGAGACGCGGCCCAGCGAGTCGACCGGGAGCCAGGTGACGGACGCGCCCTCGTGGGCGACCAGCCACTCGACCGCGTCGAGGACGGCGTGGTGCTCGACGGACGACGCGAGGATGCGCGTGCGACCCAGGGCCCGCCGCGCCCAGTAGATGCCCTTGACCGCGAGGTTGTCGCTCTCGGTGCCGCCGGCGGTGAAGATCACCTCAGACGGGCGGGCCCCCAACGAGAAGGCCAGCGCCTCACGCGACTCCTCGACGACCCGCCGCGCGCGGCGGCCGGTCGCGTGGAGCGACGAGGCGTTGCCGACCGACGACATCGCCTCAGCCACTGCCGAGATCGCCTCAGGCAGCATCGGCGTCGAGGCCGCATGGTCGAGGTACGCCACGGCTCGAGCCTAGGTCACCCGCGCTGGTGGACGCGCCTGGAGATCCGGTCGCCGTCCGGCAGCTCCCCCGGCTCGTTCACGACGACCTGCGTCGGCAGCAGACCGGCGGCGGACCTGATGTCACGCGCGACGGCGACCGCCACGTCGGACGGGTCGCCCTCGGCGACGATGTGCACGACGACCTCGTCGTGGTCGTCGCGCGGCGAGGGACCGATGACGATCCGCCAGTCGGACAGGTCCGGCCGCCCGTCCAGAGCCGACGCGAGGCCGCGCAGGTCGACGCCCCGGTGACCGCTCCGGAGGGACAGCAGCGGGACGAGGGCGCCCCGTCGCAGGCCGACCACCCGGGCCACCGTGCGGCCGCAGCGACAGGTGCCGGTGTCGACCTTGTCCGCGAGGTCGCCGGTGCGCCAGCGCAGGAGCGCCGAGCCGCGCATGCCGAGCTGGGTCACAACGAGCTCGTCGGGACCGTGCCCGTCGTTGGTCTCGCCGGTCTCCGCGTCGACCGTCTGCACGATCTCGAGGTCGGGGTAGGTGTGCAGGCCGCTGCCCTCGGCGCACTCGCCCCACAGCAGGCGGTGACCCTCGGGGACGTGCACGGCGAGGAGCCGGGGACTGATGCCGATCCGCGCCAGGGCCTCTGACGTGGCGGCCCGCTCTGCGTCGGACGGCGCGCCCACGAGCAGGACCGTCTTCACCTCGCTGAGAGGAGCACCGGCTTCGTCGAGGTCGTCGAGCGTGTCCGGCGCGGTGTCCGTGTGCAGGGCCAGGACCGTCGCCGGCACGAGCCGCAGCGCGGCCGCGACCTCGTCGGGATCGTCGCCCGGGAAGAGCGCCGGCGAGCCTGCGCCCAGGGCCGCGAGCGAGAGGCCCTGGTAGGGGGCGGACGCCTCCGGTGCCATGGCCGCGACGAGCACGTCGGACCGCGACAGGCCGAGGACCTGCCAGAGCCGGGCGCCGGCACGGGCCACGACGTCGAGGTCGTGGCGCGTGGACGCGACGGGGAAGCGCATGCCGAGGCCGGCGAAGACGAAGGACGTGGGCCGGGTGTCGGCCTCGACCGTGGCGGCGTAGGTGCCCGGGCGGGCGAGCCGGGAGGTCAGGGCCTTGCGCAGCGTGGGGCCCTCGGCGTGCAGGGCCCAACCGGACTCGCCGGCCTGCAGCACGAGGGCCGCGGCCCCGGCGGGGTCGCCGTCGGGACAGACGTCGCGCTCGCCGACAGGCGCGATCGTACGGAGGTCCGCAGCGACCTTGCTCGGCGTCGTGCCGAGCGCCTTGAACCGCTCACGCCAGAACGGCGAGAACGGCCCGACCGCGTCGACGAGCTGCGCCTTCAGCGCCTCCTGCTGAGCCTTGGCCTGCTGGGTCGCCGAGGTCTTGTCCCATGACATGCGGGCGAGTCTAGGCTTCTGCGCATGACCAGATGGACACCTGCAGACATGCCCGACCAGTCGGGTCGCACCGTGCTCGTCACCGGCGCCAACTCCGGCCTCGGGTTCCACACCACGCTCGAGCTGGCGCGCAAGGGCGCGCGGGTCCTGATGGCGTGCCGCAACCCCGCGAAGGCCGACGCCGCCCTGGGGCTCATCCGGGCGCAGGTCACGAACCCGTCCGTCGAGCTCGTCGCCATGGACCTCGCCTCCCTCGACTCGGTCGAGCGGGCCGCCGAGGACGTCGCCGGCCGGGTCGAGCACCTCGACCTGCTGGTCAACAACGCCGGCATCATGGCCGTCCCCTACGGCAAGACCGCCGACGGCTTCGAGATGCAGTTCGGCACCAACCACGTCGGGCACTTCGCCCTCACCGGTCGGCTGCTGCCGCTGATCCTCAAGGCCGACGAGCCGCGCGTGATCACCGTCTCCAGTGGCGCTCACGTCATCGGCAAGATGGCGTTCGACGACCTGACGCCGGACGAGAGCGGCTACAACCGCTGGCGCCGCTACGGCATGTCGAAGCTCGCGAACCTGCTCTTCAGCAGCGAGCTGCAGCGCCGGGCCGGCGGCCGCATCCTGTCCTCGTCCGCGCACCCCGGGTACGCCGCGACGCACTTGCAGGAGGGCCAGGGCCAGGCCGCCTTCCAGGCCCTCATGAACATCGGCAACAGGATCCTCGCCCAGTCCGACGCGCAGGGCGCGTGGCCGCAGCTCTACGCCGCGACGATGCCCGACGTGCTCGGCGACAGCTACTACGGGCCCCACCTGATGAGCCTGCGCGGCCACCCCGTCTCGACCTGGCGCACGCCCGGCGCCAAGGACAGGGCGACAGCCGAGAAGCTCTGGGACATCAGCGAAGAGCTGACGAAGGTCACCTACGACTTCTGACCACCCCCGGTTCCACAGCACCAGGGTGCCGTGGAAACGCAGGCAGTACGACGAAAGGGCCGCCTCCTGACGGAGACGGCCCTTGTCGTGCGTACGGACTAGCCCTTGCGCTTGTTGATCTCCTCGGTCAGCGCCGGCACGACCGTGTTGAGGTCGCCGACGAGACCGAAGTCAGCCAGCTCGAAGATCGGGGCCTCGGGGTCCTTGTTGATGGCCACGATGGTCTTCGACGTCTGCATGCCGGCGCGGTGCTGGATGGCACCCGAGATGCCCGCCGCGATGTAGAGCTGCGGGGACACGGTGCGACCGGTCTGGCCGACCTGGTTCTGGTGCGGGTACCAGCCGGCGTCGGTCGCGGCGCGGGAGGCGCCGACGGCACCGCCGAGGGAGTCGGCGAGCGCCTCGATGATCGAGAAGTTCTCCGGCGAGCCGACGCCGCGACCACCGGAGACGACGATCGCCGCCTCACCGAGGTCGGGGCGACCGCCCTTGGCCTCGACGACCTTGTCCTTGATGGAGGAGGCCTTGTCGGCGTCGGTGAGGTCGACCGAGAGCGCCTCGACCGTCCCGGCACCGGCGGACTCGGCCGCGGGGGTCGAGTTGGGGCGGACGGTGATGATCGGGGTGCCGGTCTGCACCTTCGACTTCACGACGACGGCGCCACCGAAGATCGGCTGCTCGGCGATGAGGTCGCCGGTCACGCCGACGGCGTCGGTGATCAGACCGCCACCGGTCTTGACCGCGACGCGGGCCGCGATCTCCTTGCCCTCGGCGTTGCTGCCGATCAGCACGGCGGCCGGGGACTTGGATGTGACGAGCGACGCCACCGCGGCGGCCTTGGTGGCGACCAGGTAGTCGTCGAAGTCGGCGGAGTCGCCGACGTAGACCTTCTCGGCGCCGTAGGCGGCGACCTTGGAGGCAGCGTCGCCGGCACCGGCGCCGAGGACGATCGCAGACGGCTCACCGAGGGTCTTGGCGAGCGTCAGCAGCTCGTACGCGACCTTCTTCGGAGCACCAGCGACGTGGTCGATGAGAACGAGGACTTCAGCCATGTCAGGG
>CBIHPE010000237.1:0-5548 GCA_966212015.1 uncultured Frankiales bacterium | reverse complement strand
GGGGGGGCCCCCCCGCCCCCCGCGGGGGGGGGGGCGCCGCCCCCCCCCCCCCCCACGACGGGGGCGAACGACAGGATCGCGAGCCGGTCGGACTCGGAGAACGCGTTGACCTTGGTCGAGTCGACCTGCAGCAGCCCGATGGCGTGGCCCTCAGCGATGAGCGGGACGCCGAACCAGCTGCGCACGCCGTGCGAGGAGCTCTTCTGCCGGCGGTTGGCCGTGACGGTGCTGGCGATGGTGATGTCCGGCAGGTAGCGCGGCTCACCGGTGACGCAGATCGTCCCCGAGACTCCCTGACCCAGGGGGATGCGGGCGGCCAGGGCCTCGGGGGTGGGCTGCGGGACACCCGCAGCGATCCGGACCTGCTGGTCCTCGACCAGCATGATGGCGCCGCCCTCGAACTCGACCGAGGCGGCGAGGGTGAGGAAGGCGTGCTGGAGCACCGACTCGAGATCGAGCCGCCCGGTCACGGCCTTGGCACCCTCGACGAGCAGGGTCGTGTGCCGGACCTCGTCGATCGACGGCGCCGTGGGGTCGAGCGGCTCCACCCTGCCGTCGCGCGGGAGCGGGACGACCTTCGACCCGGTCGTCACATGCTCCACCGACACCCGCCGGCGGAGCAGGAAGGACAGCTCCTGCTGGGACATGGGTACGCCGAGCAGGTACCCCTGGACGGCGTCGCACCCCATCTCGCGCAGCGCCGCGAGCTGGGTCTCGGTCTCGACGCCCTCGGCGATGACCCGCAGGTCGAACGTGTGCGCCATGCCGACGACGCCTCCGACGATGGCTGCGGACCCGGCGTCGACACCGAGGCCGGCCACGAACGACTGGTCCACCTTCACCTGGTCGACGGGGAAGCGGGCCAGGTAGGTCAGCGAGGCGTGCCCCGTGCCGAAGTCGTCGATCGACAGCCGACAGCCGACGTCGCGCAGCTCCTCGAGCACGGAGATGACGTGCTCGACGTCACCGACCAGGGCTGTCTCGGTGACCTCGAGGCACAGGCGCGACGGCTCCACGCCGATGGCGGCCAGCAGCTCGCGGACCCGGTCCGGGAAGCCGGGGCTCACCAGCTGGCGCAGGCTCACGTTGACGGCGACGGTGGGCGGCGGCGACAGGTCGTCGACGGGCCAGTGCGCGACGTCGCTGAGCGCCTGCTCGAGCACGTAGTCGCCGAGCTCCAGGATGAGGTCGGACTGCTCGGCGACGGCGACGAACTCGGCCGGGGACACCCGGCCGCGCCGCGGGTGGGTCCACCGGGCGAGCGCCTCGCAGCCGAGCACCCGGCCGTGGCTGAGGCTGATGACGGGCTGGTAGACGACCGTGACCTCGCGGGCCCGCAGGGCCGCGCGCAGGTCGACCTCGAGCTCGTGGGTGCGGACCGCGCGCTCGCGCAGCTCCGTGCTGAAGACGTGGTAGCGACCGCCGCCGGCCTGCTTCGCGGCGTACATCGCCGTGTCGGCGTCGCGCAGGACCAGCTCGCCGCTGTCGCCCGGCCCGGCCAGCGCGATGCCGATCGAGCCCCCGATGATGAGCTCGCCGCCGTTGGCGGTGGCGATCGGCTGGTTGAGGACGTCGAGGACGCGCTGGGCGACGTGGGTGCAGGACTCCTCGTCGGCGTTGCGGCACAGCACCACGAACTCGTCGCCGCCGATCCGGGCGACGAGGTCCTCCGGGCGCATGACCTCGCGCAGCCGGATCGCGACCTGCACCAGCAGCAGGTCGCCGGCGGCGTGGCCGAGGCCGTCGTTGACGACCTTGAACCGGTCGAGGTCGAGGAACAGGACGCCGAGCTCGTCGCCCCGGGAGAGCGCCGCGTCGAGGCGGGCCAGCAGCAGGCTGCGGTTGGGCAGGTCGGTCAGGGCGTCGTGCGCAGCGGCGTGACTCAGCATCGCCTCCGAGCGCTTGCGCTCGGTGATGTTCTCGACCTGCACCACGACCCGGGAGGGCAGACCGCCCTGGCCACGCAGCAGCGTCGCGGAGATGTGGCCCCACCGCAGGCCGCCGTCCGGCCGGCGCAGCCGCACCTCGAGCCGGACGCTCGGCTCGGCGTCCGAGAGGCTCCCCAGCGCCGCAGCAGCGCGGTCGCGGTCGAGGGCGTCGACCGAGTGGGTCAGCGCCGTGCCGATGAGGGAGGACGGCGTCTCCCCCACCAGCAGCGACAGCGAGCGGTTGACCTGGACGACGGTGAGGTCGAGGTCGACCAGGGCCATGCCGATCGAGGCGTGCTCGAAAGCCGTCGTGAACTGCAGCTCGGCGTGCCGCAGGCGGGCGGTGCCCCGCATCGCCAGCGACCGGATGACCACCGCGGGAAGCGTGAAGAGCAGGCAGAGCAGCACCACCTGCTCGGGGCCGACGGCATGCCGCGTCGCGTCCAGCTGCGGCCAGATGATCGAGATGACCGCAACAGGCACCCCGGTGACCGGAAGGCCGCGGAGCCCGTAGCGGATCGGGCCCTCCAGCAGCACGAACGCACCCAGCAGCGAGCCCGCGCCGGGCCGGTCGGCGAACAGCGCGCTGTAGGCCGCGAAGCTGAGGACGTCGACGAGCACCGACCACCGGCCGACGGCCAGGGCCCGCTCAGGCGTGGCCGCGACCGCGACGTAGAGGGCCACCAGCAGCGACACCGCCGCGAGCGCGAAGTTCAGGACGGCCGGCAGACCCAGCCCGGGATGGGTGCTCGAGACGACGAGCAGGCTGGCCCCGCCGGCGACGCAGATCGCGGCGCGCAGGCACGCGAGGACCGCTTCGTACCTCGCCTCCGGCAGCCCGTCGGTGAGCCGGGCCAGGTGCCAGAGCCGCACGCGCGCACGCGGGGATGGTGGCGTCTCTCCAGACCTGCTGCCCAGCATCGTGACCTGTCGGTGTCGAGGGGGATCTACGGCGGTGACCTCGACGGTATGTCCGCTTTTCGAGTGCCCGACATGGCCCGCCGGACCCCCTGCGACTGGTCACATGTGACTAGCGGCGGTTGCTCCGAAGATCGCGCTGCAGGGCCTCGCCCAGGCCCCGCGTCTCGCGCCGGTTGAGCTCGGCGCCGGCCACCGCGCCCGCCAGGAAGGGCGCGAGGGAGGTCAGGTTCTTGCGCAACCGGCGTACGACCCGCTGGCGCACCTGCTGCCGAGCGGCGGTGCTGAGCACGTCCGACAGCGACGGGCCTCCGGTGCCGGTGTCGAGGCCGCGCTTGGCGGCCCAGGAGGACAGGTAGGCCATCGCCAGCTGGCTGCGGGAGCCGACCGGGGCCTTGCCGTAGACGACGTGCAGCTCGGCGACCAGCTTGAGCTCGACCGCGACGACGGCGAGCGTCTCTGCCGCGAGCTGGACCGGCGCGGCGAGCAGGGTCGGAGGGGCCGCCAGCTCGACGGCGGCCAGCGCGCCGGCCGCGGCACCGATGCCGGCGGTCACGACGGACGCGTTGCGGACGAGGGCGGCCGCGAGGTCGTCCCCCGACAGCCCGTGGTGGTGGTCGCGCAGGGTGAGCAGATCGCGCACGGGGAGGTGAGGGGCCACCTCGTCCGTGAGCAGGTCCGCCAGCTTCTTGCCCGACAGGGTGGCGGCACGGGCGCCGCCGAGGAGGACCTTGGAGAGCGCACCGAGCAGTCGACCGCGCTCACCGCGGTCGAGGTCGTCGGCGGTGAGCCGGGCGACGAGGTCGCCCAGCTCCGGCCGCTTGAGGTCGTTCACACGCCGGGACTAGGCGCACTCGCGGCAGGTGAGCTTGCCGCCCTTGTCGCTCGCCAGCTGGCTGCGGTGGTGCACGAGGAAGCACGACGAGCAGGTGAACTCGTCGGACTGCTTCGGGAGCACCTTGACGGTGAGCTCCTCACCGGACAGGTCTGCTCCGGGCAGCTCGAGCGCTTCGGCGAGGTCGGTCTCGTCGATGTCGACGCTCCCGCTCTGCGCCTCGGCCCGGCGGGCCTTCAGCTCCTCGAGGCTGTCTTCGCCCATGTCGTCCGCTTCGTTGCGGCGCGGGGTGTCGTAGTCGGTTGCCATGGTCTTGGGCTCTCCTTGCTTCTCGTCCTGCGCCGGTCCTAACGCACGAGGACGTCGATCTGTGCCCGCGAGGTGCTTGCGTTCTCCTCAGGCGCGAGCGGCTGAGGGTAGCGGGTCTGCCCGGCAGCGCCGCGATCATGCCTCCGCATGTCGCCTACGTCACTCCGGTGGTCACTCCCGGGCGGCGCTCGCGCTCCCGTAGGCGCCCCAGAGCAGGTCGGTGAGCTCAGCGCTGAGCGCCTCCCGGGTGCAGTCCCGCTGCTCCAACCAGCGGTCTCCCGCGGCCTGGACCATGCCCAGGATCGCCGCGGCCCAGATGCCGGCCCGGAGGTCGTCCCGCTCCAGCCGCAGCTCGTGGCTGATCCCCGCGGCCAGCAGCTCCTGGAGCCTCCGGAGGAATCCCCGGACGGGCCCGCCGGACGGCGCGGCCTCCTCCGACTCGACGAGGAAGCGGTAGACCTGGGGCTCGGCCTCGATGACCCCCAGGTAGGTGTCGATCGTCCGCTGCACCCGCTCGCGCGACGTCCCGCCCGCCGTCAGCGCGTCGACCAGCGCGTCGAGCAGCCGGTCCGTGTGACGCTCGGCCAGCGCGGCGTACAGCCCGCTCTTGTCTCCGAAGTGCCGGTAGAGGATCGGCTTGGTGATCCCCGCCTCGGCAGCGATGGCGGACATCGACGCCGAGGGCCCGTCACGCTGCACGACCAGGTCCGCCGCGGCCAGGAGCGACTCCCGCCGGGCGTCCCGGGTCTGCAGCGGAACGGACATCAGGGGATCTGGTGACCCGAGATCGCACGGCTGATGATCAGCCGCTGGATCTCCGAGGTGCCCTCGAAGATCGTGTAGATCTTGGCGTCCCGGTGCATCCGCTCGACCGGGTACTCGCGGGTGTAGCCGTTGCCGCCGAGGATCTGGATCGCGCGGTCGGTGACGTCGACGGCGGTCTCGCCGGCGAACAGCTTCGACATCGAGCCCTCGCCGGAGGTGAACGGGACGCCGTTGCGGCCCATCCACGCGGCACGCCAGACCAGCAGGCGCGCGGCGTCGATCTTGGTCTTCATGTCGGCGATCTGGAACGCGACGCCCTGGTTGGTGACGATCGGCCGGCCGAACTGCTCGCGCGTGCCGGCGTACTCGAGCGCGTACTCGTAGGCGGCGCGGGCGATGCCGACGGCCTGCGCGCCGACCGACGGGCGGGAGGCCTCGAACGTCGCCATGGCCGCCTGGCCGCCCTTCTCGCGGGAGGACTGCACGGTCTCGCCGCGCTCGACCGCCGCCTGCCGCTCGCGGGCCTTGGCCAGCCGCGCGTCCAGGCGCTCCTTGCCGCCGAGCAGCGCGGAGCCGGGGATGCGGCAGTTGTCGAGGATGACCTCGGAGGTGTGCGACGCGCGGATGCCGTGCTTCTTGAACTTCTGGCCCTGTGACAGGCCCTTGCCCTTGAACTCCGGGCCGACGACGAAGGACGCCTGGCCGCGGGCCTTGAGGGAGGCGTCGACAGAGGCGACCACCACGTGCACGTCGGCGATGCCGCCGTTGGTGATCCAGGTCTTGACGCCGTTGA
>CBIHPE010000236.1:0-5577 GCA_966212015.1 uncultured Frankiales bacterium | reverse complement strand
GACCCGGCCCGGGCCCGGACCCTCGCGGCCCTCGGCGACGTCGCGCTGGTCGTCGGCGCCCACACGACTCCCAAGGGCTTCCTCGCGCCGAACGCGGGGGAGCGGTGGGACGACCCGGACTGGCTGCGCTTCCGGCTCATCGGCATGACCAACCCGGCCTACTTCGCGCTCTACGCGCGGCGCCGGATGGACCTCTACGGCGCCACCCAGGACGACTTCGCCGCGGTGAAGGTGAAGAACGCCCGGCACGGCCTGTCGAACCCCTACGCGCGCTACCGCAAGGAGGTCAGCGCCGAGGACGTCGCCGCGTCGCCGGTCGTCGCGGATCCCCTGCGTTTGCTGGACATCTGCGCCACCTCCGACGGAGGCGCTGCCATCGTCCTGACCTCGGTCGACTACGCGAAGAGCAAGGGCATCGCCAACCCGGTGCGCATCAAGGCGATCAGCACGGTCACGCCGCGCTACCCGCAGACGACCATCGAGATGCCGAACTTCTCGACCGACTCGACCAACGTCGTGCCGGCCCCGCCGATCGGCTTCAAGGACTCGATCGCCCACGCTGCTTACGAGGAGGCCGGCATCGGCCCCGAGGACGTGTCGCTGGCCGAGGTCTACGACCTGTCGACCGCCCTCGAGCTCGACTGGTACGAGAACATCGGCCTCTGCAAGCCCGGCGAGGCCGAGCAGCTGCTCCGGTCGGGTGCGACCACGATCGGCGGCCGGGTCCCGGTCAACCCGTCCGGCGGGCTGGCCTGCTTCGGGGAGGCCGTCCCCGCCCAGGCGCTCCAGCAGGTGTGCGAGGTGGTCTGGCAGCTCCGCGGGCAGGCCGACGACCGCCAGGTCGAGGGCGCCAAGGTCGGCATCACGGCCAACCAGGGCCTCTTCGGTCACGGCTCCTCGGTGCTGCTGGCCGTCTAGGTGCCCGTCCGCTTCCAGCTCGTCGTGGACTGCCACGACCCGGAGCCCCTCGCGCGCTTCTGGGCCGCCGCCCTCGGCTACGTGCTCGAGCCGGCACCCGCCGGCTTCGAGAGGTGGGACGACTGGCGACGCGGACTCGGCCTGCCGGAGAGCGAGGTCGGCCTCGGCACGGACAGCATCGTGGACCCCGAGGGTCAGGGTCCGCGGATCTGGTTCCACCGGGTCGACGACGAGAAAGCCGTGAAGAACCGGCTGCACCTCGACGTCCACGCCAGCGGCGGCACCAGCACCCTCGACCCCTCGGTGACCCTGGCCGCCCGCATCGCACGGGTCGACGCCGAGGCCGACCGGCTGGTCGCCCTGGGTGCGACCCAGACCTGCGTGCTGCAGGCCGAGGGCGTGGAGCACTACGCCGTCGGCATGAAGGACCCTGAGGGCAACGAGTTCGACATCAACTGACCCGCTCTGCCACCACCACCAGCGAGAGGCTCCACCATGACGACACCCACCGGCGTGAAGGCCAAGGCGACCGAGCTCGGCACGAAGGCCTTCCTGGCCGCGCCGCCGCCCGCCCAGAACGCCATCCTCAACGGGATCGGGAAGGCGCAGCCGGTCGTCGCCAAGATCAAGCCCTACGGCAAGCAGATCGCCGGCGGTGTCCTGGGCCTGGCCCTCATCAAGCGACTGCGCAAGTAGCCACGCGCCAGGCCCTGACCGCTGCCGCGGGCGGGGTGTGGGGTGAGCGCTCCCGGCGTACGCTCGGCCGCATGGCCGTCCTCCCAGCAGTGGCCCTCTCCGGCGCGCTCGCCCTGGCTCTCGCGACGGTCCCTCCGGCGGCAGCTTCCGCCGGCACCCGACCTCCGCTGCTGGCGTTCTCGACGATCTCCCAGACGCAGCAGAGCAAGGTCTTCACCCTGCGCAGCGGCAGCCAGCACCAGGTCGCGTCGTCCACTCACACCCTGTCGCTGGACGCCTGGTCCTCGAACGGCGACATCTACTACTCGGTCCTGCCGCTCGCCTGCGCCACTGACTGCCACGGACGCGTGGACGCGGTACCCGACCAGGGTGGCGCGCCCAGGACCGTCGTGGCCTCCGGTGAGGAGCTCACCATCGACGGCTACGGCAAGACGATCGTCTACGCCGACAACGGGCAGCTCTGGCGCCGGCCCCTGACCGGGACCACCGCAACACGCCTCACCGGTGCGGGTGGCCTGGCGCCGGTGCTCTCTCCCGACGGCAAGCGCATCCTGTTCTCCCGCGCCATGCCCGGCAACGGCGTGCTCGTGACGGCGGTCTACGTGATGCCGCTCGCGGGTGGCGCGGCGCACCGGCTCACAGCCGGCAGCACCCTCGACATCGCGGGGGCCTGGTCGCCCGACGGGCGCCGGGTCCTGTTCACCCGCGACGAAGTAGGCGCACACCCGACGATCTACAGCATGAGCATCGACGGCACCGGCCTCCGGCGCGTCGCCACGGACGCGCACGCCCCGGCCTGGGCGAGCAGCGGGTGGGTGGCCTACGCCGCCCGCCGCAGCGACGACCAGTGGAGCCTCGTCGCGAGGCCCCCTGGTGGGTCCGAGCAGGTGCTGGTCCACGCAGCCGGCGCCGACGTGACGGGCGTGCAGTTCCTCTCAGGCGGCTGACGCGTCAGCGCCCGAGCGGTGCCTCAGAAGCGGGTCGTCGCCGCCCGGACCAGGACATCGCTGTCGATGCCCGGAGTCGTGCCGGCCGTCGTGGGCCACACGGTGCTCACGCCCTTCGGCGTCGGCGTGAGCCCGATGTAGTCGCCGATGCCGTAGCAGTTCGCGTTGCCGAGAGCCTCGGTGGCGTCGAGGAACTGCGAGGTGGTGGACGAGAGCCGGACGACGGCCGAGGTCCGCGGACCAGATCCCGGGCGCAGCAGGGCGAGGTGCGCGTCGTAGGTGGACTGCGCCGTGTCGCTGGTCTCGAGCCACGCGATCGCGACGCCGCCGCTCGGGGTGGCGGCCACGGCGGGCGCCCACTGCACGGAGGCGGTGAGCGGTCCCAGCGCTGCCGGTGCCGAGACGGCGCCACGCGCGAAGGTCGCCCCGCCGTCGTAGCTGACGGCGTGCTGGATCGTGCCCGAGCCGCCGGTCGCCGCGGCGGGCGTCGGCACGTAGATGTTGGGGACCACGACAGCGCCGAGCGCGGCGACGACGTGCAGGCCACCCCGCTTGTCGAAGGTGACGCGCACGGACTTGCTCGCGCGCTGCCGCTGACCGATGGTGCCGCGCAGCGGGCAGCTCGGGTCGCTCCGGCCCGGGTCGTTGCCCGTGAGGACCTGCTGGGACGGGCTGAACGTCCGGCCGCCGTCGTGACTCAGCCGCAGGCCGACGCCGGTGCCCGTCTCGAAGACCGCAGCAACGGTGCCGTCCGGGCCCACGGCGACGTCGGGATAGCCGCTCGTGTCTTGGAGGACCACTGGGTCTGACCACGCGGAGCCGCTGAGCGCTCGGATCACCGTGCCCTTGCCGCTCACGTCCCAGGCGAGGTAGGCCCGGCCGCGGTAGGGGCTGCGCGGGCTGGTGTCCGCGGCGAGGAACTCCTTGTCGTCACCGAGGCTGCCCTTGAGGCGCACGTCCGGCAGGCGTGTCATCCGCAGGCTCGTGCTGATGCGGAAGACACCGACGCCGAGGGATCCGTCGGGCTCGCCGAGGAGGGTGGCGAACAGCACGCCACCCGGGTGCTGCGGATCGGGAGCGAGCGCCGGGTCTCCGGAGAAGTACTCGCCCTCGACGAGCGGGCTCGACGTCACCAGCCGTGCCGGTCCTCCCGCGGCGGGGAGCAGCTGGACGGTCGTGAGGTGCAGGTGCGCGACGGGGTTCAGTGGGCACCCCTGGTCGTCGTTGTACGACACCCAGGTCCCCGCGCTCGTCACGACGGTGCTCGGCTCGCCCTCGAGCGGGCACCCGGTGAGGCCGACCCACGGGGTCTGCACGCGGATCTCGGGGCCGAGCGTGACAGGTGCCGCGGCGGCGGTCGCGCCGCTGCCGAACGCGGCGCCCGCAGCCAGCAGTGCGGCGCAGGCGAGGAGGAGGCGAGGGCTGGGCATGCAGCGGAGTTCGACGCCGGACGGCTGCCTCCTGCGCCAACGGGGAATCCCCTCGCGACGCTCGTGCTTGGACCAGGCATGCGCCGGCTGCTCGTCCTGCTCCTGCTGCTGACCGCGCTGGGGCCGTCGCCCGCGCGAGCGGCCACCGTGACCAAGGTGCTGACCATCGTCTTCGAGAACCACGGGACGTCGAGCGCCTCGACCGGGATGCCGTACCTCGCCGCGCTGGGAAGCAGGTACGGAAGGGCAACGAGCTACGCGAGCCTGACGCACCCCTCTTTGCCGAACTACCTGGCACTCGCCGGAGGCTCCACCTTCGGGGTCCACGACGATCTCGGTCCGTCCTCCCACCGCCTGGCGGGACCGTCCGTCTTCGACGCGGCGCTCGCCAAGGGGCAGACCGCGAAGACCTACGCCGAGTCGATGGGCAGCACCAGCTGCCGGACGACCGCCGCGTCGCCGTACGCGGTGAAGCACAACCCCTGGACGTACTTCGCGGACCACCGCGCCCTATGCACCAGGTACGACGTGAACGCCGGCGGCACCACGGCCGGGCCGCTCCACTCCGACGCCCACTACGGGCGGCTGCCGAGGGTCGGCCTGCTGGTGCCCAACCTGTGCCACGACGCGCACGACTGCTCGCTGCGCACCGCCGACGCCTGGTTGCGGCAGTGGCTCCCTGTCCTCCAGTCGGGCCCCGACTGGAGGGCTGGGCGGCTCGCGATCGTCATCACCTTCGACGAGGTCGAGGGCTCCGGCTCCGGCACCTTGCTGACCGTGGTCGTGGCGCCGCAGCTGAGCCACAAGGTCGTCACGACCCGGCTCAACCACTACTCGTGGTGCCGCTGGATGACCGACTCGGTCGGCGCGGCTCCCTTGCGGTCGGCAGCGTCGGCGACCTCGCTCGGCAAGGCCTTCGGCCTGGCCTGAGCCGCGCCTGCTTGGGGACTGTCACTCCCGCAGCACAGACTCGGGGGTATGACCGACCTCACGGATCCGAAGACCGCCCTGCTGCACTATCTCCGGCGCACCCGTGAGGAGCTGATCTGGAAGCTCGACGGCGTCAGCGAGCGCGACGCCCGGCTGCCCCGCACGTCGACGGGCACCAGCCTGCTGGGCATCGTCAAGCACTGCCTCAACGTCGAAGCCGGCTACTTCGGACCGACCTTCGGACGCGAGTTCCCCTCGCAGGGCGAGCTCGTGCCCTTCGAGGTCTACGACGACGACCCCCAGGCCGACTGGTACGCGGGGCCCGACGAGACCAAGGACGGGCTCGTCGACCTCTACCGCCGGGTCGGTGCGTTCGCCGACGAGACCATCACGTCGCTCCCGCTGGACGCGCCTGGCCGCGTGCCCTGGTGGAGCCAACCCGACGTCACCCTGCAGCGGGTGATCGTCCACGTCATCGCCGACGTTGCTCGGCACGGCGGCCAGGCCGACATCCTCCGCGAGGGCCTCGACGGGCAGGTGGGGCTGCGGCCGGACGGCACCAACATCCCCGATGGCTACGACTGGACTGGATACATCGCCAGGCTGACCGAGCTGGCCGACCGCTTCGCCTGACCGACCTGTCCTCGGACGTCGGC
>CBIHPE010000235.1:0-5597 GCA_966212015.1 uncultured Frankiales bacterium | reverse complement strand
GGCGAAGATGCCTGCGAAGGCCAGCGCCAGGACCGAGAGGCCGAGGATGAGGTAGAGCAGCGGCTTGTCGTCGGACAGCACTGAGGGCAGTCCGCTCGATCCGGCCGCAAGGTGCACTGCGGACACGCGTCCTCCTGTGTAGGTGCGGGCTCATGCCCGCGGGGCCGCCTCGTCTCTCGAGCGGCCGGGCGCGAGCAGGTTACAGGCTCCTGTGTCGTGGTTCACAGGTGGCACGCTGAAGCACGTTCTGCGACACGTTCTACGACAGACCGGACACCCGCGCCGGGAGCGGCCACCGGAGACGCACCGTGGTGCCTCGCGGGCCGGGCAGGACCTCCACGTCGTCGACCAGGCCGCCGAGCACCGCGAGCGAGACGCGGGGGTCGACCGACTCGCCGTCGAACAGCGTCTCAGGATCGGAGTCGTCCGCGGGCAGCCCTTCCGGCCCGGCGTCGATCACCTCGACCGTCAGCCCCGAGGGGTCGTCGTGGAGGACCACCCGGACGGGCACGTCGGGCGCGTGCGCCGTGTGCAGGGCCACAGCGCGGGAGCACGCCTCGCCCAGCGCCCAGCGCAGCTCGTCGACGTGCTCGTCGGGGAGACCCGCCCGGCGCGCAGCGGCGACGCCGACGAGCCGGGCGGTGCGGACATGGTGCGGCTGAGGCGAGAGCAGCAGCTCGACGGTGGGCAACGTCGCGCGCGTCAGTCGGTCGCGGCGACGGCCTCGGCCACGCTGGCGTGGATCGGGAACACCTTCGTCAGGCCGGTGATGCGGAAGATCTTGAGGATGCGCTCCTGCGTGCAGACCAGGCGCAGGCTGCCCTCGTGGGCGCGGACGCGCTTGAGGCCGCCGACGAGCACGCCGAGACCGGTGGAGTCGAGGAACTCGACGGCCTCCATGTCGACGACCAGGTGGTAGTTGCCGGCGCTGACCAGGTCGATCAGCTTCTCCCGCAGCTTGGGCGCGGTGTAGACGTCGATCTCGCCGCCGACCTCCACCACGGTGCGGTCACCCTCGGTGCGGTCCTTCAGGGACAGATCCACGGCGTGCTCCTCCAGAGTTCTTCGTCAGGTGCGGGGTTCGCGTCATCCGCGCCAGTACCCCGGGCCATGACGATCTAACCCCCTGGCCACCCCGTGTGCCAGGTCACACCACGCCCGCATCTCCGCCCTGAACCTGCGACCCTGCTCGCGCGTCTGCATGCGGGCACCAGGAGAGGTCGGGGGACGAGTGGACAGCAGGGACCGCGAGGAGCTCGCGGACTTCTGCGCGCGGGAGCACCGCAGGCTGGTCGGCACGCTGACCCTGCACTGCGGCGACCCGGGCGTGGCGGCCGAGCTCGCGCAGGAAGCGCTCGCACGGGCCTGTCAGCACTGGACGTCGGTGCGCGAGATGGACGCTCCCGGTGCCTGGGTGCACCGGGTGGCCATCAACCTGTCCAGCTCGCACTACCGGCGCAAGAAGGCCGAGCGGAGCGCGACCGAGCGCTTCGGCGGCCGCCGGCAGGTGGGCGAGGAAGCGTCCGACGCGGTGGAACCGGCCGAGGTGCTGGCCGTCCGTCGCGCCGTCGCCGCGCTGCCCACCCGCCAGCGCACGGCCCTGGTGCTCCGCTACTACAGCGACCTCTCGGTAGAGCAGACCGCCGAGGCGATGGGGTGCCGTCCCGGCACCGTCAAGTCGCTGACGTCCCAGGCGATGGCGGGGCTCCGTGCCTCCGGCCTGGCCGACCTCCAGGAGACGCATGCCTGACATCTCTGCCCTGCTCAAGGCGGGAGCCGGTGATCCCCTCGCCCCCCTCGACCTGGATCGCGCCGTCCGCCGCGGTGCCCAGCGCACCCGTAACCGACGGGTGACCCAGGCCGCGGTCGGGAGCGGTCTCGTCGTGGTCGCGGCCGTCGCGGGCCTGACCCTGGCCGGCGGAGGGTCCCCGAAGGCCACGACGAACCTGCCGGGCACCAACCTGTCGCGGCTGCTGCCCGACGACTCGGTGCCGACCAGCGGCGCGGCCGGAGACCAGCCGATACCGGCAGCCGCTCCCTCGCAGCTGCCGGACGGCCTCAACTTCGTGCTGGTCAAGAAGGTGCAGGGCCGCTCCCTCGTGGTCGACAAGGTCACCCGGACCACCAACGTGACCAAGCAGGCCAAGTGCGCGCAGGCCTCGGAGGGCTACAGCTCGGCCGAGGTCTTCTCGTTCTGCTGGTCCAACCAGAACAGCAAGCTGCGCACCGTCCCCCTGTCGAGCAGCGTCACCACCATCCCGTACCAGCCCGACGGGGACCCGCGCGAGGACCTCTCGCTCAGCGACTTCGGCCAGCTGGCCGCAACCGGCAGCGACAAGCTCGCCTTCGCCGTCTACGTCGTGTCAGTCAGCCACAACACGATCGACTCGATCGCGCTCGCCGGGAACGTCTGAGCCTCGACCGCTCGACCACAGCGTTCGACGACAGCTCGACGACAGCTCGACGACAGCTCGACGACAATGGGCGTCCCATGACGCTCCTCGACCGCCTGCTGCTCGACCCGGCCAAGCGGGAGCGGGTCACGCACGTCGAGCACGTCCCCTCCCGCATCGGGCGCCCCGCCGCCTGGCCCGACTGGGTGGCGCCGCTCCTCGTCGACCGGCTCGCGCTGCAGGGCGTCACCGCACCCTGGGAGCACCAGGCCGCAGCGGCCGACCTGGCGCGCGACGGGCAGTCGGTCGTGATCGCGACCGGGACCGCCTCGGGCAAGTCGCTGGCCTACCTGATGCCGGTGCTGTCCGCGCTGCTCGAGGACGAGAAGGCGACGGCGCTCTACCTGTCGCCGACGAAGGCGCTCGCCACCGATCAGCTCCGGGCGATCCGCGCCCTCACCCTCACGCAGGTCCGGGCCGCCACGCTGGACGGCGACACCGCCTTCGAGGACCGCGACTGGGTGCGCCGCTTCGGGACGTACGTCCTCACGAACCCGGACATGCTGCACCGCTCCGTCCTCCCTCGGCATGCGGACCACAGCCGGTTCCTGCGCGGCCTGCGGTACGTCGTGATCGACGAGTGCCACACCTACCGCGGCGTGTTCGGGTCGCACGTGGCGCAGGTGATCCGGCGCCTCCGGCGGGTCTGCGCGCGCTACGGGGCGAGCCCCGTCTTCCTGCTCGCCTCCGCCACGGTCAGCGAGCCGGAGGTCTCCGCGTCCCGGCTGGTCGGGCTCGACGTCGTGCCCGTCTCGGACGACGCGTCGCCTCGTGGCACGACGGAGTTCGCGCTCTGGGAACCGCCGCTGCAGAAGGACTACTCCGGCGAGCACGGGGCTCCGGTACGGCGGTCGGCGACTGCCGAGACGGGTGACCTGCTGGCGGACCTGGTGGTCGAGGGCGCCCGGACGATCGCGTTCGTGCGCTCGCGCCGCGGTGCCGAGGCCGTGGCGGTGAACGCCCGCCGCTCCGTGGTCGAGGCCGAGCCGGCCCTGGGCACGCGCGTCGCGGCGTACCGGTCGGGCTACCTCCCCGAGGAGCGACGGGAGCTCGAGAGGCGCTTGCAGTCAGGCGATCTGCTCGGCGTCGCCGCCACCAACGCCCTCGAGCTGGGCGTCGACGTGGCAGGTCTCGACGCCGTCGTGCTGAGCGGTTGGCCGGGCACGGTGGCGTCGGTGTGGCAGCAGGCCGGCCGGGCGGGCCGAGCCGGTCAGGGAGCCCTCGCCGTCTTCGTCGCCCGCGACGACCCGCTGGACACCTACCTCGTGCACCACCCCGACGCGCTGTTCGGGCGGCCGGTCGAGACGACCGTGCTCGACCCGTCCAACCCCTACGTGCTCGGACCGCACCTGTGCTGCGCCGCGGCGGAGCTGCCGCTGACGGAGGACGACCTCCCGCTCTTCCCGGGCGCTGAGGACGTCCTCCCCGACCTGGTCAGGCGCGGTCTGCTGCGGCACCGGGCGAAGGGCTGGTTCTGGACCTCGCGGGAGCGGCCGGACGCCGACCTGCGCGGCGCCGGCGGGCCGCCGGTGCGGCTGGTCGAGTCGTCGACCGGACGGCTGCTCGGCACGGTCGACAACAGCTCGGCGCACGCGCAGGCGCACACCGGCGCGGTCTACCTGCACCAGGGCGAGTCGTACGTCGTGGAGCAGCTCGACCTCGAGGAGGCGGTCGCTCTCGTGCGCGCCGACGACCCCGACTACTCGACCTCGGCCCGCGACATCACCGACATCCGGGTCGCGTCCACGATCCGCACCGCGTCGTTCCGCGACGTGACGCTGTCGTTCGGCTCCGTCGACGTGACGCACCAGGTCGTCGCGTTCCTGCGCAAGCGGCTCGGCACCGGCGAGGTGCTCGGCGAGGAGCCCCTGGACCTGCCGCCGCGCCAGCTCACGACCAAGGCGGTCTGGTACACGATGACCGCGTCGCTCCTGCAGGAGGCGGGGCTCGAGTGGGCCGACGTCCCCGGCGCCGCCCACGCCGCGGAGCACGCCGCGATCGGACTGCTCCCGCTGTTCGCCACCTGCGACCGCTGGGACATCGGTGGCGTCTCGACCGCGCTGCACGAGGACACGGGGCTCGCGACGGTCTTCGTCTACGACGGGCATCCCGGTGGCGCGGGCTTCGCCGAGCGGGGGCACGCCCGGGCAGCGGCGTGGCTGCGGGCCACCCGCGACGCCATCTCCTCGTGCGAGTGCGCGTCCGGCTGCCCGTCGTGCGTGCAGTCCCCCAAGTGCGGCAACGGCAACGAGCCTCTCGACAAGGCCGGGGCCGTCCGGCTGCTCGACGCGGTGTTGCGCAGCGGCCTCGCGGGGTAGGTCAGGGGCAACCCACCCCTCACAGGAGGTCCCCGTGCTTCCCCTCGGCCTGCTCCTTCTCGCTGCTGCCGGCGTCGCCGGCGCGGCAGTCCTCGTCGCCGACGCCAACGGCAGCGCCGCCACGCTCGCGGCGTTCGGCCAGACCTACGACATCACCACGCTGGGCGTCTTCCTGCTCGGCACCGTCGTCGGCATCGTCGCCATGACCGGCGTCTCGCTCATGGTCGCCGGATCACAGGTCCGTCGCGACCGCCGACGCAGCCTCAAGGCGGAGAACAAGGCGCTCCGTGCCCAGGTCAAGGACGCCACCGTGGTGGACGCCGGTGACCCCTACCCCACCGAGGAGCCGACCTCCTCGAAGCACTCCCTGCGGAAGTAGCCCTCGGCTCAGTGCTCGACGTGGGCGCCGACCCACCGACGCAGGTGGGCGGCGCTCATGATCAGGATGAGGGCGAACGCGAGCGACGTGGCCAGCTTCTCGGGGTCGATGCCCACCGTGCTGGCGATGGGCGACAGGATGCCGCCGGAGGACTTGCTCGGCGTCGCCGCGACGCTCTTGTAGGGCAGCGTCGGGTCGTAGGTGCCCTGCTGCTCGCCGCCTTCGCCCGGCAGCGTGACCGTGGTCGTCGTGTCGGGCAGCGGCGGCAGCTTCGGGATGCCGAGGATCGGCGAGAAGCTGCTGAAGTTGAGCGCCGTGGCCTTGTGGGCGAAGTCCGGGTTGAGCGTCGGGAGCGGGCCCGCGGAGGGCTTGATGACGCCGCCGCCCGTCGTGCCGCCGCCGGTGCCGGAGCCGCTGCTCGAGCCGCCGGCCGAACCGCCGCCCGTC
>CBIHPE010000234.1:0-5630 GCA_966212015.1 uncultured Frankiales bacterium | reverse complement strand
GCGCGCCACGGCGAGGGCCCAGTCACCGGTCACCCCCTGAGCGGCGACGACGGTGGGGCCGAGCTTCGGCACGCGGCGCGACGGTGGCCTCGACCACCTGGTTCTTCCCGGAGTAGGGGGGATGTCCTGCTCACGAAGGTTGGATCTCTAACCACCCGCAATGACCATGTTCCGGCTCGTTCTGCGCGTCGATGCTGCTGAGCGTCACGAGACGACTACAGAACGGATTCACTGTGCCTCGCGCCTACACCGTGCGCCTCGGCCTCGCCGCCGCCGTCCTCGCGACGGGAGCAGCAGGGACGCTGCACTCCGCGGCTGCCTCCGGGACGAACCCCCCGCTTCCGGACATGCTGTCCGTGTCCCGCGTCGTCCAGGCCCCCGCTGCCTGGTCCCTGGGCGCCACCGGCAAGGGCATCGACGTCGCCCTCGTCGACACCGGTGTCACGCCCGTTCCCGGCCTGCAGGGTGACGGCAAGCTCGTCTACGGCCCGGACCTCTCGTTCGACTCGCAGGACCCCGACCGTACGAACTGGGACGGGTACGGCCACGGCACGGCCCTCGCCGGCATCATCGCGGGCAACGACGGCACCTCCGACGGCTACAAGGGCATCGCCCCCGAGGCGCGCCTCGTCAGCGTCAAGGTCGGCGCGTCGAACGGCGCGACCGACGTCTCGCAGATGATCGCCGCGATCGACTGGGTCACGCAGCACGCCCACGACGACGGGCTCAACATCCGCGTCCTCAACCTCAGCCTCGGCACCAACTCGCTGCAGAGCTACCAGGTCGACCCGCTCGCCCACGCGGCCGAGCAGGCGTGGAAGCACGGCATCGTGGTCGTCGTGGCGGTCGGCAACGACGGTCGCGCGACGAAGTCCGTGGCCAACCCCGCCAGCGACCCGTACCTGCTGGCCGTCGGCGCCGAGGACCCGCAGGGGACCATCGCCCACTACGACGACACGGTCGCCCCGTTCAGCCAGCGCGGCACCCTGCGCCGGCACGCCGACCTGGTCGCGCCGGGCACCTACGTCATGGGCCTGCTCTCGCCGGGGTCGCTTCTCGCGCAGCAGAACCCCAACGCCGTCTTCGGCAACCGCTTCCTGCGCGGCTCCGGCACGTCGCAGGCCGCCGCGATCGTCTCCGGCGTCGTGGCCGACCTGCTGAGCGTGCGTCCCTGGCTGACTCCGGACCAGGTCAAGGCGCTGCTCGCCAGCACGTCCGACGACATCTCCGCCGGTTTCGAGACGTTCGTCGGCGCCGGCCTCGTCCAGACGGCCACGGCGATCCGCTCGCGCGTGCCGATCGGCTCGACCCAGACGTTCGCGCCCTCGACCGGCACCGGCTCGCTCGAGCAGGCTCGTGGCGACAACCACGTGTCGCTCGGCGGCGTCGCCCTCACTGGCGAGCAGGACATCTTCGGCCAGCCCTGGGACGCGGGCATCGCCCCGGCCGAGGAGGGCTCGGGCGCCTGGAACGGCGGCACGTTCAACGGCTCCACCTGGTCCGGCAGCACCTGGAGCGGCTCGACCTGGTCGGGCAGCACCTGGAGCGGCTCGACCTGGTCCGGCTCGACCTGGTCGGGCTCGACCTGGAGCGGTAGCACCTGGTCCGGCAGCACGTGGAGCGGGAGCACCTGGTCCGGTTCGACCTGGTCCGGTTCGACCTGGAGCGGCTCGACCTGGTCGGGCAGCACCTGGTCCGGCGACACCTGGCTGGGTGCCACGTGGACGTGAGCGGAGCTGTGAGCTGGCGATGACCGCACCCTCCCGTCACCCCTCGCGGCCGGTCGCCCTCCTCGTCCTGGTCTTCCTGACCGGGGGCCTGTGGATCGACGCCGACGTCCTCGGCCTGGACGGCATCGGCACCCTCGCCCTGCCCTTCCTGCTGGCCGTCGTCGCGTTCGCCGTGACCGAGGCCGTCGTCATGCACGTGGAGCTGGGCCAGAACGCCCACTCCGTGTCGCTCGCCGAGCTGACGCTGACGGTGTCGCTGTTCTTCGTGCCGGGCACCCAGCTGCCGATCGCCCGCCTCGTCGGGGGCGGCGCGGTGCTGCTGCTCATGCGCAAGCAGCGCCCGCTGAAGCTCGCCTTCAACCTGTCGCTGTGGGTCCTCGACGTCGCCGTGGCGAGCGTCGTGTTCCGCAACCTGGGCGGAGCGCTGGACGACGGCATCGGGCACATGGTCGTGCCGGCGCTGGCCGCCGCGGTCGCGGCAGCGATGGTCGACAGCCTGGCTGTCAACGTCGTCATCGCGGTGACCAGCCTCGAGCTCGACCTGACCCGGGCGCTGCGCTTCCTCGAGAGCTGCCTGCTCGGTGCGCTCGGTTGCGCGACGGCTGGACTGGTCGCGGTCGGCGCGATGGCCCACTCGGTCTGGCTGCTGGTCCCGATGCTGCTGATGGTGGCCCTCTACCTCTACGGGTTCCACCACTTCGCCGCGCTGCGGGCCCAGCACACCAACGTCACGGTCATGTACGGGTTCGCGGCCGAGCTGAGCCGCACCCCGCACAGCGAGCAGGTGGTCGGCTTCGTGCTCCGCCGGGTCGCGGAGCTGCTGCGCGCCGAGCGGGCCGTCCTGATGCTCGACGAGCGCGACGACAGCGGCGTGATGTCGCGGGTCGTGCGCAGCGAGGAGGGCCTGAACGAGAGCACGGCGATCGAGACCCGCGACCTGCCGGCGGTGCTGCGCCGCGTCATGCACGGCGACGCGCCGCTCGTCGTGCGATCGGGGACGAGGGACGCCGGCTGCCAGCAGCTGCTGCAGTCCCTCGACGCGAAGGACGCCGTCGTCGTACCCCTCTCGGGCGAGCAGGGGCTGCACGGCCTGCTCGTCCTCGCTGACCGGATGGGTGAGGTCACGACCTTCAACAAGGGCGACGGGCTGCTGCTGCAGGCCCTCGCCAGCCACGCTGTCACCGCGCTGGCCAACGCGCGGCTCGTCGAGCGGCTCGACCACGAGTCGATGCACGACTCGCTGACAGGGCTCGCCAACCGCGCGCGCTTCCAGGACAAGCTCACCCGCGCCCTCCGCCGTACCGAGGAAGGCGTCGCGGTCCTGCTCATGGACCTCGACCGCTTCAAGGAGGTCAACGACACGCTCGGGCACCACCACGGTGACCTGCTCCTGCAGGAGATCGGGCGGCGGCTCAGCGAGCAGATGCGCGAGCGCGACCTGCTGGCGCGGCTCGGCGGCGACGAGTTCGCCGTCCTCATGACCGGCCTCGACCAGGACAGCGCGGTGGCGATCGCGGAGCGCCTCCACCGAGCCCTCTCCGAGCCGATGAAGCTGCAGGGCGTGGAGATGGAGGTGTCGGCCAGCATCGGCGTCGTGCACGTCCCCGCGGGCCGGCACGCGAACGAGCAGGACGCGACGCTCCTGCTGCAGCGCGCCGACGTCGCGATGTACGCGGCCAAGCAGCACTACACGGGCGTACGGCTCTACCTCGACGAGCTCGACGGCTACTCGCCCCGCCGGCTGGCGCTGGCGAGCGGTCTGCGCAACGCGATCGAGCAGGGGCAGCTGAGCCTGCGCTACCAGCCGCAGGCACGCGTGGCCGACGGGATGGTCACGGGCGTCGAGGCGCTCGTCCGCTGGGAGCACCCGGTCTACGGGACGGTCTCCCCGGACGACTTCATCAGCATCGCCGAGCAGACCGGCCAGATCCGCGAGCTGACCCGCTTCGTCCTCGACCGGGCCCTCGCCGACCGCGCCGGCTGGGCCGCCGCAGGCGCCCCGCTCAGCGTCTCGGTGAACCTGTCGGTCCGCAACCTGATGGAGCCCGACCTGGTCGGGACGGTCCGCGAGCTCCTCGCCCGGCACGGCGTGCCGGCCTCCCAGCTGACGCTGGAGATCACCGAGAGCCACCTGATGAGCGACCCGGCGCGCACCGCTGAGGTGCTCCGCGGCCTCGGTGCCCTCGGCACCCGGCTCTCGATCGACGACTTCGGCACCGGCTACT
This sequence comes from uncultured Frankiales bacterium, assembly GCA_966212015.1. Taxonomy (GTDB): domain Bacteria; phylum Actinomycetota; class Actinomycetes; order Mycobacteriales; family SCTD01; genus RYN-111. The sequence continues at coordinate 1,675 of CBIHPE010000234.1, read as the reverse complement.
CGTCGCTGTCCTACCTCAAGCAGCTGCCGGTGTCCGAGGTGAAGGTCGACAAGAGCTTCGTGCGGGACATCGCCACGAACACCGAGGACGCGGCCATCGTCGAGGCCATCATCGGTCTCGCCCACACGCTGCGCCTCGAGGTCGTCGCCGAGGGCGTCGAGGACGTGTCCAGCGAGGAGCAGCTGCGGGGTCTGGGCTGCGACCTGATGCAGGGCTACCACCTGGCCCGCCCGATGCTCGGCGCCGAGCTGCTCGGCTGGCTCGGCACGGCTCGGCTCTCGCGCCTCCGTCCGATGCCGGCGCCCCGCAGCGAGGCCGTCTCGGCCTGATCGGCAAGACGGGCAGCCGGCGTCGGGTGAAGCACGCTTTCACGTGACGGTCGACGGCGCGGCCCTGAGCATCGCGCTCGTGCTCCCGGACTGACCCGCCCCGACTAGGCTGCCCTCTCGTGGCTGCCGACCGTTCCGCTGACCTGAAGGCCCTCGACGCCACCCTGACCAGCATCGAGAAGGTGCTCGACGTCCCGAAGATGCGCCAGGAGGTCGTCGACCTCGAGGAGCAGGCAGCCATGCCGGGCCTGTGGGACGACCAGGAGAAGGCGCAGCGGATCACCGGTCAGCTCTCCGCGGTGCAGGCCGACCTCAAGCGGATCGACTCCTACCGGTCCCGCCTCGACGACCTCGCCGTCCTGTACCAGATGGCTGCCGAGGAGAGCGACGAGGGCACGGAGCTCGAGGCCGACAACGAGCTCGCCGCGCTCACCAAGGAGATCGGGTCGTTCGAGGTCCGGACGCTGCTCTCCGGGGAGTACGACGCCCGGCACGCGCTCGTGCAGATCAGCCCGGGTCAGGGCGGCACCGAGGCGCAGGACTGGGCCCTCATGCTCTGGCGGATGTACTACCGCTGGGCCGAGCGCCACAACTACACGCTCGACGTCTTCGAGTGGCAGGAGGCGGAGGAGGCCGGGGTGAAGTCGGTCGTCTTCGAGGTCAAGGTCCCCTATGCCTACGGGACCCTCGCCGGCGAGCACGGCGTGCACCGGCTCGTCCGCATCAGCCCGTTCGACAACCAGGCCCGCCGGCAGACGACGTTCGCCGCGGTCGACGTCACGCCGGTCGTCGAGACGACCGACTTCGTGGAGATCGACGAGAAGGACCTGCGCGTCGACGTCTTCCGCTCCAGCGGCCCGGGCGGCCAGGGCGTCAACACGACCGACTCCGCCGTCCGCATCACGCACCTGCCGAGCGGCATCGTCGTCAGCTGCCAGAACGAGCGGTCGCAGATCCAGAACCGCGCGGCCGCCATGGTCGTGCTGCAGACCAAGCTCCTGGAGAAGAAGCGCGAGGAGGAGCTGGCCAAGATGAACGACATCCGCGGCGACAAGAGCGCGAACGCGATGGGCTCCCAGATCCGCAACTACGTGCTGCACCCGTACCAGATGGTCAAGGACCTCCGGACCGGGGTGGAGACGTCGAACACGCAGGGCGTGCTCGACGGCGACATCGACGAGCTGGTCGAGGCGGCCATCCGCTGGCGCCGCACCTCAGGCGACGACGAGTAGGCGAACCGACCTCCGCCCTTGGCCGCGGGTGGCCGGCGCTGGGAGTCCTGCCTCTGCCCGGGGTCGCGGGATGGCACCGGGACGGCCGCTTCGGGTGCGGTTTCGCACCCCTGG
>CBIHPE010000233.1:0-5755 GCA_966212015.1 uncultured Frankiales bacterium | reverse complement strand
CACCCGTCCACCCCCCCCCAACCCCCCCCCACAACCCCCCCCCCCCCCCTCCCGACGCCACCCCCGCCCTCACCCCGGCCGCGGCGAAGACCGCACCGACGGCCGTGCCCGTCGCGAAGCCGGCGAAGACCGCCCGCCGTCCCCTGAAAGCCCCTGTCCCGCCGGCCCCGCTGGCGGTCGAGCCGGGTGCCCCGATCCCGGTCACGCCCGCGCGCGGCACCGCCTCGCCGCGGCCGGCCGCGAAGAAGACCGCTGCCCGGAAGGCGACCGCCAAGAAGGTCCCGGCCAAGAAGGTCGCCGTCTCGGACCTGGGCGCGAAGCCGGCAGCCGGCCCCTGGCCCGTCTCGCAGGCCCCCCGCCCCGCGCGTCAGGTCCCGCCGACCCGCCCGGCCGCGGTGCCCGCCCCGCCCACGACGGTGCTGGCGGCACCTGCCCCGGAGCTCGTGGTGCCGGTGCAGCGCGAGAGCGACGGAGTCGTGCGCTTCCTGGTGCTCCTCGCCGTGCTCCTGCTCGCCGCTGCCGCCGGCATGGGCGCCGCGGCGTTCGTCGAGCACCGCGACAGCACCTACAAGGCGTCGACCGTGGTCCGGCTCGACGCCGGGCCGGACCCGACGCTCCCCATCGAGGACACGGTCGCTCAGGGCATGACGACCTACACCGCTGCGGCGTCGGCCCACTCCTTCACCGCCACGGCCGAGCAGCGAGCGGGTGTCGCCGCCTCGGCGGTGCAGGGCGACGTGCAGGCCGCGCAGCGCGCGCCGCGCCAGATCACGCTCACCGTGCTCGCCAGCACGTCGGCCGAGGCCACGAAGCTCGCGACCGGGGCCGGCGACGCGTTCGTCGAGCTGGTGAACCTCCAGGAGGCGGTCAACCAGGCCTCCGCGGGCGACCGGCTCGCCGCCGTGGTCGTCGGTCCCGAGGACGGGGTCGTCAAGACGGCCCCGAAGGCACGCGACGCCTGGATCGCCGCGCTCCTGGCCGCCGGGGCCGTGCTCGTCCTGGCCGGCGTCGCCGCGCTGCTGCGCCTCACGCGTCGCTCCTGAAACTTTTTCCTGAAACTTCTGCGCAGACCGCGCGAGGTTTTCCGAGGGTCCCCGTTGTTCAGGGCGAGACGGGGTTGACGAGCTGGGTCCGAGACCCCGTCGGCTGGGCCCGGTGGCCCGTCCTCCCTGCTGGGTGGGAGGACGGGCCACCGTCGCGCCTGATCCGTTTCCGCCCGGTTTCGCGCGCGAGGTCCGGTTCTTGCTGACGTTGAGGTGACAGGCGGAGATCCCGCCGCACCACCCAGTCAGGAGCACTCCGTGCGCAAGCTCGTCCTCCTCGCGGCTGCAGCGATCCCCGCAGCCGTGACCGTCCCCCTCCTCCTCGGCAGCGGCAGCGCCAGCGCCGAGCGGCACTGCTACACGCCCCACGTCGCCGGCTTCGACAGCTACGAGGTCTGCTACTTCCTCCCGATCGAGCCGTCCACGAAGGCGGAGGCTCAGTCCCTCATCCCTCAGCTCCCTGACCCGACCGACTGCCACGACATGAACCGGTTCCTGCACATCGACAACGTCCGCAGCTGCGACGGGGCGCCGGTCAGCTAGGTCCGCGGGAGCCGCCGGTCCTTCCCGGGCCGGCGGCCCTCCGAGACTCCGGTTGGCGCGCACCAGGTCTGGCACGATGGCACGCATGGAGCCCGAGGTCGCCGTGGCGCCTCGCACGGATCTCCACCGCCTGACCGCGCTGCGCGCCTTCGCGGCCCTGGCCGTGTTCGGGTTCCACACCCGCGAGAAGTTCCACTGGTCGCTGGGGAAGTCCGCGTTCGGGCTGGGGTACTCCGGCGTGGCCTTCTTCTTCGTGCTCTCGGGCTTCGTGCTCACCTGGTCGACGAGACCCGGCTCGAGAGCGAGCACCTTCTACCTGCGCAGGTTCGCCCGGATCTGGCCGATGCACCTCGTGACGGCTGTCGCCGCGGCGTTCGCCTACGGCACCGGCTCGGCCATCGCTGTCGCGGAGAACCTGCTGCTCGTGCACGCCTGGGACCCCCGCGGCAGCGTGCACTACAGCCTGGACACGCCGAGCTGGTCGCTCTCGGTGGAAGCGTTCTTCTACGCCCTCTGGCCGCTGGCCGCCCTCCTGGCCCATCGCGCTTGGGGCCGGTTCGCTGCCGCCACGGTGGTCGTCTTCGGCGTCGAGGCGGCCGTGACCGCCTGGCTCGCGTCGGACGGCTACGCGCACGCGTCAGCCGCCTACGTGAGCCCACCGCTGAGACTCGGCGAGTTCCTGCTCGGGGTGGCCATGGCGGTGGCCGTGCAGCGGGGTCGTGGTCCCCGCGTCCCGGTGTGGCTCGCTGTCGTCGCCGTGTTCGTCAGCCTCGTGCTGGTCCAGCCCCTGCTGGCGTTCCCTGTCGCCGACTACGCGCTGGTCCCGTCCTACGCGCTGCTGATCTGGGCTGCCGCCAAGGCCGACCTCGCCGGCGGCCGCTCCCTGCTCGGGCACCCCTGGCTGGTCTACGCCGGCAAGGTCTCGTTCTGCTTCTACCTGGTGCACTACCCGGTGATGTCGGCCGTGGCCCGTGCGCACCTCGGACAACCGCCGGCCGTGCTCGCGGCCGTCTCGCTGGTGCTGGCCGGGGGGATCGCCGCGCTCTGCATGCACCTGATCGAGCACCCGGCACAGCGCTGGATCACCCGGACCGCGGCGGGCCGGGCCCGGGCCTGAGCCAGCGCCGCCAAGCGGCAGAGACGCGGCTGGAGCGGGCGACGGGAATCGAACCCGCACTGTCAGCTTGGGAAGCTGATGTTCTACCATTGAACTACGCCCGCGGGACCGTCAGAGCATAGACGGACGCGGGCGCTCGCGTCGTCGCCGGACCCCTTGGCTAGGCTCCGGCCGTGCTGCTCTCCGACCGCGATCTGAAGGCCGCTATCGAGGCGGGCCGGCTCGGCCTGACCCCGTTCGACGAGGCGATGATCCAGCCGAGCAGCATCGACGTGCGGCTCGACCGGTTCTTCCGCGTGTTCGCCAACCATCGCTACACGCACATCGACCCGAGCGAGCAGCAGGACGACCTGACGGTGCCCGTGGAGCCGGACGGCGACGACCCGTTCATCCTGCACCCGGGTGAGTTCGTACTGGGATCGACCCTGGAGGTCATCAGCCTGGGTGACGACCTCGCAAGCCGCCTCGAGGGCAAGGCGCTCGCGCTCACGACGGAGGTCCCGACGCCGGACGGCTGGACCGAGATGCAGTTCCTCGAGGTCGGGGACCGGGTGTTCGGCAGCGACGGCAAGCCGACGAAGGTCGTCGCCACCACGGGATACCTGGACGATCGCGACTGCTACGAGGTGCTGCTGTCCGACGGCAGCTCCTTCATCGCGGACGCGAAGCACCAGTGGGTGACCTGGGACAAGGCCGAGCGGGTTCGCGCCAAGCGCACAGGTCAGCCGCCGACGAGCAAGACCACCGCGCAGCTCGCGGCCACGCTGCGCACCAGTGACGGCAAGGAGTGGAACCACCACATCCCCCTCGCTGGTCCGGCCGACTACCCCGAGCGCGAGCTGCTCGTCGACCCGTACGTGCTGGGGATCTGGCTGGGCGACGGCACCACGGCAAGCGCCACGATCACCACTGCTGACCCGCAGGTCGTCGACGAGATCCAGGCCGCGGGGTACCCGATCCACAAGACGTCCGCGCCCTACGGTTGGCGCATCGGCCTCGGCCACGAGGACCGGGAACGGGACGCAGGCGGCAGGTTCGCGAGCGGCGACTGCCTCCAAGCCCACCTGCGTGAGCTCAGCGTCCTCGACCACAAGCACATCCCGGCGCACTACCTCCAGGCGTCGTACGCGCAGCGACTGGCGCTCCTCCAGGGCCTGATGGACAGCGACGGGTACGTCGACGACATCGGCCGCTGCGAGTTCGTGAGCACGCTCCCCCACTTGGCCGAGGGCGTGTTCGAGCTGGCAGCCAGCCTCGGCCTGCGTCCTGTGCAGCGGAAGAAGAGCGTCACGCTGAACGGGGTCGACTGCGGCCCGGCGTACCAGGTGAAGTTCACTCCGCACCTTCCGGTGTTCCGCCTGGAGCGCAAGCTCGCGCGGCTCACCGAGAAGCGCCGCCAGTCCACGTTCCGCTCCGTCGTCGCGGTTCGTCCGGTGCCGACCGTCAGGGTTCGCTGCATCGAGGTCGAGGCGGCCGACGGCGTGTTCCTCGTGGGCCGGGGGTACGTCCCCACGCACAACAGCAGCCTCGGCCGGCTGGGCCTGCTGACGCACTCCACGGCGGGCTTCATCGACCCGGGCTTCAGCGGGCACGTGACGCTGGAGCTGAGCAACGTCGCCAACCTGCCCATCAAGCTCTACCCCGGCATGAAGATCGGCCAGATCTGCGTGCTGCAGCTGTCGTCGCCGAGCGAGCACCCGTACGGGTCCTCGATCTACGGCAGCCGCTACCAGGACCAGCGCGGTCCGACGCCGTCGCGCTCCTACCTGCGGTTCTCGCGGGCGGAGACCCGGACGGACTGAGCCACCGCCCCGGCCACCAGCAGCGGGACGACGACCAGCAGGTCGGCGACGGTGAGGCCGTGCCGCTCGCCGAGGACGAGCAAGGTCCGGCCCTCGATGGGCTTGTCGGTGCGCAGCCAGAGCACCGCGACCCCGGCGAGGTTGACCAGCAGCCCGGCGCGCATCGCCCGGTCGAGCCCGCCGCGACGCACTTGAGCGGCGGCGTAGCCGCTCACCAGGAGCAGCAGGGCCATGCCGAGGTAGGCGGCGAGTAAGGGAGACACCCCTTCATTGTCGTCGCTGGCCACCTAGAGTCGGCGCAATGCGCACTGTGGTCACCGGCGGGGCCGGCTTCCTGGGGTCCCACCTGTGCGAGCGGCTGCTGGCCGACGGGCACGAGGTGCTCGCGCTGGACAACTTCCTGACGGGGACGCCGGCGAACGTCGCGCACCTCATGGAGAAGGACGCCTTCCGCCTGGTGAAGGCCGACGTCACGGACTACGTCCACGTCGCCGGGCCGGTCGACCAGGTCATGCACTTCGCCTCCCCCGCGTCGCCGATCGACTACCTGCAGCTGCCGATCGAGACGATGAAGGTCGGCTCCACCGGCACCCTGCACGCGCTCGGGCTGGCGAAGGAGAAGGGCGCGCGCTTCCTGCTCGCCTCCACCTCGGAGACCTATGGCGACCCGCAGGTCCACCCGCAGCCCGAGACCTACTGGGGGCACGTCAACCCGGTCGGCCCCCGCGGGGTCTACGACGAGGCCAAGAGGTACGCCGAGGCGCTCACGATGGCCTACCGGCGCACCCACGGCGTGGACACCGCCATCCTGCGCATCTTCAACACCCACGGCCCGCGGATGCGCCCCAACGACGGGCGCGCGATCCCGGCGTTCACGTCGCAGGCCCTCACGGGCAAGCCGATCACGGTGGCCGGTGACGGCAGCCAGACCCGTTCGATCATCTACGTCGACGACCTGGTCGAGGGGATCATGCGGCTGCTTCGCTCGGACCTGCCGGGGCCGGTCAACATCGGCAACCCCCACGAGGTCTCGGTGCTGCACCTGGCCGAGACCATCAAGCGCCTCACCGGTTCGGACAGCGAGATCGTCTTCATCGACCGCCCGGTCGACGACCCGAGCATCCGCCAGCCCGACATCAGCCTGGCCCGCCGCGAGCTCGGCTGGGAGCCGAAGGTCGAGTTCGAGGACGGTCTGTCCCGGACGATCGCGTGGTTCCGGGAGCACCCCAGCCTGATCCGCTGAGCCGGGC
>CBIHPE010000232.1:0-5766 GCA_966212015.1 uncultured Frankiales bacterium | reverse complement strand
TGACCTGGCCGCCGGTCAGGATCGCGATGTCCTGCAGCATGGCCTTGCGGCGGTCACCGAAGCCGGGCGCCTTGACGGCGGCGGACTTGAACGTGCCGCGGATCTTGTTCACGACGAGCGTGGCCAGGGCCTCGCCCTCGACGTCCTCGGCGATGATCGCGAGCGGCTTGCCGCTCTGCATGACCTTCTCGAGCAGCGGGAGCAGGTCCTTGACGGAACCGATCTTGCCGTTGACCACGAGGATGTAGGGGTCCTCGAGGGTCGCCTCCATGCGCTCCGGGTCGGTGACGAAGTAGGGGCTGATGTAGCCCTTGTCGAAGCGCATGCCCTCGGTGAGCTCGAGCTCCAGGCCGAAGGTGTTGCTCTCCTCGACCGTGATCACGCCCTCCTTGCCGACCTTGTCCATGGCCTCGGCGATGATGTCGCCGACCGTGGTGTCAGCAGCGGAGATCGACGCGGTCGCAGCGATCTGCTCCTTGGTCTCGACGTCCTTGGCGGCGTTGCCGATGGCCTCGACGACGCGCTCGACGGCGGCCTCGATGCCCTTCTTCAGCGACATCGGGTTCGCGCCGGCCGCGACGTTGCGCAGGCCCTCACGGACGAGCGCCTGCGCCAGGACGGTGGCGGTTGTGGTGCCGTCGCCAGCGACGTCGTCCGTCTTCTTGGCGACCTCCTTGACGAGCTCGGCACCGATCTTCTCGTAGGGGTCCTCGAGCTCGATCTCCTTGGCGATGGAGACGCCGTCGTTGGTGATCGTGGGGGCGCCCCACTTCTTCTCCAGGACGACGTTGCGGCCCTTGGGACCGAGGGTGACCTTGACGGCGTCGGCGAGCTGGTTCATGCCGCGCTCGAGACCGCGACGGGCCTCTTCGTCAAACGCGATCAACTTGGCCATGCGTGGATTCCTCCATGGTTCGGTGGATCTCCCGCTCGGTGCCCGCGACGGACGACCGGGTTGCCGGCCTCACCAGGGAGATCTGGCACTCGAAGGGTGCGAGTGCTACGCCCATTATTGGCACTCTCCCCCCGAGAGTGCAAGCGGACCCTGTTCGCCCCCAGCAGACCGCCCGATGTGCGCCGCCTCACGGGCGATCCCTGCGCGGGCGAGCGGCACACATCCGTGCAGCCGCCGATCCGTGCCGTCCGACGCAGGACTCCTACGCGGGCGAGCGGCAGGCATCCGCGGGCACGCGACGCACGAAGGGCTTGGTGCGTTCCCTTCGCGGGTGGGGCGCGACCTGGCTGGCCCAGTCGCGTCCCGCTCGGGGATCAGCTCCCGGCGCCGGACTTCGCGAAGGCGGAGTACGACGGGGCGATCGTCACGGTCGGGACGGACGTCAGCGCGGTGGCCTCGATCGTCTTCAGCCCGTCGCCGGTGTTGTAGAGCACCGTCTCCGCGTCGGGGTCGACGAGCCCGGCCTTGAGCAGCTGGCGCAGGGTCGCGACGGTCACGCCGCCGGCGGTCTCGGCGAAGACGCCCTCGGTCTCGGCCAGCAGCGAGATGCCCTCGATGACCTCCTGGTCGGACACGTGACCCATGGCCCCGCCGGTGCGCCGGACGACGTCGAGCGCGTACGGCCCGTCGGCCGGGTTGCCGATGGCGAGCGACTTGGCGATGGTGTCCGGCTTCACCGGCTTGACGGTGTCCCAGCCGTTCTCGAAGGCGGTCGCGATCGGCGAGCAGCCGGTCGCCTGCGCCCCGAACACCTGGTAGGGCGAGGAGTCCACGAGACCGAGCTTCACCAGCTCGCGGAAGGCCTTGTCGACCTTCGTCAGCAGCGAGCCGGACGCCATCGGGATGACCACCTGCTGCGGCAGTCGCCAGCCGAGCTGCTCCGCCACCTCGTACCCCAGGGTCTTGGAGCCCTCGGCGTAGTACGGCCGGACGTTCACGTTCACGAACGCCCACTCCTCCTGCTCGGCGATCTCGGAGCAGAGCCGGTTGACGTCGTCGTAGGTGCCGTCGACCGCCACGAGGGTCTGGCCGTAGACCGCGGTCTGGACGACCTTCCCCTGCTCGAGGTCCGATGGGATGAACACGACCGCCTTCAGGCCGACGTGCGTCGCGTGGGCGGCGACCGAGTTGGCCAGGTTGCCGGTGGAGGCGCAGGAGACGGTCTCGTAGCCGAAGGCCTTCGCCGCCGAGAGCGCCACGGAGACGACGCGGTCCTTGAAGGAGTGCGTGGGGTTGCCGCTGTCGTCCTTCACGTAGAGCTTGCGCATGCCCAGGGCCCTGGCGAGGTTCGGCGCCTCGCGCAGCTTCGTCATGCCGGCGCCGAGGTCCACGCGGGTGGCCTCGTCCTGGCCGGCGGGGAGCAGCCCGGCGTAGCGCCAGATGGTCTGGGGGCCGGCCTCGATCTGGGCCCGCGTGACGAGCTTGAGCTTGTCCTCGTCGTACTCCACCTCGAGCGGCGCGAAGCACTCGGCGCACACGTGCACCGGTGCGAGCGGGATCTGGTTGCCGCACTCGCGACAGACGAGACCGATGGCGGGGCTGCCCGCGAAAGCCGCGGGGATAAGCGAAGTCACTGTTGTGCTCCTCATCTTTCCCGCGCTGTTGGCCGCGGGACGGAGTTGGCACCTGGCTCGGGCGAGCTGGTTGCCGGGGCGTCATCGGGCCGTGTCCCTGGTGCCCCTCGGGATGAAGACGTGCTTGTGGAGTTGTGCTGCCAGGATAGCGGCGTGCTGGAGATGACCGCGAGGCTGTTCCCGTCCCCGCTCGACCAGAGGCGTGGGATCGTCCGCCTGCACCCCGACGCGCTGACCGCCCTCGGGCTGTCGGTGTGGGACCTGGTCACCGTGACCGGCACCCGGACCACGGGGGGCATGGTCGCGCTCGCCCCGCCCGACCGCAGCCCGCACGAGCTGCTCTGCGACGAGCTCGTGCTCGGCAACGCGGGGGTGCCCGACAACGGCGTCGTACGGGTGGAGCGCGCGCCCGACGTCGAGGCGCTGTCGGTGACGGTGAACGCGTCGAAGGAGATCGTCAGCAGCGTCTCCCCCGAGATCCTGCGGACGTCGCTGCTCGGCAAGGTGATGACGACCGGCGACCAGGTGTCGCTGCTGACCAACGACCTGCGGCCGCTACCCGAGGTCGACGTCGTCGCCACCCGCCGGTCGCTGGCCAACCTCCTCGGGCCGGCCTGGTCGTCGCTGCTGCTCGAGGTCGCGGCCGTCTCGCCCGCCGGCCCGGCCGTCGTCACGATGGCGACCGTCGTCGGCTTCCAGGGCGGCCTGTCCACGACCGGGTCGGCGACGCCGCTGGTGCTCCCGACGTCAGGAGCCGCGCACGCGCCCGCCGACCTGCCCGGCCTCGAGAACCAGGAGAAGCAGCTCACCGAGTGGCTCGACCTCGGCTTCCACCGCAAGGACCTGCTCGCCAGGCTCGGCACGACGGCGCAGCTCGGGGTCCTCGTCACCGGGCCGGCCGGCTCGGGCAAGTCCGCTCTCGTCGAGGCCGTGACCCGCGCCCTCGGGCTGCGCCTGATCCGGGCCTGGGGCCCGACGGTCGCCGGACTGGAGCCGAACGCCGCCTTCCAGCAGCTGAAGGGCCTGCTCGCCGACGCGTCCCGAGGCGCGGTGCTGGTCATCGAGGACGTCGAGGCGCTCGTCCCCGCCGACGGCGGTCCCCTCTCGGCGTACTTCCTCGGAGCCGTCCGCGAGTTCGTCGCCGCCGGCAGCGGAGCGCTGGTCTGCACGACGTCGAAGCCGGAGAGCATCGACCCTGCCCTGCGCGCGCCGGGGACCCTCGACCACGAGGTCTCCATCCCGCTGCCCGACAAGGGCCAGCGGCTGAAGGTGCTGCAGGCGCTGTCGAAGACGGTCCCTCTCGACAAGGACGTGGCGCTCGACGACGTCGCCGGCCGCACACCGGGGTTCGTCGCTGCCGACCTGCTCGCCCTGATCAAGGAGGCCGGGCTCCGGGCCGCCTCCCGCCAGCAGGACGCGGCCGAGCCCACCGTGACGGCGGCCGACTTCACCGCGGCGCTCGAGGTCGTGCGCCCGACGGCGATGGGCTCCGCGACCCTCGACATCGCCAAGATCACGCTGGACGAGGTCGGCGACATGGCCGAGGTGAAGCAGGCCGTGACCGAGACGGTGCTGTGGCCGCTGCAGTACCCCGACACCTTCGAGAAGCTCGGCGTCGCGGCCCCGCACGGCCTGCTGCTCTACGGCCCACCCGGTTGCGGCAAGACCTTCCTCGTCAAGGCCATCGCCGGGTCCGGCCAGGCCAACGTGCTGTCGGTCAAGGGCGCCGAGCTGCTGTCGAAGTGGGTCGGCGAGTCGGAGAAGGCCGTCCGCGAGCTGTTCCGCCGCGCCCGCGAGGCCGCCCCGACGCTCGTCTTCCTGGACGAGGTCGACGCGCTCGCCCCGACGCGAGGGCAGTCCACCGACGGGGGTACGACGGACCGCGTCGTGGCCGCGCTGCTGACCGAGCTCGACGGCGTCGAGTCCCTGCACGACGTGGTCGTGATCGGGGCGACCAACCGTCCCGACCTCATCGACCCGGCACTGCTGCGGCCGGGGCGCCTCGAGAAGCTCGTCTACGTCCCGCCGCCCGACGCCGAGGCCCGCACGGCGATCCTGCAGACCGCGGTGAAGAAGGTCCCGCTGGCCGAGGGCATCGACCTGGTCGACCTCGGCATGCGCACCGAGGGCTACTCCGCCGCCGACTGCGCCGCCCTCGTCCGCGAGGCGGCGCTGTGCGCCATGCGCGAGTCGATGACCGCCTCGACGGTCACCGCCGCCCACCTCGAGACCGCCCTCAAGACGGTCCGGCCGTCGCTCGACCCGGCTCAGGTCGCGTCCCTGGCCGCCTTCGCCGCGAGCCGCGAGGCCTCCTGAGGAGACATCGTGACGTCGTCAGCGTCCGAGCGCTGGCGAACCCGCATGGTCGCGGCTAGGGGTGGTAGTCGCGGGTGAGGATGACGGTCATGCCCGGGACGGGGATGCCCGGGAAGCGGGGCGCGACCCTCGGGATGCCGAACTGCCTGGCGAAGCGCTCTGCCGACGCGCGCTGGCCGGGCGGGTAGTAGACGGTGGTCGTCGAGATCGTCCCGCCGCGGTAGTTGCCGGTCTGCGGCACCGGCCAGCCGCCGCTGCGGAACTTCGCGGCCCCGGCCTCAGCGAGGCCCTTGATCTTGCTGTTGTTGAGGACCCGCACCGGCACGATCGCGGCCTCGACCGGAGCCGCCGACGTCGGCACGACCACTGGCGCCGGGCTCGAGGGCGTCGACCGGCTCGGCGTCGGCGTGGGGGTCGGCTGCGACGGGCTCGGCTGCGGGCTCGCCAGGGTCGGTGAGGGGATGGCTGGGCTGCCCTTGGGCTCGTCGTTGCCGTTGAGGAACAGCAGGGACCCGATCGCCAGCAGCACGCCGAGCAGCGCCACCCCCGCACCGAGCAGGGCCCGACCAGGGCTCACGCGCTGGGGCGGGACGGGTGGTCGCGGGCCGGACGGTTCCGCCGGCTCCGGGGTCTCGTGCGGCATGTCCTCCGCGACGGCCTCGGCGGACCCGGTGTCGACGAGTCCGCGGAACCAGTCCTGTCCGGCGTCGCCGGCCCCCGGCTCGGGCTCAGCGCTGTCCTCGCCGTAGCCCTCCTCGGGCTCCGCGTAGGCCGTCGTCGAGTCGTCCCAGGCGTCGCCGTCGTCGTGCGGGGAGTCGTCCCACGCGACCTCGTCCACCGCGTCGCCCGAGTCCGCCACGACCGGCTCCTCGGCTGCCGGCTCCTCGACGGCGGGCGCCCGGAGCTCGGGCCGCTCCGGCG
>CBIHPE010000231.1:0-5882 GCA_966212015.1 uncultured Frankiales bacterium | reverse complement strand
CCTTCGGTGACGTCCCGCTGAACCTCGAGTACAAGCTCGAGGTCTGGGACTCCCCCAACAGCGCCGGCGTCATCATCGACGCGCTCCGCTGCGCGAAGCTCGCCATGGACCGCGGCGAGGGTGGCCCCGTGCACCCCGCGTCGACGTACTTCATGAAGAGCCCGCCGAAGCAGGTCGCTGACGACATCGCCAAGACCGAGCTCGAGGCCTGGATCAACGGCAAGTAAGGCTCCGACCGAAGGCCCTCACCCCTCGCGGGTGGGGGCCTTCGTCGTGCCCGCCCGTCGCGAAACCTCGTGGATGCCGTTTCGCGCACGCTCAGGGTGCATGAGGTTCCCCGCGGATCAGCCCGGGTGCATGAGGTTCCGGCGGATCAGCCGTCGTGCACCGCGGGGAGCTCAGGGGAGCGCGGCGACGCGGGTGCGGACGGCGTGGACGGGTACGCCGATGCCGCCGGCCACGAGGCGCGTGGCGATCCGGGTGGTCAGCGGCCAGCGCACCGGCGGGTGCGACGGGCCGAACGCCTCGGTCGTGGTGCGGTGCGCCTCGACGACGTCGAAGCCGCAGACCTCGAGCATCGCGTTGTGGGCGGCGGTGTTGGGGACCGTCCACTGGCAGTTGGCGCCGCGCAGGGCATAGGCCGGGCGGCGGCGGCTGGTCAGGGTGAGGAGCGGGTCGACCTGCTCGATCGACAGGAACTCGCCGTGGCACACCGAGTGGATCGCCGACAGGGCGCGGAACGGGTCGCGCAGGTGCAGCAGCAGCGAGCCGCAGACGACGACGTCGAAGGTGCCGAGGACGTCGGGGTGCAGGTCGTAGACGTTGATGAACCGGCGGTCGACCGCCGAGCCGAGCGCCTCCTTGGCGATGTCGAAGCCCTGGCCCTTCACGCCGCCCTCGGCGTCGAGGTAGGAGAGGCTGCCGGACCGCTCCCGAGGGTTGAAGTCCCAGTCGGCGTGGCTGCCCACGTCGGTGGCGACCACCTCGGCGGCGCCGCGGCGCTCCATCTCGAAGGCGAGCTGGCCGTCGTAGGTCGCGACGTCGAGGACGCGCTTGCCCCGCACGTCGGGCCAGGGGAAGCCGGCGATCACCCCGCGCAGGTCGAACCGGCCGGGCGTCACGACACCGGGCGCGAGCTCCATCGTGTGGTACCAGTGCTGGTTCGCCAGCACGCGCTCGGCCAGCGGACGCCGGGGGGTGCGTTCCTCGAGGCTTGTGGATTCCACAGGGCAAGCGTTGCATGCGGCTGACAACAGCGTCCACGTGGGCGCGCGGGCGTTCAGCCGGCGTTAAGCGGGCACCCGTCCGTGGAAGGGTGGGCGCGTGAGCGTGCACCCCGTGCGCCGGATGGCGGCCGAAGCGGACTTCCGCCGGCTGCTGCGGGTGCGGCTCGGCGGCCAGTGCGGCGACGGGCTGTTCCAGGGGGCGCTGTTCGGGGCGGCCTTCTTCAACCCGGAGAAGGCCACGTCGGCCGCCGCAGCGGCCACCGCCTTCGCGACGGTGCTGCTGCCGTACTCGCTTGTCGGTCCGTTCGCCGGCGTCTTCATCGACCGCTGGTCACGGCAGCGGGTGCTCATGGTGTCGAACGGCCTGCGGGCGGTGCTGAGCCTGGTGTTCGCGCTGAGCCTGTGGCAGACCGGGGCGCTCAGCGTGCCCTCCGTGGGGCTGGCGCTCGTCATCGTGTCGCTCAACCGGTTCGTGCTCAGCGGCCTGTCCGCCTCGCTGCCGCAGGTCGTCGAGACGCGCGACCTCGTGACGGCCAACGCCCTGACGACCACAGCCGGGCAGGCTGCGACGGCGGTGGGCGGGGTGAGCTCGCTGGGGCTGCGGTCGCTGTGGGGGTCGACCGACGCAGGGGCCGGGCGGACGGCGCTGACGGCCGCCGTCGTCTACGCGGTCACGTGCCTGCTCGCCGCGGGGATCGCACGCCGACGCCTCGGCCCCACGGGCGCGGTCGCGCCGCTCGGTGCGGCCGTCGCGGAGGTGGCCCGCGGGCTGCTCGAGGGGGCCCGGCACCTGCGCGACCGGCGACCGGCCGCCCGGGCCCTGCTGACGATCACGGTCCAGCGGTTCCTCACCGGCCTGATGTTCGTCGGCACGCTGCTGCTCTACACCAAGACCGGCTACCTGCACCGCGGCTTCACCGGGCTGGGGGAGGTCCTGACCGCGACCGTCGTCGGCGGGGTGGTCGCAGCGCTCGTCACGCCCACCGTGACGAGGGCGGTCGGGACGCAGCGCTGGATCGCCGTCGTGCTGCTCGTCGCGGCGGTCGTCTCCGGCAGCATCGGGATGCTCTACACGCACGCGGCGCTGGTCGTCGGGGGCCTGCTGCTGGGGGTGTGCTCGCAGGCCGCGAAGATCTGCGTCGACACGCTGATCCAGGAGTCGGTCGACGACGCGTTCCGCGGGCGGGTGTTCTCCCTCTACGACACGCTGGTCAACGTCAGCTTCGCCGCCGCCGGCGGGATCGCCGCGCTCGTGCTGCCGGACAACGGGCGCAGCTACGCCGTGCTGGGGGCGATCGCGGTGGCGTACGCGCTCACCGGGGTGGTGTACGGCACGGTGGTGCGCAGGAGAATGCCGTTCGAGCCGCCGGAGCCTGTCGTCACGACGTCGTAGGAGCTCTCGCCTCGGACAGGCTCAGCAGAGGACCGCGCCGAGCAGGCAGGGCTTCTTGGACACGATCGGCGTGGGCGTGGCGACCGGCTTGCTACCGGTCGGAGCAGCCGCCTGGGTCGGGTGCGGGAGCACGTCGGTCACGGTCGTGATGAGCGTCTGCACCAGGCCGGGGGGAGCGGACGGGCCGCTGGTCCTGGTCGGCGTCGGCGTCGGCGAGGAGGTTGGCCGACCGGTCGGGCCGTTGCTCGGGGAGTCCGACGCCGACAGGGTCGGCAGGGTCGGCTGCCGTCCGGCGTTGACGGTGGTCGGCGAGCCGGGGTCGGTCGACGAGGCCGGTGCGAGGGCGGCGTCGAGGACCGCGCTGATGTCGGCGACCTTGGACTGCACGAGCGCCGCGACCACGCCCCAGGAGCCGAGGTCTGCCCGGTAGCCGCGGACCGTGCTGAGCACGTCTCCGGAGCGGGTGGAGGCACGGGCGACGAGGATCTCCAGAGCCGCCTCACCGCGGGGCGCGCCCGCCGGCGGAGTCGATGCGGCGCGGTAGACGGTCGCGAGGTAGGTCGCGCCCTCCTCCTGGCCGAGACCGCTGGCCAGGCTGTTGAGGTCCTTGTCGGCGGCGACCAGGTCCGCCGCAACGGCCGGGTCCCACGGGTCGGGCCTGCCCGACGCGTCCGGGCCGGCCAGCTGCAGCGGCGTCTCGCGCTGGGGCAGGGAGCCCTGCTGCACCTTCACCTGGAAGAGCGACGGGACAGTGGTCTGCGACGACCGGCCGACCGGCCGGAAGGTCACCGTGCCGGCGTAGGCCGCGATGCGGGTGAGCGGCAAGCCCTCCTCGACCCGCACGACCGAGCCACCTGGGGCGCGCACGGCGCCGGCGGGGGTGGTGAGCGTGAGGTGCGCCCCGTCACGGGCGTCGACCATGGCGCTGCCGCGCGACAGCGCCTCGCGCACCCCGTCCTGCACCGTCAGGGTCGACAGCTGGCCGACGTAGACCCGCCGCCCGGCGGTGATCAGCTGCGCGCCGCCGCCGTCGCCGGTGTGCAGCTCGGCGCCGCGGGGCAGCACCTCGCCCTGCTGCGCGGGGTGGTTGGTGCCGTCGGGCAGGTAGACCTGAGCCAGTCGGGCGACGGCGACGGTGGTGTCGGCCGACGCCGGGTCGGTGCTGCGCAGCACGACCGTGGCGCCCGCGGCGGCCAGCACGGCCAGGCCAGCGGCGAGCACGGCCTGCGGGGCGCGGGGACCGCTGAACCAGGTCAGCAGGGAGCGCGGAGCGCCCTGCGATTCCTGGCTTGTGTCCCGGATGTCCGCCACGTCCACATCATCGGCGTCGTGAGGCCACCTCGGTATGGCCCGAAAGGACTAGGCCCCCGGCGTGTCGTTCCCGAGGTGCTCGGCCGCCCAGGCGCGGAGGGCAGCCACGGCCTCGTCGTGGGACAGGGGGCCGTGCTCCATCCGCAGCGCGAGCATGTGCTTGTACGCCGCCCCGACCTCGCGGCCCGGAGGGAGCCCGAGGATCTGCATGATCGCGTTGCCGTCGAGGTCCGGCCGGATCGCGTTGAGCTCCTCCTGCTCCGCGAGCACCTCGATCCGGCGCTCGAGGTCGTCGTAGGCGTCCGACAGCCGCTGCGCGCGCCGCTGGTTGCGGGTCGTGCAGTCGGAGCGGGTCAGCAGGTGCAGCCGCAGCAGCTGGTCACCGGCATCGACGACGTAGCGCCGCACGGCGGCGTCGGTCCACGGGGACGTGCCGGGCTGCCCGTAGCCGTGGAAGCGCAGGTGCAGCTCGGTCAGCAGCGTCACCGCGTCCACGACGTCCTTGCCGAACGTGAGCGCCTTGAGCCGCTTCTTGGCCATCCGCGCGCCCGCGAGCTCGTGGTGGTGGAAGGTCACCTTCCCGCTCTCGAACCGGCGGGTGGCGGGCTTGCCGATGTCGTGCAGCAGCGCCGCCAGCCGGAGCACCAGGTCCGGGCCGCCGTCGGGGAGCCGGCTCTCGAGGGCGATGGCCCGCTCGAGCACCTGCAGGCTGTGCTCGTACACGTCCTTGTGCTGCTGGTGCTCGTCGATCTCGAGCCGGAGGGCAGGCAGCTCCGGGAGGACGTACGCCGCCAGGCCGGTGTCGACCAGCAGGGTGAGCCCCTTGCGCGGGTGGGCCGCGAGGACGAGCTTCTCGAGCTCGGTCCGGACCCGCTCCGCGCTCACGATCTCGATGCGGGCGGCGCGGTCGGTCATGGCGGCGACGACCTCGGGCGCGACCTCGAACCCGAGCTGGGCCGCGAACCGCGCAGCGCGCAGCATCCGGAGCGGGTCGTCGTCGAAGGAGTCCTCCGGCCGGCCGGGGGTGCGGATCACGCCGGTGGCGAGGTCCGCCATGCCGCCGTACAGGTCGACGAAGGCGTCGGGTGCCGTCCAGTCGGGCAGCTGCAGCGCCATCGCGTTCATCGCGAAGTCGCGCCGCACGAGGTCCTCCTCGAGCGACTCGCCGTAGACCACCTCAGGCTTGCGGCTGGTGCGGTCGTAGGACTCGGAGCGGTACGTCGTGATCTCGAGCTGCTGCCCCGCCTTGCGGCACCCGACGGTGCCGAACGCGATCCCGATGTCCCAGACCGCGTCGGCCCAGGGCGCGACCAGCTCCATCACCTGCTCGGGGCGCGCGTCGGTGGTGAGGTCGAGGTCCTCGTCGAGGCGGCCCAGCAGCGCATCGCGCACCGAGCCGCCGACCAGGTGGAGCCGGAAGCCGGCGGCCCGGAACAGGCCGCCGATCTCGACCAGCACCGGGGAGCGCTCGACGAGCACGCGCGCGGCGGTGCTCACGAGGTCACCCACCGGGGCGTTCGTCGAGTCGGACACGGGCCGGAAGCCTAGGAGAAGGCACAGGCGATCCCCGTAGATTGAGGCCATGACCACCCCCGGTGAGCGGCCCAAGCCGCGCCCGCCGCTGGGATCGGGGAGACGGCAGCCGGGGCGGCAGGGGCTTCGCCGGGTGCTCCGCCGGGTCGACGAGACGAGCGCCGGGGGCCTGGTCCTCGACGGTCGCGGGCCGGACGCGAAGGGCGCGCTCATCGGCCGGCTCGACCGGCGCGGGCGGCTGCTCTGGTCGCTGCCGAAGGGGCACGTCGAGGAGGGCGAGACCGAGCCGCAGACGGCCGTTCGCGAGGTGCAGGAGGAGACCGGCATCCAGGGCGAGGTCCTCGGCAAGCTGGGCACCATCGACTTCTGGTTCGTCGCCGACGGGCGCCGGATCCACAAGACCGTGCACCACTACCTGC
>CBIHPE010000230.1:0-5890 GCA_966212015.1 uncultured Frankiales bacterium | reverse complement strand
GCCGCCCGGGCCGGCCCCCGCCCCGCCCCGCCCTGCTCCCCCCGGGCGGGCCCCGGGGGGGGGTGGCGACCCCCCCCCCAGTTCGTGCGCGGGGGCACCCCGCGCCATGTCCCGCTTCTAGGGATGGCTGGCCGCGTGTCGGGCACCACGTGCGGAAGATCGTGCGTCAGGGAGTGGAAGTCCAGGCGCTGATGCGGGCGGCGGCGGCGGCGGCCGGGCTGTGGTGCGACTCCACGAGGGCGCGGCCGGCCGCCGAGAGCGACGCGCGGCGGGCGGGGTCGGCCAGCAGCGAGGACAAGGCCCCCGAAAACTCCCCAGCCTGGGCTATCACGCAGCCGTCGGTCGAGGCGAGCCCCTCGGTGCCGGCTGTCGTCGTGACGACCGGCAGGCCGGCGGCCAGGGATTCGAGCACCTTCGTCTTGGGGCCGGTCGTGGGCGGGCTCGGGAACGCGAGCACCGAGGCCTCGGCGAACGCGTCGACCGCCCGGGACACCGAGCCGAGGATCCGCACCCCGTCCGCCTGCACGTCGGGGCAGCCCCGACCCGCGATCAGCAGCTCCGCTCCCGGCACCCGGGAGCGCACGTCGGGCCAGTCGGCCAGCAGCGCCTGCAGGGCCACGGCGTTCGGCGGCCAGTCCCAGCCGGCGAGCAGCAGGGCGCGGGGTGCCTCGACCAGCGGCACCGGGTCGGTCAGGGGCACGGCGGCCGGCAGCCAGTGCGAGGTCCCGAGGAAGGCGCCGACCCGCCGGGAGTACGACGACGGCAGCGTCGATCGGCGCACCGCGCGCCGGTCTGCGCGATGCCCCTGCCGTGCCGACATCGACACCTCACCGAGGGCCTGCGCGTCGAGCAGGCACGAGTAGTGCACGACGACGCCGGTCCGCCGGTGCCGCGCGATCGCGGGCCACGAGAGCGGGTCCTCGGCGAACGAGAGCTCGGCGTCGTCGGGCAGGTCCAGCGCGTGGGAGCCCCAACGCGGACGCACCAGCGCCAGGGCGTGGTCGCGCACCCCGTGACCCAGGTGCAGGGGCCGCCACGACGCCCAGGCAGGCAGGTCCTCGGCGGGCTCGCGCGAGGTCCAGCAGACCGCCGTCACGTCGTGACCCGCGGCGACGAGGCCGTCGCCCGCGGCGCGCAGCAGCCGACCGCTCGCTGTGCCCTCGAGCTCGGGGCAGTGCTCGGAGACCAGGAGGACCCTCCGTGCTGCCGGCGACGAGGTCGTCATAGCCGCCGCACCACCCCGACGACGAAGCCGGCGAGGGCGCCCAGCCGCCAGACGACCGGCGGCCCCCAGTGCCGCTTCGTCCCCGACGCGACCTCCGACGCCGCCGTGGCCACACCGCCGAGCCTGAGCACGCGTGGCAGCAGCAGCCGAGCGCGGTGCCGATCCGTGCGGGCCAGCCGCGCCAGCCGGGCGCCCATCCCCTTGCCGTAGGCCCAGTGCAGGCTGAGGGCCTGCGTGTCGGTGCGGTGCTGCACGTGCCAGGCGAGGGCGGCCGGCTCGAACCACCCCACGTGACCGGCGAGCACCATCCGGTCGACGAGGTCGAGGTCCTCGGCGCTCGCGAACCACGACGCCGGGCCGAGCCGCTCGTCGAACCCGCCCAGCTCCTCGAGCAGCGACCGACGGACGCGGAGGTTGCCCGCGATGCCGGGATCGAGCGGCCCAGACCGGTCGATGACGAGCCCCTCGGTGCCCTCGGCGAGGGACACGGGGCGCTCGTGGGGGACGTCATCCGGCGGCTCCGTGACGCCGCCGAGCACGAACTCGGCCGGAGAGGCCATGACGGCAGCACGCCAGCCCGGCGCGACCAGCACGTCGTCGTCGACGAAGGCGACCTGCTCCGTCGTGGCAGCGCGCCAGCCGAGGTTGCGCGCCCAGGACGTACCCGGGCGCTCGGCGGTCAGCACCGTGACGCCCTCGGCCTGCACGGGATGCCGCGCCGGAGCCGAGTCCACGACGACCACCCGGTCCTCCGGGGTGAGCTCCGCCGCGAGTGCGGCCAGGCACCGCTTCAACAGCTCGGGGCGGTCGCGGGTGGGTACGACGACGGTCAGCGCCTCAGCCATGCGCGACCGCCTCCATGACGTCGTCGACCCGGGCGGCGAACGCGTCCCACCCGAACTCGGCCGCGCGCTCCACGATCGCCGAGGTCTGGAAGGGCGCCCGGCCCTCGAGCACCTCGAGCGCCCGATCGGCGAACCGCTCGGGATCGCGCGGCTCGAGCCAGCCCGTCACGCCGGGGACCACGGTCTCGCGCGGACCGCCGCTGTCGACCGCGAGCACCGGCGCGCCGGACGCCATCGCCTCGAGCGGCACGATGCCGAAGTCCTCGTTGCGAGCCGTGAACAGCAGCAGCGCGCAGGTCCGGTAGAGCTCCGACAGGCGAGCGTCCGGAGGGTCCGGCTCGAAGGTCACGTCGAGGCCGGCGGCCCGGTGCTGCAACGACGCGAGGTAGGGCTTGCTCTTCTCGTCGACCGCGCCCGCGACCACCAGTCGCACGCGCTTTCCCTTGCGCTGCAGGGCTTCCAGCGTCTCGATCGCGAGCTCGACGTCCTTCTGCCACATGATGCGACCGGCCACGAGCAGGAACTGCTCGCGCGCCCCGGTCCCGGCGGGGAAGCGCGCCAGGTCGACGCCCGGGTAGAGCACCTCGACCGGCCCGGAGGGCACCAGTCCTGCGGCCCCGATGCGCGCCTTCGTCTCCGCGGAGTTCGCGAGCACGTGCCGATAGGACCGCCAGGCCCGCCGGTCGACCGCCTCGAAGGCGCCACCCAGCACGCCGAGCCCGATCCGCTTCACCGTCGAGTCGCCGACGAGGGCAGCGCGGGTCGCGGGGTCGTGCAGGATCTTCAGCGGGGTGTGGCAGTAGGCCGCGACCGGCACCGGTGACCGCGGCGCGACCAGGTCGCCGAGCCCCTCGCTCGACACGAGCAGCGACTGCGCGCCGTCGAGCGGCAGCCGGGACCGGCCGATCCGCCAGGCAGCCTGAGCCAGAGGTCCCAGAGACCGCTTCACCGACACGGCGGGGTCGAGCTCGACGACCCGCGCGTCCCGCAGCTCGGGGTAGGTCGCGTCCGGCTCGTGGTGGTGGGTGAGCAGCAGCCACTCGTGACGCGAGCGCGGGAGCAGCTCGACGAACGACCGCTCGATGCCGCTCTTCAGGTAGATCCACGGGTGGTAGAGCGCGACCCTCACAACCGCACCGCCCCGAGCAGCGCTCCGCGCAGCACCCCCAGGAGCCGGACGAGGCCGAGCAGCGCGCCCAGCTGGTAGCCCTTCGCCAGGTCGCGAGCCCCCGTCACGACCGTCCCCGACCAGACCGCGTCCCGCAGCACCGTCCGGGCCCTGCCCCTGCTGCCCGCCCGGAGCAGCAGGACCAGGCGCACCCCGAGGCCGATGCCGTACCCGTGGTCGAGCGCGACGAGCTGCCGCCGGCTGCGCCACTGGTCGTGCACGGCGTGGGCCTCCGGCGCGAACCTGCCCTCGAACCCGGCGGCCAGCAGCCGGTCCATCAGGTCGAGGTCCTCCGCCGCCCTCGTCCAGGTCCCGGGCCCGAGCCGCTCGTCGAAGCCCCCGACGGCAGACAGCACCGACCGCCGTACCCCGAGGTTGGCGCTCGCGCCGAGCGTCCCCCTCGAGGCGAGGGTCAGGCGGGTGGGCTCGGTGAGAGTCGTGACAGCGACCGGGCGCTCGCGGTCCTCCTGGCCTGCCGGGACGCCGACTGCTCCCGTCACCCAGGGCGCCTCCCCCAGCGCCGCGACGAGCGCGTCCGCCCACCCGGGCCTGACCTCGACGTCGTCGTCGACGAAGGCGACCAGCTCGTGCCGGGCGGCGCGCCAGCCGGCGTTGCGGGCCCGGGAGGCGCCCTTGCGGTCGCAGCGCAGGGCCCCCTCGACCGGCGTGCGGGACGCCGAGTCGACGACCACCAGCTCGTCGTCGGCACCGAGGACCGCTTCCAGCGCGGCGACACAGCGGGTCAGGCGGTCCTGGCGGTCGCGGGTGGGTACCACCACACTGAGAGCTGCCCTTCCCGCCACCCCAGCAGCCTGGCACCTGCAGGCGCCCGTCACGGAACCGACCCACGGTCGTTGCCTTGGACAAGCGTCTGCGTGCGAGGCGGCGGTACGTTGACCGTTACGGAGGTGTGGTGACCCAGCAGGCCGAGGGGCTCGGAAGGGCCCGTGCCCGGGCCCGGGTCGACCGCGCCGCCGCCCTCGCGACCGCCCCGGTGGCCCCCCGCACGCTCCGGCCTTCCTGGGAGCGCCAGTACGCCGGCCTGATGCCGCTCGGCGACCTCGCCATCACGCTCCTCGTCGCCGTCGCGTGCAGCGCGCTGCCCTGGGTCCAGCAGACCGCCGCGCTGATCCTGGCGTTCGTGTGGCTGGTGCCGCTCGCCGTCGGCGGGGCGTACGAGTCCCGCGTCCTCGGCCAGGGCTCCGACGAGTACAAGCGGGTGCTGTCGGCCTCCTGGCAGTACGCCGCGCTGCTGGGCCTCGTCGCCTACGCCGTGGGCGACGAGAGCGTCCGCGGCTGCCTGTTCGTCGTGCTGCCGGTCGGCACGACCGCCCTGCTGCTCGGCCGGCAGACGGTCCGCCGCTTCGTGTGGGCGCGCCGCCGCCAGGGCTTCGCGCTGCACCGCCTCGTCGTCGTCGGACCCGCCTTCACCGCCGCCGACCTCATCCGCGAGGTGCAGGGCCGCGACGACACCGGCTTCTCGGTCGTCGGTGTGTGCACCGCAGGTGTCGTCGAGGACGGGATGACCGACGACCTCCCCGACCAGTGGGAGTTCCACGACGTCCTCGAGACGATCGGCCGCACGCGTGCCGACACGGTCGCGGTCGTCGGCACCGGCGACATGCCGCAGGGCTTCGTCCGCCGGCTGGCCTGGCAGCTCGAGGGCACCGGCGTCGACCTGATGGTCAGCCCCGCCATCACCGACATCGCCGGCCCGCGCATCCACGTCCGCCCGGTCGCCAACATGTCCATGCTCTACGTCGAGGCTCCGCGGTTCACCGGTGCGGCGCGCGTCCTCAAGAACACGACCGACCGGATCGCCGCGCTGCTGCTGCTCGTCGCGCTCACGCCGCTGTTCGCGCTCGTCGCCCTGGCGATCGCCCTCGACAGCCGCGGCGGCGTCTTCTTCCGGCAGGAGCGGCTCGGGCTCGGCGGCGAGGCCTTCTCGATCTGGAAGTTCCGCACGATGCACGTCGAGGCCGAGCGGCTGCGGGTGGAGCTCGACGCCCTGAACGACGCCGACGGCGGGCTGTTCAAGCTCCGCCGCGACCCCCGCGTCACCCGGGTGGGGGCCTTCTTGCGCCGCTGGTCGATCGACGAGCTGCCGCAGCTGCTCAACGTGCTGCTCGGGCAGATGTCGATGATCGGTCCCCGGCCCCTGCCGCTCGTGCTGGAGGACGTCGCCGGCGACGAGCACCGGCGGCTGCTCGTGCGGCCCGGCATGACCGGCCTGTGGCAGGTCAGCGGCCGCTCCGACCTGTCGTGGGACGAGAGCGTGCGGCTGGACCTGTACTACGTCGAGAACTGGTCGCTCGCCGTCGACGCGGTGATCCTGCTCCGCACCGTGATCGCGGTGCTGCGGCGGCACGGCGCCTACTGACCCGTTCGGTCCCGGGATTCGGGCCCTCGAGTTGCTAGCGTCCCCCCGTGCCCGACGAGCCAGAAACCACTGACGCCTCCGGCGACGGTGACCTCACCGGTGACCTGACTGCGCGCCTGAAGCAG
This sequence comes from uncultured Frankiales bacterium, assembly GCA_966212015.1. Classification (GTDB taxonomy): domain Bacteria; phylum Actinomycetota; class Actinomycetes; order Mycobacteriales; family SCTD01; genus RYN-111. Next base: position 147 of record CBIHPE010000230.1, on the reverse strand, counting down.
CTCGAGGAGCGCATCGCGACCGAGCCCTCCGCTCGCCGGCGCCGCACCCCGGTCCGCCCGTCGGCGCCGCACGCGTTCCCCCCGCTCGAGGACGACGCGCCGGTGCCGGCGGTTGAGGAGCCCGCCCCGCCGGCGGACGCCCCCGCC
>CBIHPE010000229.1:0-6096 GCA_966212015.1 uncultured Frankiales bacterium | reverse complement strand
GGGCGAAGACGAGGTCGAGGACGTCGCCTTCCTCGGTGGCGGCGAGGGCGTGACCAGCAGTAAGTGCGAAGACCTGCGGCGCGGTGCGGTTGGCCCAGGTGGTGCGGCCAGGGGTGCCGGTGCTGTCGGCGGTCTCGGAGGTGACGGGTTGGAGCCGGTTCTCGATGCCGTTGTGGACGCCCGCGACCCAGCGGTCCATCCAGTCGGTGACCCCGGTGTCGCCGCCCGGGCCGCCGTGGCCGCGCCAGCGCTGGCCGAACCACATTCGCTTCACCGAGCTGTGGGTGAGGGCGTCGAAGAACCGCAGGCCGGTCTCCTGCTTGACGTTCCAGTCGCCCCAGTTGGCCTGGACGTAGACCGGGATCGTGACCTTGCCCGCGAGGGCGGCGTAGTCGCGCTCCTTCCAGAACGCCGTGTAGTCCGGCGTCGGGCTGTAGCCCTCGCGCAGGTGCGTGAGCTCGTCGCAGAAGACCATCGTCTTCTGCACCCGCTCGGCCCAGCCAGGGTCCCGGACGTCGGTCGGGGGCGGGACGGCCAGCCCGAAGTCGAAGGCGAGGGGAGTGTCGACGCCCTCGTCGGTCGCGTGCGAGAGGCCCTCGGGCCCGAGCTCCTCGTCGGTGTAGGTGTAGCGGCGCCCGCTGCTGAACGCGTAGTCGTACCAGCGGCTGATCGCGGCGACCGGGACGATGGTGGCGAGGGCCGGCGGCCGCATGACGGCGGCCGCCATGGCGGTCGTGCCGTCGTACGACCCGCCGGTCATGCCGACCCTGCCGAGCGACCAGGGCTGCTTGGAGATCCACTGGACCAGGTCGTACTCCGACTCCTTCTCGCGCCGGCCGCCGTAGTCGTAGCAGCCACCCGAGTCGCCGGTCCCGATCACGTCGGCGTACATCCGGGCGTACCCGCGCTTGGTCCAGGTGTCGGCGTCGCCGTTGCGGCCCAGCGCCGAGTAGGGCGAGACGGTGAGGATCGCGTGGGCGCGGAGCCGCTTGCCGTGGGACGTCGGGTGGACCACGTAGAGCGCCAGCGGGCCCCAGCGGGTGGGGACCGTGTAGGTCGCGTTCTCGGTGCCGTCGACCCTCGGTGAGGGGCTCGGACCCGCTGCCACAGGCTGGTACACCGGCTGGTAGACCGGGGCCGCTGCGCGGCCGACGGGGGCCAGCGGGGACAGCAGCAGGGCGGCGACGAGGAGCAGGGCTGGGCGGCGGCGCATGACGCACAGTTCGCCGGGCGAGGACTGTCTCCTGCCCGACCTAGTGTGGAGGCGTGGCAGACCCGAAGTCGTACCGGCCGGCCGCCGGGACGATCCCGGTCGAGCCCGGGGTCTACCGGTTCCGCGACGACAAGGGCAAGGTCGTCTACGTCGGCAAGGCCAAGAGCCTGCGCAGCCGCGTCTCGTCGTACTTCCAGGACATGCACAACCTGCACCCGCGCACCCGGCAGATGGTGACGACGGCCTCGTCGGTGGAGTGGACCGTCGTCGCGACCGAGGTCGAGGCGCTGCAGCTCGAGTACTCCTGGATCAAGGAGTTCGACCCGCGGTTCAACGTGAAGTACCGCGACGACAAGAGCTACCCCTCGCTCGCCGTGACCCTCTACGAGGACTTCCCGCGGCTGCAGGTGATGCGCGGTCCCAAGAAGAAGGGCGTCCGCTACTTCGGGCCCTACTCCCACGCCTGGGCGATCCGCGAGACGCTCGACCTGCTGCTGCGGGTGTTCCCCGCCCGCACCTGCAGCGCCGGGGTCTTCAAGCGGGCCGGCCAGGTCGGGCGCCCGTGCCTGCTCGGCTACATCGACAAGTGCTCCGCGCCGTGCGTCGGCAAGGTGTCGCAGGAGGAGCACCGGGCGATCGTCGACGACTTCTGCGACTTCATGGCCGGCTCGTCCACGACGTTCGTGCGCCGCCTCGAGCAGCAGATGCGCGAGGCCGCCGACGTCCAGGACTACGAGCGGGCGGCACGGCTCCGAGACGACGTCGGCGCGATGAAGAAGGCGCTGGAGAAGCAGACCGTCGTCTTCACCGACGGCACGGACGCCGACGTGATCGCGATCGTCGAGGACCAGCTCGAGGCGGCGCTGCAGGTGTTCCACGTGCGGGGCGGCCGGATCCGGGGTCAGCACGGCTACGTCGTCGACAAGGTCGAGGAGGTCACTACCGGCGACCTGATCGGCCAGTTCCTCGCGCAGGTCTACGGGGAGGACGAGGACGAGTACGGCTCCGCGACGGCCGGGTCCGACGTGCCCCGCGAGGTGCTCGTCCCGGCGCTTCCCCCTGACACGCAGGCGATCGAGCGATGGCTCAAGCAGCTGCGCGGAACGAACGTGAGCGTCCGGGTGCCGCAGCGCGGCGACAAGAAGGCCCTCATGGAGACGGTCGAGCGCAACGCCGGGCAGGCCTTCGCGCTCCACAAGACCAAGCGCGCCTCCGACCTGACGGCGAGGTCGATGGCGCTCGCCGAGATCCAGGAGGCGCTCGAGCTCGACGAGGCACCGCTGCGCATCGAGTGCTTCGACGTCTCCAACCTCCAGGGCACGTCGGTCGTCGCGTCGATGGTCGTGTTCGAGGACGGGCTGGCCCGCAAGTCCGAGTACCGCCGGTTCTCCGTCAAGTCCGTCGAGGGCCAGGACGACGTCGCCTCGATGCACGAGGTGATCAGCCGCCGCTTCGCCCGCTACCTCTCGGAGACGGAGCCGGAGCTCGACGAGGAGACGGGGCGGCCGAAGAAGTTCGCCTACCCGCCGAACCTCGTCGTCGTCGACGGCGGTCCGCCGCAGGTCGCCGCGGCCCAGCGGGCGATGGACGAGCTCGGCATCGTCGACGTCGCCCTGTGCGGGCTGGCGAAGCGGCTCGAGGAGGTCTGGCTGCCCGGCCAGGACGACCCCGTGATCATGCCGCGCACCAGCGAGGGCCTCTACCTGCTGCAGCGGGTGCGCGACGAGGCGCACCGGTTCGCCATCTCGTTCCACCGGCAGAAGCGCTCGAAGGCGATGACGACGAGCGCCCTCGACGGCATCGCCGGACTCGGTGAGACGCGCCGGAAGGCCCTGCTGCGACACTTCGGGTCGCTGAAGCGGCTCCGGGCCGCCACGGTCGAGGAGGTCATGGAGGTGCAGGGCGTGGGCCGCGCGACCGCCGAGGCCGTCGTCGCTGCGCTCGCCAGCGACGTACCCGTCCCTGCCTTCAACCCGGAGACCGGCGAGGTCGTCGAATGAGCTTCGAGCTGGTCGTGGTCACGGGGCTCTCGGGTGCCGGGCGGTCGACGGCGGCGCACCACCTGGAGGACCTGGGCTGGTTCGTCATCGACAACCTGCCGCCGTCGCTGCTGAGCACCATGGTCGACCTCGCGGTCGGCTCCGAGGGGGCCGTGGAGAAGGTCTGCGTCGTCACGGACACCCGGTCGCGGCCGTTCGCCGGTGACCTGGCGACCGCGCTCGCCGAGCTGGCCGAGCGCGGCACGACGGCGCGGGTGCTCTTCCTCGAGGCGAGCGACGAGGCGCTCGTGCGCAGGTTCGACTCCGTACGACGTCCGCACCCGCTGCAGGACGACGGCGGTCTCGTCGAGGGCATCGCCAAGGAGCGCGAGCTGCTGCGCGAGACGCGGGCAGCTGCCGACCTGGTCCTCGACACCAGCCTGCTCAACGTCTACGCCCTCCGCGACCGGGTGGGCGCCGCGTTCGACGAGAAGGCGTCGTCCGCGCCGCTGCAGCTGACCCTGACGTCGTTCGGCTACAAGTACGGCCTGCCGGTGGACGCCGATCTCGTCGTCGACTGCCGCTTCCTGCCCAACCCGCACTGGGTCCCGGAGCTGCGTTCGCAGACCGGCCTCGACCAGCCGGTCCGCGACTACGTCCTGGGGCGCGACGGCGCGGTCGAGTTCCTCGACAGGTACGAAGGACTCGTGCAGCTGCTGGCCGAGGGGTACCTGAGGGAGGGCAAGCGCTACGCGCTGCTCGCGGTCGGGTGCACCGGCGGCAAGCACCGGAGCGTCGCGATGTCCGAGGAGCTCGGGCGCCGGCTGCGCGCCGACGGCTTCGAGGTCGTCGTGCAGCACCGTGACCTGGGGCGCGAGTGATGGGGACGGCGAGCAGCAAGGTGGTGGCGCTCGGCGGGGGCCACGGGCTGGCGGCTTCCCTGCAGGCGCTCAAGCAGGTCACCGACGACCTCACCGCGATCGTCACCGTCGCCGACGACGGCGGCTCCAGCGGTCGGCTCCGCGAGGAGCTGGGCATGGTCCCGCCGGGTGACCTGCGGATGGCGCTGGCGGCGCTGTCGAGCGACGACGACTGGTCCCGGACCTGGACCGACCTGCTCCAGCACCGCTTCCAGGGCGAGGGACCGCTGGCCGGGCACGCGGTCGGCAACCTGGTCCTCGCCGGCCTCTGTGACGCCCTGCCGCTCGTCGAGGCGCTGACCCTGGTCGGCAAGCTCGTCGGCGCCCGCGGGCGCGTCCTGCCGGCATCCACGACCCCGCTCGAGATCGTCGCGGAGGTCGTGGGGGTCGACCCCGCCGACCCGTCGGCAGTCTCCCGGGTCGTCGGACAGGTCGCCGTCGCCACCACCACCGGCAGCGTGTGCGCTCTGCACCTGCTGCCCGAGGACCCGCCCGCCTGCCACGAGGCGGTGCGGGCCGTGCTCGACGCCGACGTCGTCGTGCTCGGTCCGGGGTCCTGGCTGACGAGCGTCATCACCCACCTGCTGGTGCCCGAGCTGCGCGAGGCCCTGGTCAAGACACCGGCGCAGGTCGTCGTCGCGCTCAACCTCGCGCCGCAGCCGGGGGAGACCGAGGGCTACTCGCCGGAGACGCACCTCGAGGTGCTTCTGGCGCACGCCCCTGAGCTGTCCGTCGACGTCGTGGTGGCCGACGAGGCGAGGGTGCTGGACAGGCATGGTCTGATGGAGGCCGTGGAGTCGGCGGGGGGCCGGCTGGTGCTGGCCCCCGTTTCCCTCGCCGACGGCACCCCACGGCACGATCCCGACCGCCTGGCTGCGGTCTACCGAGACATCCTGAAGGGGAGCGCATAGATGGCGATGACGGCTGCCGTCAAGGACGAGCTGTCACGGCTGTCCGTGACCAAGCCCTGCTGCCGCAAGGCCGAGATGGCGGCGCTGCTGCGCTTCGCGGGCGGGCTCCACATCGTGTCCGGCAAGATCGTGATCGAGGCCGATCTCGACGCCGGCAGCACGGCCCGGCGGCTCCGCAAGGAGATCGCCGAGGTCTACGGGCACGCGAGCGACGTCCACGTCGTGGCCCCCGGCGGGCTGCGCAAGGGCAACCGCTGGATCGTCCGGGTCTCCAAGGACGGTGACGGCCTGGCCCGGCAGACCGGCCTGGTCGACAACCACGGCCGGCCCGTCCGCGGGCTGCCGCCGGCGGTCGTCAGCGGCGGGCTCTGCGACGCGGCGGCCGCCTGGCGCGGGGCCTTCCTCGCCCACGGCTCGCTGACCGAGCCCGGGCGGAGCAGCTCCCTGGAGATCTCCTGCCCCGGACCGGAAGCGGCGCTCGCTCTCGTCGGCGCGGCCCGGCGCCTCGGCGTGCAGGCCAAGGCCCGCGAGGTCAGGGGGGTCGACCGCGTCGTGGTCCGCGACGGCGACGCGATCGCCGTCCTGCTGACCCGGCTGGGCGCGCACGAGGCGCTCATCGCGTGGGAGGACCGGCGGATGCGCCGCGAGGTGCGGGCGACGGCCAACCGCCTCGCGAACTTCGACGACGCCAACCTGCGGCGCTCGGCCCGCGCGGCCGTCGCGGCCGGGGCGCGGGTGCAGCGGGCGCTCGAGATCCTCGGCGACGACGCCCCGGACCACCTGCTCTCCGCCGGCCGGCTGCGGATGGAGCACGCCAACGCCTCGCTCGAGGAGCTCGGTGCGCTCGCCGACCCCCCGATGACCAAAGACGCGGTCGCCGGCCGGATCCGCCGGCTGCTGGCCATGGCTGACAAGCACGCCTCCGAGCTCGGCATCCCCGACACCGAGGCCGCGGTCACGGCCGAGATGCTGGCCCCCTGACGATCTTCCGCAGGTCGGGCGCGCTGACGGCGTGTCGGACTCCAGGGCAGGAAGATCGCCAGCCCGACTCGGCGATCTTCCGCGGATCGGTG
>CBIHPE010000228.1:0-6123 GCA_966212015.1 uncultured Frankiales bacterium | reverse complement strand
GCCGCAGACCATCGAGGCGCTCAACCACGCCCAGGCTGCGGACGTCCCGATCGTCGTCGCGGTCAACAAGATCGACAAGGAGGGCGCCGACCCGGCCAAGGTCCGCGGTCAGCTCACCGAGTACGGCCTGGTGGCCGAGGAGTACGGCGGCGACACGATGTTCGTCGACGTGTCCGCGAAGGCGGGCCTGGGCCTCGAGCAGCTGCTCGACGCCATCCTGCTCACCGCCGACGCGGCGCTCGAGCTGTTCGCCGACGCCACGGTCGACGCGCAGGGCACCGCGATCGAGGCTCGCCTCGACAAGGGCCGGGGCGCTGTCGCCACCGTCCTCGTCACCCGCGGAACGCTGCGAGTCGGCGACTCGATCGTCGCCGGCGACGCGTTCGGCCGCGTCCGCGCCATGCTCAACGAGCGCGGCGAGAACGTCACCGAGGCCGGTCCGGCCCAGCCGGTCCAGGTGCTCGGCTTCACGTCCGTCCCCCGCGCCGGCGACACCTTCCTCGTCGTCGGTGAGGACCGGATGGCCCGGCAGATCGCCGAGCAGCGGCAGGCGCGCGAGCGCAACGCGGCTCTCGCCGGGGCCCGCGGCCGGATGACCCTCGAGGACATCTTCGCCAAGATCGAGGAGGGGAAGGTCACCCAGCTCAACCTCATCCTCAAGGGCGACGTGTCCGGTTCCGTCGAGGCGGTCGAGGACGCGCTGCTCAAGATCGATGTCGGCGAGGAGGTGTCGCTCCGCATCATCAGCCGCGGTGTCGGTGCCATCACCGAGAACGACATCAACCTCGCGCAGGCGTCCGACGCGGTCATCATGGGCTTCAACGTCCGGCCCGAGGGCAACGCCCGCGAGCTGGCCGAGCGCGAGCACGTCGACATCCGCTACTACTCGGTCATCTACGCGGCGATCGAGGACATCGAGGCGGCTCTCAAGGGCATGCTCAAGCCGATCTACGAGGAGGCTCAGCTCGGCACCGCCGAGGTGCGCGAGATCTTCCGGTCGAGCAAGTTCGGCAACATCGCCGGTTGCCTCGTCCGCTCCGGGACCATCGTCCGCAACTCCTCCGCGCGGCTGGTCCGCGACGGCGTGGTCGTGGCCGAGAACCTCAAGATCGAGTCGCTGCAGCGCTTCAAGGACCAGGCCACCGAGGTCCGCGAGGGCTTCGAGTGCGGTATCGGTCTCGGGTCGTTCAACGACATCAAGATCGACGACGTCATCGAGACGTTCGAGATGCGCGAAATCCCCCGCAAGTAGTACGTGTTCACGGGCAGCCTCGCTCTCGACCTGCTCCTCGGTGACGTGCACTCCCTCAAGGAGAAGCGCTCCGTGGTCAGGCCGATCGTGGCCGAGCTCAAGAGGAAGTACGACGTGAGCGCCGCCGAGGCAGGTCATCTCGACCTGCACCGGCGGGCTCTCGTCGGAGTCGCCGTCGTCGCCGCAGACGCCGGGCACGTCCGCGACGTGCTCGACGCCTGCGAGCGGCTGGTGGCGAACCGGCCCGAGGTGGAGGTGCTGTCCGCGAGGCAGCAGCTCTTCGGAGAGGAGGACTGACATGGTCGACGTCGCACGCGCCCGCAAGCTCGCGGTGCGCATCCGCGAGATCGTCGCGGCCACGCTCGAGACGCAGGTCAAGGACCCGCGGCTGGGGATGGTGACGATCACGGACGCCAAGGTCACGCCCGACCTCCGCGAGGCCACGCTCTACTACACGGTCTACGGCGACGACACCGCCCGGCAGGAGAGCGCCCAGGCGCTCGAGTCGGCGAAGGGCGTGCTGCGCTCGACGGTCGGCAAGCAGACCGGTGTCCGCTACACGCCGTCGCTGACGTTCATCGCCGACGTCATCCCCGAGACGACCGGGCGCATCGAGGACCTGCTCGCCGCGGCGCGGGCCGAGGACGCCCGCGTGCAGGAGCTCGCGTCGGCGGCGGCGCCGGCGGGCGACCCCGATCCCTACCGGGCTCCCCGCGTGGTCGAGGACGACTCGTCGGACAACGAGGACGAGTGACCGAGCTGCCGTGGTCCGAGGCCGTCGCGCTGCTCGAGCAGCACGAGGAGATCGCGCTCGTCTGCCACGTCAACCCCGACGGCGACGCCCTCGGCTCCATGCTGGCTCTTGGGATCGCCTTGCGCAGCAGGGGAAAGCGCGTCGTCGCCTCGTGGGGGAGCGAGCCCTTCGAGGTCCCGACCCCCTACGCCGACCTGCCCGGCCTCGACCTGCTGGTGCCTGCCTCTGACTTCCCGTCCGCGCCCGAGCTGCTGGTCACCTTCGACACCGGCTCCGCGGACCGGCTCGGCTCGCTCAGCGACCGGGTCTCCTCCGCCGGTCAGGTCCTGGTCGTCGACCACCACGTCAGCAACACCCGCTTCGGCACGGTCAACCTCGTCGACGAGAGCGCCGCAGCCACCGCGGTCGTCGTGGTCGAGCTCCTCGACCTGCTCCGGCTCGAGCTCACGGCCGAGATCGCCGCACCCGTCTACACGGGCCTCGTCACGGACACCGGCTCGTTCAAGTACGCCGCCACGACGCCCTCGGTCCACGCGCTGGCCGCGCGGCTGCTCTCCACCGGCATCCGGCACGACGTGATCTCGCGGCAGATCTGGGACACCGCCTCCTTCGGCTACGTGAAGCTGCTCGGCCTGGTCTGCGCCCGCGCGGTCCTCGAGCCTGACGAGGTCGGCGGGCTCGGTCTCGTCTGGACGGCCGTCGACGCACTGGACCTGGACAGGTACGACCTGGCGCTGGCCGACGTCGAGGGCGTCATCGACGTCATCCGCACCGCCCGCGAGGCCGAGGTGGCCGTCGTCCTCAAGACCGACCCGGAGGACGGGCTGCTCAAGGTGTCGACCCGGTCCAAGGGCCAGGTCGACGTCGGCGCCGTCTGCGTCGGCCTCGGCGGGGGTGGTCACCGCTTCGCCGCCGGCTTCACCTCGCAGGTGTCGCTGGCAGACACGATGGCGATGCTCCGCGAAGCGCTCAGCGCTGCCCCGCACCTCGAGCCGTGACCGCGCCCGACGGGATCGTCGTCGTCGACAAGCCGGGCGGCTGGACCTCGCACGACGTGGTCGGCAAGACCCGGCGGTTGGCCCGCACCCGCAAGGTCGGGCACGCCGGCACGCTCGACCCGATGGCCACCGGGGTCCTGGTCCTCGGGATCGGCAAGGCCACGCGCCTGCTCGGTCACCTCGCGCTGACGGACAAGCAGTACGACGCGACGATCCGCCTCGGTCAGACGACCGTCACTGACGACGCTGAAGGAGACGTCCTCACGGAGACGCCTGCCGACGGGGTCACTGATGAGGACGTCGCGCGCGAGATCGCCCTGCTGACAGGGGATCTGCTCCAGGTGCCGTCGGCGGTCAGCGCCATCAAGGTCGACGGCGTCCGGTCGTACACCCGGGTCCGCGCGGGGGAGACGGTCGAGCTCAAGGCACGGCCGGTGACGGTCTCCGAGTTCACGGTCCGTGCACGCCGGGGCGCCGAGCTCGACGTCACCGTGACGTGCACGAGCGGCACCTACATCCGCGCGCTCGCCCGGGACCTCGGCGCCGCCCTCGGCGTCGGCGGCCACCTCACGGCGCTGCGCCGCACCCGCGTCGGGCCGTTCGACCTCTCCCACGCGGCGCCCCTCGAGCCGTGGGACGACGGCCGGGTCGTGCTCCTCGACGACGCCGTGCGTGCGTCGTTCCCCGTCCGCGAGCTGAGCGAGGAGGAAGCGGTCGCCCTGTCGTACGGGAAGAAGCTCGTGCCCAGCCCGGGGATCGCCGGTGCCTTCGACCCTGAGGGCCGCTGCGTCGCCCTGGTGGAGGACGGCAAGCCCCTGGTGGTGTTCCGCCCCGCCTGACCCTGCGGCGGGCCCTAGGCTGATCACGTGGAGCGGTGGCGCGGGGTCGAGGGGATCCCCACGAAGTGGGGCCGCTGCGTCGTGACCATCGGCGTGTTCGACGGCGTGCACCTCGGGCACCAGCAGATCATCGCGAGGGCGGTCGAGAAGGCCGCTGAGCTCGGGGTCCCGAGCGTGCTGCTCACCTTCGACCCTCACCCCATAGAGGTGATCCGTCCCGGCAGCCACCCGCCGATGCTGACCGGCCAGAAGCTGAAGGCCGACCTCGTCGAGGAGCTCGGCGTCGACGTCTTCTGCGTGCTGCCGTTCACCGTCGAGTTCATGCGCCTCACGGCGCAGGAGTTCGTGCACTCGGTCCTCGTCGAGAAGCTGCACGCGAGCGCCGTGGTGGTCGGGGAGAACTTCCGGTTCGGCAACGGCGGCAACGGCACGGTCGAGTCGCTCACCGCCGACGGCCGGCGCTGGGGCTTCAGCGTCGACCCGTTCCCGCTGCAGGGGACGTCGCAGACCACCTGGTCGAGCACCTACGTCCGCTCGTGCGTCGCCGCCGGCGACATCACGGGCGCCAACGAGGCGCTCGGCCGCGAGCACCGCGTCAACGGGATCATCGTCCGCGGCGACCAGCGCGGCCGGGAGATCGGCTACCCGACCGCCAACCTCGAGCCGCTGCCCTGGAGCGCGGTCCCGGCCGACGGCATCTACGCCGGGCGGCTCGTGCGGGGCTCCTCCCGCAAGACCCAGCTGCTGCCGGCGGCGATCAGCATCGGCACCAACCCGACGTTCGCCGGCCAGGAGCGCCGGGTCGAGGCCTACGTCCTCGACTTCGAGGGCGATCTCTACGGCGAGCACGTGGGGCTGTCCTTCACCGCACGGCTGCGCGACACGCTCCGGTTCGACGGTGTCGAGCCGCTCGTGGCGCAGATGGCGATCGACGTGGAGCGCACTCGGGCGCTGGTGGATCACCCGATCGGGTGAGTCACTTCGGTGGGGGTGTCGCCGACGGTTGTGATCAGGAGTACTGATCAGTGGGGGTTGGGCTGTGCCGAAGATCCTGGTCGTCGACGACGAGCCGAGCATCCGTCAGCTGGTGACGGACGTGCTCACGGTCGAGGGGTACGAGGTGGAGGCGGTCGCCGACGGCTACGCCGCCCTGGCTGCGATCGACGCCCGCCGCCCCGACTGCGTCGTGCTCGACGTCATGATGCCGGGCATCGACGGCCACGAGGTGCTCCAGCGCATCCGCGCCGCCGAGAACGGCCCCGACCTGCCGGTCGTCATGCTCACGGCGGCCGCGGACGACGCCCAGCAGTGGCAGGCGTGGACCGAGGGCGTCGACTACTTCCTCGCGAAGCCCTTCGAGGCCGACGAGCTGCTCCGCTACCTCAGCTACCTGTTCGAGTCCGCTCCCGTCTGACGGCCGCCACGGCCGTACCCCTGGCTCACGAGCGTGACGAGCGCTGCCCGAGCGGGCGCGCTGGTAGCGTGGAGGTGCGCGTTCAGACTCCCGGGTGACGAAGACCCTGGGGCGCGCACCGAATCACGAGGAGAACCGTGGCGCTCACCACTGAGCAGAAGAAGTCCATCATGGCGGAGTACGCCACGGCTGAGGGCGACACCGGCTCGCCCGAGGTGCAGATCGCGCTGCTCACCAAGCGCATCCGTGACCTCACGGAGCACCTGAAGGAGCACAAGCACGACCACCACACGCGTCGTGGCCTGCTCGCGCTGGTCGGCCGCCGTCGGCGGCTGCTCGCGTACCTGCAGAAGACCGACATCGAGCGCTACCGCACCATCACGGCGCGCCTCGAGATCCGCCGCTAGGCACGACAGGGAGCCACCCCGCCCGGGTTGGCTCCCTTCGTCGTAGGAGCAACCCGCACCTGCGACTGACCAAGCGCCCGGGAGCAGCACCCCGGACCCGGTCTCGGAAGTGGCGGCTCAGCACCGCTGAGGCGCTTCCACTGAAGACCGGATCCTCCTCCCGGGCGCAGACACAAAGAGGAGAAGGCCCATGACGGGCGAACCCAACATCTACGGCTCCGAGTTCGCGGACGCCGTGATCCAGAACCCCGGCGGCACCCGCACGCTGCGGTTCGAGACCGGCCGGCTGGCCAAGCAGGCCGCCGGCTCCGTGACGATCTACCAGGACGACACGCTCATCCTGTCGGCCACCACGGCCTCCAAGAAGCCGAAGGACCACTTCGACTTCTTCCCGCTGACGGTCGACGTCGAGGAGCGGATGTACGCCGCGGGCAAGATCCCCGGCTCGTTCTTCCGCCG
>CBIHPE010000227.1:0-6137 GCA_966212015.1 uncultured Frankiales bacterium | reverse complement strand
AGCCCGTCAGGGCCCCGAGCAGCGCCAGGCTCAGCGCCCCGGCGACCCGTCGTGCTCTCACCGCTCCATCCTGCCAGTGCGTCTGTGTTGCGGAGGGGCTGCCGCTTCGTGTTGTCTCAGGTCCATGGCACAGCCCGAAGACGTCCTCGCGGCGCGCAACGCCCTGCGAGCACTGGAGCGGGCTCTCGCGGCGGTGGCCTCGCACTACCAGGTCAACGGGGGCGACAGCGTCGACGCGAAGCGCCTCCGGATGGACCTCGAGCGGGTCTCCCAGGACCTCGATCTGCTGGTCGGACACGACAACGAGGCAGCCGCTGCACCGCGGCTTCAGGTCATAGAGGACACTGCGTACCCGCAGGACTTCTGGATGGACGCCGAGGACGAGGGTCTCGGCGGGGGACGCTGACTCACAGGAGAGACACCGACTTGACCACGACCGCCCCTGCGGGGACCGGTGCGCCCGGGCGCGCCCAGATCGACGCCAAGACCCTGCGCACCGATCGCTGGTGGCTGCAGCCCCTGGTGACCTTCACGGTCCTCGTGCTGTTCATCATCTACGCGACGCTTCGCGCGTTCATGAACAAGCACTACTACCAGGACCCCTACATCTCGCCGTTCTACTCGCCGTGCGTGGGTGACAGCTGCCCGCCGGACGTGAAGGTCTTCGGGATCCCGAGCAACGCCTTCTTCACCCCGGCGATCTTCATCCTGATCTTCCCGCTGGGCTTCCGGCTGACCTGCTACTACTACCGGAAGGCCTACTACCGCTCCTTCTGGCAGAGCCCGCCGGCCTGCGCGGTCGCGGAGCCGCACGCCAAGTACACCGGCGAGACGCGCGTCCCGCTCATCGGCAACAACGTGCACCGCTACTTCTTCTACGCGGGCATCGTCTTCAACGTCATCCTGACCTACGACGCGGTCGTCTCCTTCTGGCAGCCGGTCGCCAAGGGCAGCGAGACGCACCACTTCGGCGTCGGCGTGGGCTCGCTCGTGCTCGTCCTCAACGCGACGCTGCTGTGGCTGTACTCGCTGTCGTGCCACAGCTGCCGGCACATCATGGGCGGCCGCCTGAACCACTTCTCGAAGCACCCCGTCCGCTACAAGTTCTGGACCTGGGTCTCGAAGCTCAACCACAGCCACATGCGGTTCGCGTGGGTCTCGCTCTTCGGCGTCGCGCTCACTGATGCGTACGTCTGGATCGCCAGCGCGCAGAACTTCTACGACAAGATCTGGGTGTCCTAACGATGACGCAGGTTCACGAGTACGACGTCGTCGTCATGGGTGCCGGCGGTGCCGGCCTCCGGGCGGCCATCGAGGCGCACAACGCCGGCGCGAAGGTCGCCGTCGTCTGCAAGTCGCTGCTGGGCAAGGCCCACACGGTCATGGCCGAGGGCGGCATCGCCGCGGCGATGGGCAACCTCTACCCCGACGACAACTGGCGCGTGCACTTCCGCGACACCATGCGCGGCGGGAAGATGCTCAACAACTACCGGATGGCGGAGCTCCACGCGAAGGAGGCGCCCGACCGGGTCCGCGAGCTCGAGGAGTGGGGCGCCCTCTTCGACCGCACCAAGGACGGGCTGATCTCCCAGCGCGACTTCGGTGGCCACCGCTACGCGCGTCTTGCCCACGTCGGTGACCGCACCGGCCTGGAGCTGATCCGCACCCTGCAGCAGCAGACGGTGAAGCTCGGCATCGACGTCTACATGGAGCACACGGTCACCAAGCTGCTGACCGCTCCGGACGGCTCGATCAACGGCGCGTTCGGCTACCGCCGCGTCGACGGCGAGTTCGTCGCCTGGCAGGCACCGTCCGTCGTCCTCGCGACCGGCGGCATCGGCAAGGCCTACATCGTCACGTCGAACTCGTGGGAGTACACCGGCGACGGCCACTCCCTCGCCCTGTCGGTCGGCGGCTCGCTGATCAACATGGAGTTCCTGCAGTTCCACCCGACCGGCATGGTCTGGCCGATCTCGGTCAAGGGCATCCTCGTCACCGAGTCGGTCCGCGGCGACGGCGGCGTCCTCAAGAACTCCGAGGGCCGCCGGTTCATGTACGACTACATCCCCGACTTCTTCAAGAAGGAGACCTCCGAGAGCGAGGAGGAGGGCGACCGCTGGTACGAGGACAAGAAGAACAACCGCCGTCCCGCCGAGCTGCTCCCCCGCGACGAGGTCGCCCGCGCCATCAACGCCGAGGTCAAGGCGGGCCGCGGATCACCCCACGGCGGCGTCTTCCTCGACATCGCGAGCCGGCGCTCCGAGGAGTTCATCAAGAAGCGCCTGCCGTCGATGTACCACCAGTTCATGGAGCTCGCGGGCGTCGACATCACCAAGGAGCCGATGGAGGTCGGCCCGACGTGCCACTACGTCATGGGTGGCGTCGAGGTGGACCCCGACTCGCAGGCCGCGATCGTCGAGGGCCTCTACGCCGCGGGTGAGGTCTCCGGTGGCATGCACGGCTCCAACCGCCTCGGCGGCAACTCGCTGTCCGACCTGCTGGTCTTCGGCAAGCGCGCCGGTGAGGCCGCTGCCCTCCGCGCGACGACCGCCAACCGCCAGGCCGTCACGCCCGAGCAGGTCGCCAAGGCCGAGGCCGAGGCGCTCGCCCCGTTCGAGCAGGGCGGCGAGAACCCCTACTCCGTCTGGCACGAGCTGCAGGGCGCGATGCAGGAGCTCGTCGGCATCATCCGCAACGGCGAGGAGGTCAAGCAGGCGCTCAGCACGATCGAGCGGCTCAAGACCAAGAAGCTGACGGCGGAGGGCGGCCGGGCGTTCAACCCCGGCTGGCACCTGGCCATCGACATGCAGAACATGCTGCGCGTCAGCGAGTGCATCGCGAAGGCCGCCCTTGCCCGTGAGGAGAGCCGCGGCGGTCACACCCGCGACGAGTTCCCCGCGGCCGACCCCGAGTGGGGTCAGACCAACCTGATCTGCACGCTGGCCGACGACAACAGCATCACGCTCACCAAGAAGCCGCTTCCGCAGATGACGGACGAGCTCAAGCAGGTCATCGAGGAAGGGGCTCACTCGTGAGCGGCGCGCACGGTCCCGCCAAGAGCGGCACACGGACCTACACGAAGAAGATGAAGGTCTGGCGCGGCGACGCGTCGGGCGGTGCCATCCAGGACTTCGAGGTCGAGGTCAACCCGGGTGAGGTCGTCCTCGACATCATCCACCGCCTCCAGGCCACGCAGGCCGGTGACCTCGCGGTCCGCTGGAACTGCAAGGCCGGCAAGTGCGGCTCCTGCTCCGCCGAGATCAACGGCAAGCCGCGCCTGATGTGCCTGACCCGCATGGGCGACTACGCCGAGGACGAGATGGTCACCGTCACGCCGATGCGGACCTTCCCCGTCATCCGCGACCTCGTCACGGACGTGTCCTTCAACTACAAGAAGGCCGCCTCGATCCCGCACTTCGCCCCGAAGGCGCGGGAGAAGGACGGCACCTACCGGATGCAGCAGATCGACGTCGAGCGGAGCCAGGAGTTCCGCAAGTGCATCGAGTGCTTCCTCTGCAACAACGTCTGCCACGTCATCCGCGACCACGAGGACAACAAGGAGCACTTCGCCGGCCCCCGGTTCCTCATGCGCATCGCCGAGCTGGACATGCACCCGCTCGACACCGCCAACCGCAAGCAGTTCGCGCAGGAGGAGTTCGGCCTCGGCTTCTGCAACATCACCAAGTGCTGCACCGAGGTCTGCCCCGAGGGCATCCACATCACCGACAACGCCCTCATCCCGCTGAAGGAGCGCGTCGTCGACAAGAAGTACGACCCGCTGACCTGGCTCGGCTCGAAGATCGGCCGCCGCCCCGCTGACGGTGAGGACCGCGACCGATGAGCGACCACATCTACCGGGTGACCGAGGTCGTCGGCACGTCGCAGGAGTCGGTCGCGCAGGCGATCAAGAACGGGGTCGCGCGCGTCGGACGCACCGTCCGCAACGTCGAGTGGTTCGAGGTCACCGAGACCCGTGGCGCCGTCGGGGCCGACGGGACGATCACGTTCCAGGTCGGGCTGAAGGTCGGCTTCCGCCTCGAGGGCTGATCAGCTCATCAGCGTGCCGGTGGGGGCCGCCTTCGTGCCGCCCCCGCAGGCGCCTGGGCGCTCCGTGATCCGGTACGTGTAGGTCCCGTTCGGGATCACGCGCACCGCGTCGCCCTCACCGCACCCGTGGTCGTCGACCCGGCGGACGCTGATCCCGGTGTTCGATCCCGGGGTGGTCCCGGGTCCGCCCGGGTCGATGTGCGTGCGGAAGGGTCCCGCCTTCTCGCCGGCCTTGAGGATCACCGTCTTGTCGCCCACGGCGGCCTCCACCGCGAACGTGGTCGCATTGACGAACGTCACCGTCGCCGCCGGCTTCGTGTCCACCGGCGCCGGCGAGGCGGTCGGCGAGTGCGTGGGCTTCGGCGTCGGCGAGTGCGTCGCCCTGGGCGTCGCGCTGGGAGTCGGTGATGGTGTCGGCGACGGGGTCGGGCTGGGTGTCGGCGAAGGAGTCGGCGAGGGCGTCTCGCTGACCGTCGGGCTCGGCGTCGGGGTGTCGTCGTCGGTGGCCAGCTTGGCCGTCCCGTTGCCCCCGCTGCAGGCCGAGAGAGCACCGATGAGCACCAGAGCGACCAGACGTCTCATGACCAGGACCATCGCACGTTCGCGGGCGCAATGTCCGGTTGTGTCCCGGTTGCTGTCGCGACTTTGACAGACACGCTTATCGGGTACGTCAAGGATGCCGACAACGTGGGTACATGGTTCCCAGAGAGGGAGGTCGACGTGAAGCGCATCCAGATCGCCAAGCCGCCGCACCGCCCTCAGCTGCCGGTCGAGATCGACACCCGCACCCCGAGCGGCCGCGTCCTGCCGTTCTGAGCTAACGGCCCGCGGCGCTGATCCTGCCCGCCACGGCCCTCAGGACCGCGTCGATCTCCGGCTGCATCAGCGGCTCGTCCGGCTGACCGCCCGCGAGCATGACCGTCCAGACCCTCGAGCCGACGACGTCGTTGGCGATGATGCTCTGGCCGCCGGTCTCTGCCCTCCGGTACGAGAAGGTCACGGTGCCCACGCGCTGCGTGCCGTAGTCCGCGCCGACTGCGGAGGTGAAGGCGGCCTTGGCGCGGGCCTCCTGCGGCGACGCGTAGTCGTGCACGCGCACCCACAGGAGGCGGTCGAAGTCCCAGCCCCCAGGGATGCGGGTCGCCTTCTGGAAGCTGGTGTTGGCCCCGCGCCCGTCACGGACGCCGACGACCGATGGCCGCTGACCCTCGTACCAACCGGGTCCGAGGTCGGCGAGCGTGGGGAGCAGCGCCGCCAGGTCGGCGGGCGGTGCCGGGAAGTTGTGCATGGGGACGGGGACCGGGTGCAGCCTCTCCTCGGCACGGTAGGCCGCGAGGCTGGCCACCTCGGTCCGGTAGGCGTCGGTGCGGTGGCCGGCCCAGTCCTGGACGGCGTCGAGCACGGGAGCCGGTGCACCGCTCAGCAGCAGACCACCGAGCAGGAGCGGTACGCCGAGCAGGACCCCCTCGCCTTCGAGCCGGCGCGACCGTCGGAACGCGAAGACGGAGGCGACCAGACCCAGCAGCAGGGCCACGCCGATCACGGTCCAGCGAGCGGCGTCCACCTGCCAACCCGCGTACTCGAGGTCGGCTTCCCGGTTCCCCGTCGCGACCGCGAGCCCCGTGCGCAGGGCGAAGCCCAGCAGGGCGGTCGCGGCCAGGGCGCCCACGGCGAAGGGCAGGGCTCTGCTCACGCTTGTCCTTCGACAGCGGTCAGGGGCGACTGAAGAGCCGTGGGGCCACCGCGCGGCGCGCACGCGGCGTGGGTCAGGCGTAGAGACGCTCCAGGACATCGGCGTACTTCGCGCTGACGACGCGACGCTTGAGCTTGAGGGTCGGCGTGAGCTCCTCGCTCTCGGCGGTCCACTCGGTCGCGAGCACCTCGAACCGCTTCACCTGCTCGGGCCGGGACAGCCGCGCGTTCGCGCTCTCGACGGCCTCGGCGATCATCGCGAGGATCGTCGGGTGCTGCGCCAGCTCGGCGAGCGACGCCCCATCGATCCCGGCCTTGGCAGCGACCACCGGTGCGACGTCCGGGTCGAGGGTGAGCAGCGCCACGACGTAGGACTTGTTGTCGCCGGCCGCATAGGC
>CBIHPE010000226.1:0-6240 GCA_966212015.1 uncultured Frankiales bacterium | reverse complement strand
TCCACGCGTTCCCGGTCCAGGCGTTGCCCGTCCACGCGTTCCCGGTCCAGGCGTTGCCCGTGTAGGTCGGGTCGATCCACTGGCCGCAGAAGTTGCCGCGGTCGTCGTTGAGCAGCCACGTGACGCCGGCGCAGCTGGTGCTCAGGAGCGCCGAGCTGCCGCGCGAGGCCTCGAGCGAGCCGCCGCCGACGGCGACGGGCACCTGCGGGGCGACCAGGCCGACGTAGGCGGTGCTGGCCGTCCGCGTCTGCAGCCGGCCGAAGCCCTGCAGCGTCGTCGCGACGCCGGGGATGCGGTTGGCGGTCGAGGTCAGGGCGTACTTGACCTGGTCCGGGCTCCACGTCGGGTGCGCGGCGAGGAGCAGCGCGGCGGCACCGGAGGTGACGGCGGTCGCCTCCGACGTACCCGATCCCTTGATGTAGGCCGAGCCGATCAGGGCCTGCGGGTTGTCCTGCTCCACCAGCGAGCCCGGCGAGCGGGTCGTGATGAGCGTGCGGCCGGGAGCGACCAGGTCCGGCTTCATGCGGAGCTGTGCCGTCGGGCCCTGCGAGGACCACAGCGGGACGGTGTCGTCGGAGCCGGCGGACGTGCCGTGGTCGTCGTAGGCGCCGACCGTCACCACGAGCGGGTCGTCACCGGGCTTGAGGATCGTGCCCTGGTTCGGGCCGCTGTTGCCGGCAGCCGCGATGACCGTGACACCCGAGGACCAGAGCCGCTCGACCGCGTAGTTCAGCGGGTCGATGACCGGGTCCTGCGTCGACGCGACGCCCCACGAGAGGTTGAGGACCCGGATGTTGTAGGTGTCCTTGAAGGCGCCGATCCAGGTGAGCGCCGTGAGGATCGTGGAGACGTCGGTCGCGCCGTTCCGGCCCGCCGCCTTCACGGCGATGATGTTCACGTCGGGTGCGATGCCGGTGCGGGGGTGCAGTGCGCCGTTCGCCTGGCCGCTGCCCGCGATGATGCCCGCCATCACGGTGCCGTGGCCGAAGCTGTCGACCGCGTTGTTGTTCTCGCCGGAGAAGTCCGGCCCGTGCATGACGCGCCCGGCCAGGTCGCCGACGTCCGAGACGCCGGTGTCCAGGACCGCGACGCCGATGCCGGCGCCGCGGGTGCCCGCCTGCGTCCACTGGTTCGTGGCCTGCGAGGTCCACGCGTAGGCCGATGCCGAGCTGGTGCTGGTGTCCCAGTTCTCCGACGCGAAGCGCACCGCGCGGTTCGCCGTGACGGCCACGACACCGGCGCTGCGCGCGAGCGCGGCGAGGTGGTCGGACGGGACGTCGGCAGCGACACCGTTGACGATGCCGAGCGACCGGACGTGGGTGCCGCCGGCGACCCGGACTGCCTTGGCGACGACACCGTCGGCTCCGGGGACGCCCGACACGATGACGGACGCCGTCGTGTGGCTGCGGACGTTCAGGCTGCGGTCGAGCCCGGCGGGGCGCGCCTGCGCCGCCGTGCTCGTGGCGACCAGTCCGCCGCCGGCCAGCGTCAGGGAGACGGCCAGGCCGAGCAGGCGGCGGGTTCGCTGGGCTGCTCGCTGCGACTGAGCACTCATGCTGTGTTCCCCCGGGGGTGGGTGTGACGGCGGTTCATTCACACTGCGTGAGCGGGACATGGCTCTCTGCACACACCATTGGGTGAAACATCAGCGAGAACCATGGCCCTTTGTGGCCATTCACTGACAGTGAGTGATCATGGAGCTGCCGAAGCGGGTCTCAACCGGACAATCAGGGACGGGTGAGCAGGGCCTGACCGGTGTCGTGCAGCACGGAGCGCAACCAGGCGTCACCGAGGTCGAGCCGGAGCAGGCTCTCGACCTGGTGGGCGTAGGGGTACGGCGTGTTCGGGAAGTCGCTGCCGAGCACGACCCGGTGCCCCAGATCTGCCAGTCGCGGACGCAGCGCGGGCGGGAACGGCCACGCGTGCTCGGTGAAGTCGGTGAACGCCATCGTGGTGTCCAGGTGCACGTTCGGGTACCGCTCCGCCATCGCGAGGAAGGGCTCGTACTCGGGCAGCCCCATGTGCGCGACCACGGCGGTGAGCGTCGGGTGCCGCTGCAGCACCGGCTCGAAGAACCCGGGTCCGGTGAACTCCCCCGGCGCCGGCCCGCTGCCGCAGTGCACGATCACCGGCACGCCGGCGTCCGCGATGGCGCCCCACACGTCGTCGAGCAGCGGGTCGCCCGGGTCGTACGCCCCGACCTGGACGTGCGCCTTGCCGATCTGCGCGCCCGCCGACAGCTGCTCCTCGACGTACCTGGTCGCCCCCTCCTCCGGGAAGAAGGTGAAGGTGTGCAGGACGTCGTCGTGCTGCGCGGCGAAGTCGGCGGCCCAGGCGTTCAGCCAGGCGGACATGCCCGGCTTGTGCGCGTAGACGAGCGAGGGGAAGGCGAGCACGCCCAGGGCGCGCAGCCGCGCGAGCCGGTCGCTCTCCTCGGTGCGGTAGGCGATCGGCCACGGCACCCCCGTCAGCGGGCCCGCGCCGTCGAAGTAGGCCCACACCTTGTCCATGACAGACCTCGGCATGAAGTGGACGTGCAGGTCCACGAGGCCGGGCAGGCCGAGCTCCTGCCAGACGGCAGGGACGTCAGCGTCGTCCACGTGGCGCCTGGGTACGTCCCTTGAGGCCGCGACCGAGCGCCTTCTGGATCTCCCGCTTGGAGTCGCGTTCGCTGATCGCCTGCCGCTTGTCGTGGGCCTTGCGGCCGCGTGCGAGGGCGATCTCGACCTTGGCGTGCCCGTCGCTCCAGTAGAGCTGCAGCGGCACCAGCGCCAGGCCGCTCTCCTTGGTCTTGCCGAGGAGCCGCTCGATCTCTGCCTTGTGCAGCAGCAGCTTGCGCTGCCTGCGCGGGGTGTGGTTGTTCCACGTCCCCTCGGTGTACTCGGGGATGTGGGCCCCCATCAGCCAGGCCTCGCCGTTCTGGATGACGCCGTAGGCGTCGACCAGGGACGCGCGGCCCTGCCGGAGCGACTTCACCTCGGTGCCCGTCAGGACCAGCCCGGCCTCGTGCGTCTCGAGGATCTCGTAGTCGTGCCGCGCCTTCTTGTTCTGCGCGATCGTCTTGCCGCGGCCGGTCTCGCGGGTGCTGGGCTTGCGCTCCATCAGCCCCGCCCGCCCGTGTCGGCCTGCAGGCCGGCGAGGACCTCACGGGCGCGGCTGAGCGCCTCGCGGCCGTCGCTGCTGACGACCTGGATGTCGGGCTCGATG
The DNA here is from genome assembly GCA_966212015.1 of uncultured Frankiales bacterium. Lineage (GTDB taxonomy): Bacteria > Actinomycetota > Actinomycetes > Mycobacteriales > SCTD01 > RYN-111. The sequence continues at coordinate 3,033 of CBIHPE010000226.1, read as the reverse complement.
CCGACGCCGTCGACGGAGCGGCCGGACGGGAGCGTGTAGGTGGCGACGGTCAGGGCGAGCTGCGACCCGTCGGACAGGTGCTTCGGCTCCTGGACGGTGCCCTTGCCGAACGTGCGCGAGCCGACGACGACGGCGCGGCCGCGGTCCTGCAGCGCGCCCGTCACGACCTCGGCGGCACTGGCCGTGCCGCCGTCGACGAGCACGACCAGCGGGACCCCGGTGTTGCCCTCGCCCTCGGCGTCGAGGCGGACGGGTGACCCCCCACGACGGGTGTAGGTCACGACGGGCCCGCCGTCGAGGAAGGCGCTCGCGGTCTCGACGGCCTCGGTGAGCAGCCCGCCTGGGTCGCCGCGGAGGTCGAGGACCACGCCCTGGGCGCGCTGCTTGAGAAGCACGACGAGCGCGTCCCGCACCTGCCGTCCGGTCCCCCGGGAGAAGCTCGGGACCACGATCCGGCCGACCGTGGACGAGATCATCGACGAGGTCACCTCGAGCGCCGGCACCTCCGCGCGGGTGAGCTCGAGGGAGCGGGTCACGGTGCCGTGCAGGAGCACGAGCCGCACGGTCGTGCCAGGGCTGCCCCGCAGCGCGCTGGCGACGTCGGCCGGCGTCAGCCCGTCCGTCGCACGGCCGTCGACGGAGGTCAGCAGGTCGCCCACCTGCACCCCGGCCCGGTGCGCCGGGCTGTCCGCCGCGACCTGCGAGACCAGCAGCGACGTGCCGTTGCCGCGCAGCCAGATGCCGACGCCGGCGTAGGACCCGTTGGTGCCGTCGCCCTCGGCCCAGCTGCCCCACTGGTCGCCGGCGGTCGCGAGCATCGCCTTGATCGCGGCGGCGTCGAGCGCGTCACGGTCGACCGGCAGCAGCGACGAGTCGGCGATCTGGTCCGCGGCGTCGTCGAGCACGCCTGACGAGGGCGGTGCGGCGTCGTGGTCCGGCGTGCTCCCCGCGCCCGCGACGACGCCGAGGACGAACGTGCCCGTCAGGGCCAGCACGGCCCCGGCGCTGATCGCCGCGCGGCGGACCAGCTTGCGACTCGGCATCTCGTCATTCTAGGGATCGGGAGCAAGCAGGATCAGACGCGCAGGTGCCGCTGGATGGCCAGCGCCGACGAGGCCCCCGACAGCACGAGGGCGATGACGAACAGCCACGGCATGACACCGAAGATCGCGTCCCAGCCCAGCGGCGGCAGGAAGGTGATCGACGGGGCGATCACGCGGTCGATCAGCCAGTACTTCCCCAACGCAAGAACACCGCAGGCTCCGACCGCTCCGACGGCGCCCGCCAGCGCGCCCTCCAGCAGGAACGGCAGCTGGATGTAGAGGCTGCTCGCACCGACGAGCCGCATGATCCCCGTCTCTCGACGGCGCCCGAAAGCAGCGACCCGGATCGTGTTGAAGATCATCAGGGCACAGGCCGCGAGAGCGACGACAGCGACGACCAGGCCGGCCTTGCTCATGCCGTTCATCGCGCGGAACAGCTTGTCGAGGGCCTTGCGCTCGTCGACGACCGAGTCGACGCCCGGTTCGTCCGCCACGGCGCTGGCCACCACGTCGATGTCCTTCGGGTTCTTCAGCTTGACCCGGTACGACTCGGGCAGCGCCTCAGGGTTGGTGTTGCGCACCAGGTCGGGCGAGTTGGCGAACTGCTTCACGAACTTCCTGTAGGCCTCGGCCTTGGACTCGTAGTAGACCTTCTCGATCGCGGGGTTGCTGTTGAGGTCCTGCGAGATCTGCTGGCGCTGAGCATCCGTGACGTCCCGACCGCCGCAGCCCGGCGAGTCCACGATGTGGTCGCAGAGGTAGACGCTGACCTCGACCTTGTCGTACCAGAAGCCCTTCATCAGGCTGATCTGGCTGCGGACGAGAAGCGCACTGCCGACGATGGCCAGGCTGACCATGGTCGTGATGATCACCGCGACCGTCATCGTGAGGTTGCGGCGCAGACCGATCAGGATCTCGCTGGTGACGAACTGGAAGCGCACGAAGAGTCCTTCGGCAGTCAGGCGCCGTAGCCGTAGACGCCGCGGGACTGGTCACGGATGACCTTCCCGTTCGACAGCTCTACGACGCGGCGGCGCATCGAGTCGACGATGGAGGCGTCATGCGTCGCCATCACGACGGTGGTCCCCGTGCGGTTGATGCGGTCGAGCAGCTTCATGATGCCCACGGAGGTGTTCGGGTCGAGGTTGCCCGTCGGTTCGTCCGCGATGAGGATCATCGGCCGGTTGACGAAGGCGCGCGCGACGGCGACGCGCTGCTGCTCGCCGCCGGAGAGCTCGTCTGGGCGGCGCTGGGCCTTCCCGTCGAGCCCGACCAGGTCGAGCACCTCGGGCACCAGCTTGTTGATCGAGCCCTGCGGCTTGCCGATCACCTCGAGCGCGAACGCGACGTTCTCGAAGACCGTCTTGTTGGGGAGCAGCCGGAAGTCCTGGAACACGCAGCCGATGGACCGGCGCAGGGCCGGGACCTTCCAGTTGGAGAGCGAGCCGAGGTCCTTGCCGGCGACGTGCACCTTGCCCGAGGTCGGCGACTCCTCCTTGAGGATGAGCCTGAGGAACGTGGACTTGCCGGAGCCGCTCGAGCCGACGAGGAAGACGAACTCGCCCTTCTCGATGTCGACGTCGACCCCGTCCAGCGCCGGTCGCGTGCTCGTCGGGTAGCTCTTGACCACCCTCTCCATGCGGATCACCCGTTCAGTCTAGGTTCCGCGGCTCCAGGGAGCGGGACGCCGGACCGACAGGTAACCTGAGTGTCCGAAGGAGGACGAGTGAGCTACGACCTGGTCTGCGCGAACTGCTCCGGGCTGGTCGAGCTCGGCCGCTGCAGCACGTGCCGCGCCTCCCGTGAGCGGCTGCGCGCCGAGCGCACGCTCCCTGCCGGCCTGCTCCTCGCCGCCGGCACCCTGCTCGGTCTGATCGCGCTCGTCCTGCGCTGACCCGGCCCGGTCTGCGCGGCCAGGGGTGCGAAACCGCACCCGAAGCGGCCGTCCCGGTGCCATCCCGCGACCCTGGGCAGACGCAGGACCCCCAGC
>CBIHPE010000225.1:0-6241 GCA_966212015.1 uncultured Frankiales bacterium | reverse complement strand
TGCCGATGGGGCTGATCATGCTGCAGCCCGACTTCGGCACCACGATGGTCTTCATCTTCGTGATCCTCGGCGTGCTGTCGGTCGCTGGTGCCCCCGCCCGCTGGGTCGGCGGGCTGCTGATCGCGGGCATCCTGGTCGGCGGCCTGGTCGCACCGCACGTGCTGAAGGACTACCAGCTCAACCGCTTCAAGGTCGTCTCGAACCCGCAGATCGACCCGCGTGGCGTCGGCTACAACGTCCGCCAGGCCCGCATCGCCATCGGCTCCGGCGGGCTCACCGGCAAGGGCCTGTTCCACGGCACGCAGACCCAGGGCCGGTTCATCCCGGAGCAGCAGACCGACTTCGTCTTCACCGTCGCCGGTGAGGAGCTCGGCCTCGTCGGTGCCGGCGGCATCATCCTGGTCCTCGGCCTGGTCCTGTGGCGAGGGCTGCGCATCGCATCACTCGCGACGGACCCGTTCGGGCGGCTGGTGGCCGCGGGAGTCGTGAGCTGGTTCGGGTTCCAGAGCTTCGTCAACATCGGGATGACGCTCGGGATCATGCCCGTGACCGGCCTGCCGCTGCCCTTCGTCTCCTACGGCGGCTCGTCGATGTTCGCCAACCTGATGGCCATCGGCCTGCTGCAGAACGTCCACATGAAGTCGCACGAGAGCGGCCCCCGCAACTTCTGACGCTGCGTCCTTTTTGCTGAGCCTGACTGAGGCGCCAGTCATGAGGACGTTGCGGAGCGGCGAGGCCCGTACCCTGGGTGCATGGCTGGTGAGTCCCTCTTCCCCCGACTCGAGCAGCTGCTGCCTCACGTCAGCAAGCCGATCCAGTACGTCGGCGGCGAGCTGAACAGCACGGTCAAGCCGTGGGAGGACACCACGGTCCGGTGGTGCCTGATGTACCCGGACGCCTATGAGGTCGGCCTGCCCAACCAGGGCGTGATGATCCTCTACGAGGTGCTCAACGAGCAGCCGGACGTGCTCGCCGAGCGCACCTACAGCGTGTGGCCGGACCTGGCGAAGCTGATGCGCGAGAACGGCGTCCCGCAGTTCACGGTCGACGCGCACCGGGCGGTCAAGGACTTCGACGTCCTCGGGCTGTCGTTCTCCACCGAGCTCGGCTACACCAACATGCTCGAGGCGCTGGACCTGGCCGGCATCCCGCTGCACGCGGCCGACCGCGACGAGAGCCACCCGATCGTGCTCGCCGGCGGCCACGCAGCGTTCAATCCCGAGCCGATCGCTGCGTTCATCGACGCGGCCGTCCTCGGCGACGGGGAGCAGGCCGTCCTCGAGATGACGGACATCCTTCGTCGTACGAAGGAAGCAGGGCTCAACCGGCACGACACGCTGCTCGAGCTCGCCAAGACCGGCGGCGTCTACGTCCCGCGCTTCTACGACGTCGACTACCTGCCCGACGGCCGCATCCAGCGCGTCGCGCCGAACCACCCCGACGTGCCGTGGCGGGTCGCGAAGCGCACCGTCATGGACCTCGACGAGTGGCCCTACCCGAAGCAGCCGCTCGTCCCGCTCGCCGAGACCGTGCACGAGCGGATGAGCGTCGAGATCTTCCGCGGCTGCACCCGCGGCTGCCGCTTCTGCCAGGCGGGCATGATCACGCGCCCGGTGCGTGAGCGCTCCATCACCGGCATCGGCGAGATGGTCGAGAACGGCCTGAAGAAGACCGGGTACGAGGAGGTCGGGCTGCTCTCCCTGAGCAGCGCGGACCACTCCGAGATCGCCGACGTCGCCAAGGGCCTCGCTGACAGGTACGAGGGCACCCAGACCTCGCTCAGCCTCCCGTCCACGAGAGTCGACGCGTTCAACATCGATCTCGCCCAGGAGCTCTCGCGCAACGGCCGACGGTCGGGTCTGACCTTCGCCCCGGAGGGCGGGTCCGAGCGGCTCCGCAAGGTCATCAACAAGATGGTGACCAAGCAGGACCTCGTCGACACCGTCACCGCGGCCTACTCGCAGGGCTGGCGACAGGTGAAGCTCTACTTCATGTGCGGGCTCCCGACGGAGACCGACGAGGACGTCCTCGAGATCGCCGAGATGGCGCGCGACGTGATCCGTGCCGGCCGCCAGGCGACGGGCACCCGCGACGTGAAGTGCACCGTCAGCATCGGTGGCTTCGTCCCCAAGCCGCACACGCCGTTCCAGTGGGCGGCCCAGGCCGATCCCGAGACGATCGACCGCCGGCTCAAGCTGCTGCGCGACGCGATCCGCGACGACAAGAGCACGGCCAAGGCGATCGGCTACCGCTACCACGACGGCAAGCCCGGTCAGGTCGAGGGACTGCTCTCGCGCGGTGACCGTCGCATCGGCGCTGTCATCGAGGAGGTGTGGCGCCAGGGCGGGATCATGGACGGCTGGAGCGAGCACTTCTCCTACGAGCGCTGGATGGCCGCCGCCGAGACGGTGGGTGTCGATGTCGCGTGGTTCACCACGCGCGAGCGCGACGAGCTCGAGGTGCTCCCGTGGGACCACCTCGACAGCGGCCTGGACAAGGAGTGGCTCTGGTCGGACTGGCAGGACGCCCTGGACGAGCAGGACCTGGACGACTGCCGCTGGATCCCGTGCTTCGACTGCGGCGTCTGCCCGCAGATGGGCACCGAGATCCAGATCGGCCCGACCGGCAAGAAGCTGCTCCCGCTGTCCGTGGTCTGACCACGTCGGGCCAGGGGTGACTGGCCCGTTCGGGCCATGGAATCTGACAACTGGCCCTGCGGACACTGCCTGACGAGTCTCCGCACAGAGGGGCAGAAGCGGGCATGGCGGACGGCAGCGCGCTCCCGAGGGTGAGCGCTGCCGCGGTGCGCACCCTGCTCGGGTGGGCGGTGCTCGGGTGGCTCGTCCTCGAGGCTCTGCTGGTGCTCGCCCCGGCGCCCCTGTGGGTCCGCACGGGGTGCCTGTTCGTGGTGCAGATCGGGTGCCTGACCGCGGCGGTCCTGACCAGCTGGGCACGCCGTTCGCGCGAGACCGGGCGAGGCCGGGTCGGCTGGGGTCTCATCGCGCTGGGGCTGGCGATCGTCGCCGTCGCGAACGTCACCGCGGCGTTCTCCGTCCTGGCGCTTCAGGACCTGTCGCCGACGCTGTGGCGCGACGCCATCAGCGGCCTCGGTGTCCTCGTGTTCGGCGCTGGGCTGCTGGCGCTGTGCGGCAGTGCGCCGCTGACGAGCCGGGGCCTGTCGCTGATCGACACCGTGATGGCGGCCGGTGCCTGCCTGTTCGTGGTGTCCCAGACGCTGCTCACCGACGCCGACAGCCTCGGCGGACGCCAGCAGCAGGTGCTCTACAGCTACCTCGGTGGCATGGCGCTGGTGCTCATGCTCGCCCTCCTGTTCGCCGCCCGCTGGCGAGGCGATGGCCGCACCCTCACGTTCCTCGGTGCGGGCCTCGGCTTCGAGATGCTCACCCTGGTCGGGCTGGCGGTGCTGTCGAGCCAGGGCCACGCGGTCCCGATGAGCGACCCCGCGGTGGGCTCGGTCTTCCCGCTGGGAACGGCGCTGCTGGCCGTCGCGGCGGCGCAGCGGCCGACCGGTCCGACGGGCTGGGTCCCGATGCGCCGGCAGTGGGACATCGCGCTCGGTGTGCCGCTGGCGTCCGGTGTGACCGTGGCGCTGACCGCGCTCGGCTCGGCGATCGCCGGACACACCCCGGCGCCGCCCATGCTGGCGCTCGCGGTGCTCGTGGTCGTGCTGCTCTTCGTCCGACAGGGCCTGACGCTCCTGGAGAACCGGCGCCTGACGCTGGGACTGGAGCGCGTCGTGGCCGAGCGCACCGCCGAGCTCGAGGAGAGCCGCCGCTACTTCCGGGACGTGGTGCAGCACTCGTCCGACCTCATCACGGTGCTGTCGAGCGACGGCCGCCTCACCTACGCGAGCCCCGCGGTGACGGCCATGCTCGGCTACCAGCCGGAGGAGCTGGTCGGGACCTCTGCGCTGGACCGGGTCCACGTCAGCGACACCGAAGCGGTCGGGTCGGTGATCGGCAACCTGAGCACGGTGGTCGACGGCACCGTGTTCGCCTGCCGGGTGCGGCACAAGGACGGCTCCTGGCGCAGTGTCGAGGCAACCCTCGGTCGCGGCTCGGTCGTCGACGGCGACCAGACCTTCATCGTCAACGTCCGCGACGTGACGGAGCGCCAGCTGCTCGAGGAGCGGTTGCGCTACCAGGCCTACCACGACCCGCTGACCGGGCTCGCGAACCGCACGCTGATCCAGGACCGGATGCGGCACGCGCTGCTGCGGGCGCGCCGCACCCACGAGTCGACAGCGCTCGTCTACGTCGACCTCGACGAGTTCAAGCGCCTCAACGACACCGCCGGGCACACCGCCGGTGACGAGGCCCTCGTGCACGTCGCCGACGTCATCCGCTCCTGCATCCGGCCGCACGACACGGCCGCCCGGCTCGGCGGCGACGAGTTCGCCGTGCTGCTCGAGGACGCCGACGAGGGCGAGGGCGAGCGGGTCGCCGACCGGATCGTCGCGGCCCTGCGGCAGCTGCCGATCCCGCACCAGCGGGCCTACGTCTCGGGCGCGTCCGTGGGTGTCTCGGTCTCCAACGACGGCCGGGCGGACGGGGAGTCGCTGCTCCGCGACGCCGACATCGCGATGTACCAGGCGAAGTCGTCCGGTCGGGGCCGGAGCGCCGTCTTCCACCCGGGCATGCGGGAGCGCCTGGTACGGGAGCTGGCTCTCGAGTCCGGCCTGCGCACCGCTCTCGAGGAGGGCGCACTGCACGTGGAGTACCAGCCGATCATCGACCTCGCCACCCGCCGCGTCGCCGGGGTCGAGGCGCTGGTCCGCTGGCGCGACCAGCACGGCAAGCTCATCCCGCCGTCGCTGTTCATCCCGCTCGCCGAGCAGGTCGGCCTCATCGGTGCCCTCGACCGCTGGGTGCTCGGTCAGGCCTGCCAGGACCTCGCCGACCTCCCCGTCCCCACCCTCAACGTCAACCTCTCCGCACGCGACCTCGACGAGGACGTCCAGCAGTGGGTCGCCGACGCGATCGGCGCCTCCGGCCTCGACCCGCGCCGCCTGATGCTCGAGATCACCGAGACCGCCGTCCTGCCCGACCTCGGCGCTCTCGCCGGCACGCTGGAGGCCCTGCGACACAAGGGGATCCGGATCAGCCTCGACGACTTCGGCACGGGCTACTCGTCGATGGCCAGCCTGCGGCAGCTCCCTCTCGACGAGATCAAGATCGACGGGTCCTTCGTGGCCGGGCTGCCCGAGAGCGAGTCGGCCAGCCGCGTCGTCGAGGGCATCATCGCCATGGCCCGGTCAATGGGCATCCCGGTCGTCGCCGAGGCGGTCGAGAGCCCCGAGCAGGCTGCTCACCTCACCCGGTTCCGGTGCGACTACGCCCAGGGGTGGCTCTACGCCGAGCCGATGCCCGCTCCAGAGCTGGAGCAGTGGGTCCGGGCCCGCGACGCCATCGCCGTCTGACAACCGCTCGCCCTTCCCGCACGAACGCTCCCTCGTGAGACGACCCACCGACCTGCTCAGCGCCGGCCTGGCCCATGCGACGGCACGCTTCACCGTCCGCTACGGGGACGGTCTCGACTTCGCCGGCCAGGACCTGGCGGTCACCAAGCGCTCGGTGCGCACGCGGCACGGGCGCGTGCCCGTCTACGAGTACGGCGACGGCCCTGTCGTCGTCCACCTGCACGGCGGCGCCTTGATGATGCGCTACCCGCAGATGGACGACTGGTGGTGCCGCTACCTCGCCGCCACCGCCGGCGTGAAGGTCGTCAACGTCGACTTCCGCACCGGTCCCTACGTCACCTACCCGGTGTCCCAGGAGCAGGCCTTCGACGTCGCCGTCGCCGAGGAGGCCCAGGTCGTCAGCGGCTTCTCCTCCGGAGGCGGCATGGCCGCCGCCGTCGCCCTGATGGCACGCGACACCGGCACGCTTGACCTCAAGCTCCAGGTGCTCGGCGTCCCGGCCCTCGACATGGCGACGGAGAAGCCGCCGAGCAACGGGATGATCAGCGACAGCCTGCGTGCGCTCGTCCGTCGTACGTACTTCCCCGACGTCGCCCGCCGCTCCGAGCCCTACGCCTCGCCCGTCCTCGCCCCGGACCTCACCGGCCTGCCTCCGGCCGTCGTCCTGACGGGGGAGCAGGACTCGCTCCGCCCCGATGGTGACCGCTACGCGCAGCGCCTGCGCGAGGCGGGCGTCGAGGTCGTCTACGACATGACGCCCGGGGCCGACCACTACTTCCTGACGGAGAACAAGACCCGCGC
>CBIHPE010000224.1:0-6283 GCA_966212015.1 uncultured Frankiales bacterium | reverse complement strand
TCTTCATGCGCAGCTGGTTGATGAAGATCACCATGCAGCGCGAGCGGCTGATCGAACCGGTGAGCTTGCGCAGCGACTGACTCATCAGGCGGGCCTGCAGGCCGACGTGGCTGTCGCCCATCTCGCCCTCGATCTCGGCGCGCGGCACGAGGGCGGCGACGGAGTCGATGACGAGGATGTCGATGGCGCCGGAGCGGACCAGCATGTCGGCGATCTCGAGCGCCTGCTCACCGGTGTCGGGCTGGCTGACGAGCAGCTGGTCGGTGTCGACGCCGAGCTTCTTGGCGTACTCCGGGTCGAGGGCGTGCTCAGCGTCGATGAACGCCGCGATGCCGCCGGCGCGCTGGGCGTTGGCCACCGCGTGCAGGGCGACCGTCGTCTTGCCGGAGGACTCCGGGCCGTAGATCTCGACGACCCGGCCGCGGGGCAGGCCGCCGATGCCGAGCGCGACGTCGAGGGCGATGGACCCGGTGGGGATGACCTCGACCGGCGGACGGGTGTCGTCGCCGAGGCGCATCACCGACCCCTTGCCGAAGTTCTTGTCGATCTGGGCGAGGGCCATCTCGAGGGCCTTCTCGCGGTCCGGCGCTGCTGGCACGGCGTGCTCCTTCTGGCTAGGGGTGGTCGCTCCGATCTGCGATGGACGCTAGGTGCGAGGACCGACGGTTTCGGACCCTCGTGCGGCACCTGTGGACCACCCGGAGCACTGGGGACAGTACGTCGAACAGCCGTTCGAACGCAGCGCGACACGCCGGGTCGCGTTCGCACACCTCTTCGAACGGCAGGGGTCGCGAAACCGCATCCCCTCCGACCGGTCCGGTGCCGTCGCGCGACCCCTGGTGGGCGACCTCAGTGGCTGGGGACCTCGAGGTGGGCGCAGACGGCGCGCCAGACGTCCTTCGCGGACTCCCCCTGGTCGAGGGCCTGCATGACGGTGCGCGAACCCAGCGTGGAGAGCACCATGTCGGTGGCGAACGACCGGGCGTAGGTCACGCCGAACTGGCGCTCCATCCGCCACCAGAAGTCCGTGAGCCGCACGCCTCCACACTAGGAGGCAACCCGACGGTACCCTGGGGCGTCCCTGGGTTGTCAGGAACAGGAGAGGGGGCTCGTGGACGCCGCGACAGCGGAGGTGTTCGACGCCTTCGTGCGCTCGCGCCACGCTGCCCTGATCCGCTACGGGACGGTGCTCACAGGTGACCCGCACAGCGCAGCCGACCTGGTCCAGGACGCCCTGGAGCGGACCGGCCTCGCGTGGTCGCGCGTGCAGCAGCAGGGCGACCCCGAGGGGTACGTCCGGCGGGTCATGGCCAACCGCAACATCTCGACGTGGCGCAAGCTGCGACGGGAGCGGCTCACCGACGAGCCGCCCGAGCGGGTCCACGAGGACCGGCCGACCGACGACGTCATGTGGGGGGTGCTGGCGACGCTGCCCCGGCGGCAGCGCACCGTGCTCGTGCTGCGCTACTACGAGGACCTCTCGGAGGCGGAGATCGCCCGGGTCCTCGGGATCGCGCAGGGCACGGTGAAGAGCCAGGCCAGCAAGGGGATCGCGGCGCTGCGCGCGGCGATCGGTGAGAGGGAGCAGCTGTGGACCTAGAGCAGGACCTGAGACGGGTCCTCCACGAGCGACCGACGCCCTCCCCCGAGGGCGACATCGTGGCCTCAGTGCACGCCGGGATGAAGCGCCGGGTACGCCGTCAGCGCGCGGCCTGGATCGGCGCGGCCGCCGGCGTGCTGGCCCTCTGGGGCGGCGCGCTGCTGGTGCTCCAGCCCGCCTCCGCACCGACCACGCCGAAGGTCCCGACGACCCTGATCGCCAACGTTCCCAGCGGTTTCCAGATCAGCGACCTCACCTTCGTCTCCACCACCCGCGGCTACGCGCTGGGCACCGTCCCCTGCACAGGCGGCTCGCGCTGCACCGTGCTCCTGCAGACCGACACCGGCACCCGCCAGTGGGAGCGGGCGATCGCGCCTTCCGTGCGGGCATCGCTGCCCGACGGGACGGGCTGCCCCGAGGGGCTGTGCGTCTCCCAGCTGCGGTTCGCGCGCGACGCTGCCGGCGACGAGGTCGGCTACGCCTACGGCCCGTCGTACGCGCTGTTCACGAACGGCGAGTGGCAGCCGCAGCTCGTCGGCCACCGGGTCGAGGCGCTGGAGGCGGCCCGGGCCGGCTCCGTCGTCCGGGTCCTGGCCCGACCCGGCGGCGGCCACGTCGTGCAGCGGTCGCAGGTCGGCTCGTCCGACTGGACGACCGTCCTCGACATCACCGCCCCGACCTACAACGCCGCGCTCAAGCGGCAGGGCGACCGGCTCGTCCTCGTGACCTACGACAACAACCGCGGCGTCGGTGCCGAGGCGGACGTCTCCGACGTGCGCACCAGCACCGACGGCGGCGCCACGTGGCGGAAGGCCGCGCACAACCCGTGCGACCCCGACTCCTACTTCGCGTCGATCGCCCTCGCCCGCAGCAAGGACGTCGTGGTCACCTGCCAGCACCGGGCCGGCGGCTCCTACGTCCGGCTGTCCAAGGACAACGGCGTGCGCTTCGGCTCACCCGTCGACCTGCCCACGGGCCTGGACGCCCTGCAGGTCGCCGCTCCCGCCGGCGGGGGCTGGCTGGTGGCCGGCGACGTCCCGTCCGAGCGGGCCCGGGTCGTCGTCCGCAGCGACGACGAGGGCAGGACGTGGTCGCGCGTCGCGACCGAGCCGACGCCGTCCGGGGTCAGGGCCACCGGTTTCCTCGACAACTCCAACGCCACGACCGTCTGGTGGATCGGCGCCGACCCCCGCTTCGTGTGGCGCACCGACGACGCCGGCAAGACCTGGAGCGCCGGCCGCTTCCGCTGACCCCCCGGAGTCCCTGGGACATCCGGGCGCGACACGCCGGCGCGTCGGACGCGAGAAGTCCCTGGGACCGCGGGGGTCAGGTGCTGCGGGAGCGGCGGCGGCTGATGGCGTCGACGGAGGCGGCGACGAGCAGCACGATGCCGGTGATCTCCTGGACGACCGAGATCGGCAGGCCGCGGTGCAGCTGGATGCCGTTGGGGATCATCGCGATCACGACCGCGCCCAGGATCGCGTCTCGAGGCCTGCCGCGACCACCGAACAGCGACGTGCCACCGATGACCGCTGCCGCGACCGCGTAGAGCAGGGTGTTGCCCTGGCCCGTGTCGGGGTGGGCGCCGCCGGTGAAGTCGGCCAGGAACAGGCCGCCGACCGCGGCCATCGCGGAGCAGAGCACGAAGGCGCCGATCCGCACTCGGTCCACCGCGATGCCGGCGCGGGACGCCGCCTCCTTGCTGCCGCCGATCGCGTAGAGGTGCCGGCCCCAGCTCGACCAGCTCAGCAGGATCGTGAAGGCGACCATGAACCCGATCGGGATGCTCGCCGCCCACGGCACGCCCTCGATCTTCGGCCCCGGGTTCGGGTTGCGGTTGGTGTTGAGCCAGGCGACGGCCGCGGCCCCGGCCAGGGCGAGACCACCGACCCGGAGGGCGGTGATCGCAGGCTGGTCGTAGGACACGCCCTGACTGGCGCGGCGGCGCTGGCGGAACACGGTGGCGACGGCGTAGCCGCCCACGACGACGACGAGGAAGGCCCAGCTCTGCGTCGGCGACATGTTGCCGTGCGTCAGCCGGAACCACGGCTCGTAGCGCGGGGTGCTGACCGTCTGGCTCTTCACGGCGTCGAGGGTCACGCCCTCCCACGCGAGGAAGAGGGCCAGCGTCACGATGAACGACGGGATGCCGAGGGCCGTGACGAGCACGCCGTTGAGGACGCCGATGGCGATCCCGATGGTCACGGCCACGCCGAACGCGACCCAGACGTGACCGTCGTAGGCGCGGGTCAGGATCAGGACCGTGCCGACGCCGATGAGGCCGGCGACGACGTAGAGCCCCTTCCAGGCGGCGAGGCCGGCGGCGAGGAGGAGGACGACGACCAGGCCGACGAAGACGCGGGACCCCACGGCGTCGTAGAGGTTGCCCGACTGCAGCCCCTGTGCGGCGAAGCCGGCGGCGACGCCGCCCGTCGCACCGGCGGACAGGTCGATCTCGCCGAGGACGAGGACGAACACCAGGCCGAGCGCGATCAGGGCGATGAACGAGGCCTGCGACATCAGGTTGCCGATGTTGTCGGCGCTCAGGAAGTTGTCGGTCGTGGTCGCGAACAGCACACCGATGACGAGCAGGCCGAGGATCGCCGGCAGCCCGCCCGGGTCGCCGCGTCGCACCTTGACGACGTAGTCGCGGAAGGCGTCGCCAAGACCGCGGGGCAGGGTGTCGACGCGGAAGCTGGCGCGAGGGTCGTCGGTCTCGCCGTGGGTGAGGTGGGTGTCGGTCATGGCCGTCTCCTACGCGCTCTGGGCTGCCGTGGCGGCCGGCAGGCCGATGGACCCGCTGCGACCGGAGGTGATCAGCTCGACGACCTGGCTGGTGCTGGTCTCGGTCTTGAGGACCTCCGCGGCCAGGCGCCCGAGGTAGAGGGCGTCGATGCGGTCGGCGACCTCCATGACGTCGTTCATGTTGTGCGAGATGAGCACGACGCCGATCCCGTTGTCCGCCAGGCGCCTCACGAGGTTGAGGACCTGCCGGGTCTGCGCGACGCCCAGTGCGGCGGTGGGCTCGTCGAGGAAGACGACCTTGCCGTTCCAGAGCACCGAGCGCGCGATGGCGACCGTCTGGCGCTGGCCGCCGGACAATGAGGACACTGGCTGCCGCACCGAGTTGATGGTGCGCACCGCCAGCGACTGGAGGGTCTCGCGGGCCTTGGTCTCCATCTCGGCGTCGCGCAGGAAGGGACCGCGCCGGATCTCTCGTCCGAGGAACATGTTCTGCGTGATGTCGAGGTTGTCGGCCAGCGCGAGGTCCTGGTAGACGAACTCGATGCCGTAGGAGGACGCGACGGCCGGCGACGACAGGGTGACCGGCTGGCCCTCCCAGTACATCTGGCCGGTGTCGATGGTGTTGATGCCGGCGAAGCACTTCACCAGCGTCGACTTCCCGGCACCGTTGTCACCCACCAGCGCCGTCACCTGCCCGGGGTAGACCGCGAAGTCCACGTCGTGCAGCACGTGCACCGCACCGAAGCTCTTGTTCAGGCCCTCGACCCGCAGAAGGGGTTCCGTCGTTGGCTGACTCACAGGGCACCTCCACATGAGAGCGAGCCGGGGGCGCCTTGGGGGACCCCCGGCTCGCCAGAACAGCTAGCTCGTGACGCCGGCGGTCGTGCAGGCCGCCACGACACCCTTGCAGAGATCGGCCGCCGTGACAGCACCAGCCGTGACGACGTCCTTGATGTTGGCCTTGGTGATGGCCTCCGGCACGAGCAGCACGGACGGGATGTCGCGGTTGCCCTTGGGGTCGTGCAGCGTGCCCGTGGCCTGCGAGGCGGCGTCGGTGCCGTTGGCGAGAGCGATGGCCAGCTTCGCCGCCGCGTCCGCCTCCTTGCTGACGTCCTTGAAGACCGTCATGCACTGGTCGCCCGACAGGATGTACTGCAGGCCCTGGATGCTGGCGTCCTGACCGGTCACCGGCACCTTGAGCTTCTTCTGCTGCAGGATGCCGATGGCGGCACCGCCGATGCCGTCGTTGGCCGCGAGCACGCCGTCGACCTTCCCGCCGTTACGGGTGAGCAGCTGCTGGAAGTCGGTGGCTGCGGTCGTGTTGTCCCACTTGGAGACGTCGACCTCCTGCGCGATCTTGATCGTCCCGGCCTTGGCGGCCGGATCGAGGACCTCGTGCGCGCCCTGCTTGAACAGCACGGCGTTGTTGTCGATGTCGGTGCCGCCGTTGAGCTCGATGACCTGAGCACCGGACTTGCCCTTCAGGCAGTCCAGCAGCCCCTGGCCCTGCAGCTTGCCGACCGCGACGTTGTCGAAGGACACGTAGTAGTCGGCCGTGCCGCCGAGGTTGACGCGGTCGTAGTCGATGACCTTGATGCCGGCTGCCTTGGCCGACTGCTCGACGCTGATGCCCGTCGCCGGGTCGGCCGGGTCGATGAGGAGAACCTTCACGCCCTCGGAGATCATCGACTGCGCGATCGAGACGAACTTTGCGTTGTCGCCCTGGGCGTTCTGGACGTCCGCCTTGACACCCGCGGCGTCGAAGGCCTTCGTGAGCAGCGGGGCGTCGTACTGCGTGTAGCGGGCCGACGAGGTCGTGTCGGGCAGGATCACCCCGACCTGCACCTTGCCGCTGCCCGTGGTGCTCGAGCTGCTGCTGCCCGGAGTGGCCTTGTCCGAGGAGCTGGAGCAGGCGCTCAGGGCCAGCAGCCCCGTCAC
>CBIHPE010000223.1:0-6402 GCA_966212015.1 uncultured Frankiales bacterium | reverse complement strand
TACGTCGTGACGGTCCCGCTCGACGCCTTCACGCTGATGCTGGTGCTGCTGACCGCGGTGACCGTGCCGGTCGTCGGCGGCTGGCCCATGCCCGGCCCGCCGCCGGGGAAGCCGCTTCCGGGTCCCTGGGTCGTACCGGCGCTGGTCGAGCTGCTGCCCAGCTGGGTGGCCGCGTAGCCGCCGCCGGCGAGCAGCGCGACCGTCGCCGCGGCGGCGACGACGCGGTTGCGCAGGCTCATCGGTTGCTTGGGTGCCGGGGCCCGGACCGCCGGCTGGGTCTCGGTGTCGGTGACCGTCATGGCTGGTGCTCCTTGTCGTGGGAGGGACACCACCAAGGTCGGAGCGAGGTCTGCCCCGTCCCTGGACGACCGCTGCGAGGTCGCTGTGACGCGTCAGTGCCGACCTCTTCAGCCCGCTCAGCGCCGCCGACGGACCGTCAGGTGAGGAGCTCGGTCGCGGCGTGGATCGCCAAGCCGGCCAGGGCCCCGACCGCCGTGCCGTTGAGGCGGATGAACTGCAGGTCGCGCCCCACGGCGAGCTCGATGCGGCGTGACGCCGACGTCGCGTCCCAGCGGGCCACCTGCGTGCGGATGAGCGACGTGAGCTCGTCGCCGTAGTTGTCGACGGCATGACCGACGACCGACTCGGCCAGCTGCTCGACCCGGGTGCGGAACTCGACGTCCTCGACGAGGCGGGAGGCCAGGTCGAGCACCAGAGCCGACAGCCGGTGCTGGAGGTCACCGTCGACGTCGCTCAGCGACTCGCGGACGGAGACGAGCGCGTCGTGGACCAGCTCGTGCAGCTGCTCGAGCGCGGTCGGGTCCTGCAGCAGCTGCAGGACCGCCTCGTCGACCCTCGCGGCGACCTGGCGGTCCTCCTGCAGCGCCTTCGCGATGTCGTGCAGCAGCCCCTCGACCCAGAGCCGCACCCGGTGCCGCGGGTTGCGCTCCATCTCCTCGAGCAGCGTCGCGAGGTCGATGAGCACGTTGCGCAGCCGCCGGTCGGAGACGAGCAGCGCGGCGAGCCAGCCGCGGTCGTCGACGAAGGCGCGGAGCTGGGGCAGCAGCTCCTCGCGGTGAGCCCGGAGGTAGGTCTTGCCGCGGCTGAGGACAACGTCCAGCAGCGGCCGGTGCGCACCACCAGCGGTGGCCCGCTCCAGGGCCTTGCCGAGGACAGGGGCGTACGAGCGACGGGCCTGGTCGCGGCGCACCAGCTCCACGACGCTGGCGACCACCGCGTCCTCGTCGAGGCTGCCGAGCAGAGCGCTGGCGTTGAAGGCGACCTCCCGCGCGATGCGGTCCGACACCCCCGGCTCGCGCAGGAACGCCGCGGTCCGCTGCAGCAGCTGCGCTTCGTGCAGCTGCTCGACCACGACCTCGCGGGTGAGGAAGTGGCCCGTGACGAACTCCCCGAGCTTGAGGGCGATCTCGTCCTTCTTGCGCGGCACGAGGCCGGTGTGCGGGATCGGCAGTCCGAGCGGTCGGCGGAACAGCGCAGTGACCGCGAACCAGTCCGCGAGGCCGCCGACCATCGCCGCCTCGGAGGCAGCCCGGACGTAGCCGGCGAGGGCGCCGTCGAGCTGGAACGACAGGGCGTAGGTGCCGGCAGCCAGGACGAGCAGGCCGGTCGCGATCGCCTTCATCCGCCGAAGCGGTCCGAGCGCGGGCTCGTCCAGCAGCGGCGGCATCACCCGCCTGACGCTAGTCGGCGAGGGCGGGTGCCGCGGTCTGCGGCTCGCGGACGCGCAGCGCCTTCCCGAGCCAGCTCGGCATGTACCAGTTCCAGTCGCCGAACAGCGAGATCAACGCGGGCACCAGGAGCGACCGCACGATCGTGGCGTCGAGCAGGATTCCGAAGCCGAGAGCGGTGGCGAACAGCTTCAGGTCCGTGCCCGGTCCGGAGGACATCGCGAGGAAGGCCAGGAACAGGATGAGGGCAGCGCTGGTGACCAAGCGACCGGTGCGGGCGATGCCCTCGACGACGGCCCCGTCGGTGGTGACACCGTGCTCGTCCTTCTCCTCGCGGATGCGGGCCAGGATGAAGACCTCGTAGTCCATCGACAGGCCGAACAGGAACGCGAACACCATGAGCGGCACCCAGAAGGTGACCGCACCGGTGGGCTGCACGCCGTAGATCTCGTCGGAGCCGTACCCCTGCTGCCAGAACAGCGTCATGAAGCCGAGCGTGGCGGCCAGCGTCAGCAGGTTCATGATCACGGCCTTCAGCGGGAGCAGGACCGAGCGGAAGGCGCGGGCCAGCAGCAGGAAGGTGAGGATCGCGATGAACGCGAGCATGATCGGGAAGTTGCCGTAGACCGCCTTGAGGAAGTCCAGCTGGTCAGCGCCGAGGCCGGCGATGCCGAGGATCGCCTTGTTGTCCTTCTCGACGTCACGCGCGTCGCGGATCGGCTGGATCAGCCGCGAGTTGACCGTCTCCTTGTCGGGGATCGCCAGCACGACCGTGTGGCCGTTGGCGACGTTGCCGGGGTCGGTGGCGACGACGACCGTGGTGATGTTGTCGACCTTGCCGAGGTCCTGGGCCACCGACGGAGCCCCCTCGACCGTGCTGAGCACCTGCAGCGGCGTGAGGATGCCGCTGGGCTGGCCGGACTTCTCGAGGATCTGCAGCGCTTCGTAGGCCGGCCCGTTGCCGGCGAGCGACGAAGAGTTGGCCTGCCCGATCTTGATCGTGGTGAACGCGAGGATGAACGCGCCCATGACCGCGACGCCGACCGTCGCCGCGACGAGCCGGTTCTTCACGACACGCTTGGTCCAAGAGGTCCAGGCCTTGCTCGCCTGGTTCTCTTGGCGGACCTTCGGCCAGTCGACCTTGGGACCGATGGAGCCGAGGATCGCGGGCGTCAGCGTCAGGGTGGTCAGCACGCTGGCGAGCGGGATGAGCGCACCGCCGTAGCCGATGCTGCGCATGAACGGCACGGGCAGGACCACGAGCGCGAGCAGGCCGATGGCGACGGTGACGCCGGAGAACACGACCGCCTTGCCGGCCGTCTCCATGGCGACGACGACGGCCTCGTGGTTGTCGCGGCCGTGGTCGCGCTCCTCGCGCCAGCGCGTGACGAGCAGCAGCGAGTAGTCGATCGCCACGCCTAATCCGATCAGGGCGACCAGGAAGTTGACGATGAACGAGACGTTGGTCGCCTCGGAGATCGGATACAGGAACAGGTAGGTCAGCAGGATCGAGCCGCCCGCGACGATCAGCGGCAACAGCGCGAGGAACGACGCGAACACGAAGATCAGCACGATGAGGGCGCCCAGGCCTCCGATGAGCACCTCGAGCAGCACGCCGGGTCCGCTCGAGTCGGAGTCGCCTGCCGCGAGCACGTCGAGGCCGGTCACGCCCGACTTCCAGCCTGCGGGCGCGCTCTTCTCGAGCGCAGCCGTGAGCGCCTTGGTCGGGATCTTGGCCGTCGGGTCGGTGCTGAACTCGTAGAAGACCATCCCGAAGACGGTGCGGCCGTCCTTGCTCTCGAACACCTTGTTGCCGCTGGTCTTCTCGTCGACCAGCCGCAGCCGGGGCGCGGACGACTGAGCGGCGAGGAAGGCCTCGTGCACCTTGTCCTCGTTGCCCGCGACCCTCTGCCCCGCCGGAGCCTGGAGCACGACGAGGTACGGCGACGAGCTCCCGCCGTTGCCGAAGTCGTGCAGGATCGCCTTCGCTGCCGCCGTGCCCGGCTGGCCGGGCAGGAAGAAGTCGATCGTCATGTTCTTCTGGGTCGGTTGAGCGGCCATGGCGCCGGCGATGGCCAGCAGCAGCCAGCCGATCGCCACGACAAGCCGGTGGCGCAGCACGAACTCGGCAAAGCGATGCATGGACGAACTCCCCTTCGAACACTGATCGTTCGGGACACTAGCCACCCGGTGTGACGTTCTCCTACCGAGTAAGCAGACGTCAGGCGAAGAGCGGACTCATCGCTGCCGCCAGGAGCTGTCCGACTTCTCCCAGCTCGTGCCGACCGTCCCGCACGACCCGGCGCCCACCCACCACCACGTCGGTCACGTCCGGCGCGCCGGCGCTCAGAGCGATCTGCAACGGGTCCGTGCCGGCGGTGCGCACCGAGTTCAACCGGACGGCAACGAGGTCCGCCACCGCACCCGGCCGCAGCACCCCGCCGTCCCAGCCCAGCGCCGCGTAGCCGTTCGCCGTCGCGGCTGTCACGAGCTCCTCCGGCGTGAAGCGGCCTCGCTGGAGCGACGCGAGCCGCTCGTCCATCTCGAGCCCGCGCGCCTCCTCGAACGGGTCGATGACGGCGTGCTGGTCGCTGCCGAGGCAGACGGGCCCGCGGTGGTCGCGCGCGGGGCCGATGCCGTCCGCGAGGTCGCGCTCGGTCGTGGGGCACATGCAGATGCTCGTGCGGGTGAGCAGCACGAGGTCCCCGCCGGTGAGGTGGGTGGCGTGGACCGCGCACGCACCCGCCCCGAGGAACCCGGCCTCGTCGAGCAGCTCGGTGGGGGTGCGGCCGTGGACGGCGAGGCAGTCGGCGTTCTCGGCCGACTGCTCCGACAGGTGCACGTGCCGGACGGAGTGCCGGCCGATGACCGGTAGGGCCTCGACCGGGACCGCGCGCACGCTGTGCGCCGCGACGCCGTGCCTCACCATCGGGGTGTCGACCAGGTCCGCGATCCGACCCTGCCACCGGTCGACGTCGCCGTCGCCGAACCGCAGCTGCGGCCCCTCGAGCGGCCGCCCGTCGAGGCCGCCCTGCAGGTAGCAGGCATCGAGCAGGGTGAGCCGGAGGCCGGCCTCGGAGGCCGCCTGGATCAGCGCGCGACCCATGGCGTTCTTCTCGTCGTACCGCTCCCCGCCCGGGCCGTGGTGGAGGTAGTGGAACTCCCCCACGACGGTGTAGCCGGCGAGGACCATCTCGGCGTAGGTCGCCCGCGCGAGCGCCAGGTAGGAGTCGGGGTCGAGGACGGCAGCGAGCTCGTACATCTGGTCCCGCCAGGTCCAGAAGGTGCCGCCGGCGCCGTGCGTCCGGCCGCGCAGCGCGCGGTGGAAGGCATGGGAGTGGGCGTTCGCGAGGCCGGGCAGCACGAGACCGGTCAGCACCTCGTCGCCGGGATGCCGCTGCCGGGTGACCGACGTGATGACCCCGCCGCTCTCCTCGACCCGCACCCCCGGCGAGGGGACCCCGAGCCAGGCGAGCTCGCACCACCAGGCCGTCACCGCGCGAGCTCCTGCACGACCTTCGTCAGCGCCTCGACTCCGGCGACGCAGTCGCTCTCCTCGGCGTGCTCCTCGGGCGCGTGGCTGATGCCCGTGGGGTTGCGGACGAACAGCATCGCGGTGGGGACGCCGTGCTCCTGGAGGACGCCGGCGTCGTGCCCGGCCCCTGTCGGGAGCAGGGGTACGTCGTGCAGTGCCGCCTGCAGCCGGCCCGCGAGGTCCGCGTCGAACCGCACCGCGCTCGTCCACGACTCCTCCGTCGGGTCGCCGCCGAGCCGCTCGAGCAGCTGGTGCAGCAGGTCCTCGCTCGGCGCCCGGGCGTCGAGCCAGGCGCGCACCATCCCTGGCACGGCGTTGACGGCGTTGGGGCTGACCTCGAGCTTGCCGAAGGTCGCCAGCAGGCCGAGCTCCTCGGCGTGGCGACGGGCCGCGAGCACCATCGCGGCGAAGGCCAGCACCGGGTCGTCGCGGTCCACGAGACGGGTCGTGCCGGCGTGGTTGGCCTGACCGGCGAGGTCGAAGCGCCAGCGGCCGTGCGGCCAGATCTCCGTGGCCAGGCCGACGGGGACGTCGAGAGAGCGGCCCTGCTCAACGTGCAGCTCGACGAAGCACCCGATCCGGCGGACCGCCTCCGGGTCGGCTTCAGGGGTCAGGGGCATGGCCTCGGCCATCGTGACGCCGTCGGTGTCTCGCAGGGCCAGCGCCCGGTCGGGGCTGAGGGCGCCGGTGAGGAGGCGCGAACCGGCGCACGCCGTGCCGAAGCGGGCGCCCTCCTCGTCGCTGAACAGCGCGACCGCCACCGGCTTCCGGAGCGGCCCAGCGGCCGAGACGGCGAGCAGGCCGCTGACGATGCCGAGCGGCCCGTCGTACGCCCCGCCCTCGGGGACCGAGTCGACGTGCGAGCCCAGGACGACGCCCGGCTCGCTGTCGGGGTCGCCCCACCAGGCCCACAGGTTGCCGGCCCGGTCGGGGACGACCTCGCCGCCGCGCTGACGCGCCGCATCGGTGAACCACTCCTTGAGCTCACGGTCCTCGGCGGTCCAGGCAAAGCGCCTGTACCCGCCCGAGCCGGTCCTCCCGATGCCGGCGATCGACTCCCACATCGCCGACAGCTCAGACGCCATGGCCGCATCATGGCGCAGACGCCGAGGAGGGGGCGGCCGACGCGGCCGTCCCCACCTCGACCGGGGCTCAGCCGTAGAGCGGGACCGCGTACTG
>CBIHPE010000222.1:0-6431 GCA_966212015.1 uncultured Frankiales bacterium | reverse complement strand
ACCGGCTTCTTGCCGAAATCGGCTCCTTCCGCCTCGACGGCTTCCTTCGGCACCACGGAGGCGAAGTTCAGGGCCAGGACGTTGAGGAAGGTGGCGTCCGGCTGTGCCAGGGTGAACTTGACAGTGCCGTCGTCGACCGCCTCGAAGCGGTGCTCGTGGCGCCAGCTCCCGATCGGCCCGCGCACCTGCTCGTCGACGAACGACCCAGGACGGTCGTACGACGTGATGCGCACCGTCATCCGGAACGGCAGGCCGAAGTGCCGGGCCCGCCAGGTGACGACGTCGCCCTCCTCCAACTGGCCGGAGGTGACACCGGCGACGGCGCGCTCTCCCGACGCACCCGTGGAGCTGGTGTGCGCGTCTACTGACAGAGCGAGGTCGAAGCAGTCCTCGACCGGCGCGGCGATGCGGGTCGTGCGCCGCAGCTCACGCACGGCTGCCCCTGCTGACGGTCACGGGCAGAACGTACGCCGCCAAGGAGCGGCCCGAGCCCTGCACCATTCGGATGGACAGACACCGGAGAATGGCCTGGTGACTCCCGACCCGCACATGCAGCACCACCCGCACTCGTCGCCGGTGGCGCGCGACCTCGCGCTGCGCGGGACGGTGCTCCGGGTGCAGGTCGGCAGCGGCGTGCACGGCACGTCCATCGACGGGCAGGACGACCGTGACGAGATGGGGCTCTGCCTGGAACCGGCTGACTACGTCACCGGGGTTCGTCGCATCTCCGACGCGAACCCGTTCGAGCAGTACGAGTACCACTCGGCGTGGGAGCGCGAGGGCGGCCTGGCCAACCGCTCCGGTGCCGGCGACCTCGACGTCATCATCTACTCGGCGCGGAAGTGGACACGGCTCGCGACCGGCGGCAACCCGACGGTGCTGCTCCCGCTGTTCGTGCCGGAGGAGGAGATCGTCACGATCACCGAGACCGGTCGGGAGCTGCGGGCCAACGCGCACCGGATCGCGTCGAAGCGCGCCGGTGCGAAGTTCCTCGGCTACATGTCGAGCCAGCGCCGCGCGATGACGGGCGAGAGCGGCGCTCACACCAACCGGCCAGAGCTGGTGGAGCAGTACGGCTACGACTGCAAGTTCGCGATGCACGCCCTGCGTCTCGGCGTGCAGGGCCTCGAGTACCTCGCGACCGGCCGCATCACGCTGCCCATCCCGGAGCCGGAGCTGTCGCTGCTGCGCGAGGTGCGACGCGGTGAGTGGGACCTGCCCCGCGTCGTGACGTGGGTCGAGGACCTCGAGCGCCGGCTGGAGGACGCGGTCGTGACGTCACCCCTGCCGGACGAGCCGGACCTCACGTGGGTCGACGACTGGCTGCACCGGTCCTACCTGCGCTACTGGGAGACGGGCGAGCCCTAGGGCAGCTGGACCGTCATGGGCATCGACTCACCGCCGTCGGGGCCGACGGTCTTGAGCGTCACGATCTGCCCGTCGAAGGCGGCGTCCAGAGCGAACCGACCGGCCGTCGCGGTCAGACCCATGACCCACACATGTGTCAGCCACCGGAACGGAAGAGCCATGCGGACGCCGTGCTGGTCGACCGCCAACGAGGGAGTCTCGTCGCGCGCGACGCGGGACACCACGACCGGCCGGCGGTGGTCACCGAGCCACGGGCGCACCGCAGCGGTCGCGCGGCCGTAGAGGGCAGCAGTCAGGGCAGGCAGCTCGGGCGCCGTCGAGGGCAGGTCCTCGATGCGGTCACCCCAGTGGCAGAGCACCTCGGCGACCAGCCGGTGCGGCAGCCCGCTGCCCAAGCCGAGCAGCGTCATCAAGTCGATGTCGTCCCGGCCGCCCGCGGCCTCCGGCGGGGGCTGGGTGCCACCGCTCGTCGAGGCCCAGCCGAACGCCATCGTCGAGGAGTAGGCGCTCCTCGTCGAGAAGACCCGGCTCATCAGGTTCGAGCTCCACGAGCCGGAGCCCGAGAGGTGGACGCGCCTCCCGCCGCTCGAGAAGGAGGAGAGGTCGTCACCGACCAGGAAGTCGTTCGGGCCGCGCGGCGCGATGGCCAGGACGCGCGGGTTGTGCCGCTGCCGCTCCCATGCGTCGAGCACGTCGATGCAGCGGCTGCGCGGGCCGCCCAGGGCAGCGAGCGTGCGCTCGCCGTCCGGGTCGGCGTGATCGAGGGTGGTGATGGCGCCGCGGCTCCACACGAGCTGGTGCGACTCGTTGCCGCAGCGGATGTCGTGAATCGCCTTGGGCAGCAGGCTCAGGACGTCACTCACGGCAGCCGCACCTCGATGACGGCGCGGTGCGTCAGGGTCTGCGGCACGATGCGCAGCACGGTCGCCTTCTTGTCGAGACCCGGTCGGAACATCATCTGGCCCTCGGCCGAGTCGGGACTGTGCCCGTGCCCGTTCCACGCACCGAGGTAGCTGTTGCCCAGGTCGTCCTCGGCCCACCACACGAGCGGGTTGGTGCACGTCTCGTCGTCGAAGGGGCTGCTGCTCACGAGCCCGCCGTTCGGCCCACGTACCTCCACGTCGACCTCGAAGCCCTCGCGCGTCCCCCGGAGGTTGCTGACCGTCAGCTCGAACCCGTCGAACGGCGGGGTCAGTGCCGACGCAGGCACCGTCACGACGCGACCCTTGTCACCGCTCCGGTCGAGGACGGACTGCCAGTGCTCCGGAACGGCGCCCCGAAGCCTCGAGCGTGGACCGCCGCGGTGCGAGGGCAGAGCCTCGGCCACGGCCGCGTAGGCCTCGAGGAACGGAGTGTCGTCCTCTGTCAGGAGCCCGACCTCGGCGAGCAGCTCCACCACGGCATCCTGTCGAGCCTCGTAGTGGTGGTGTGCGGCGGCGAGCCGCATCCAGAGGTACTCGTGCACGGGCGACGCGACAGCGCGCTCCTCGACGGTGACCGCGCACGCGGGCATCGCGCGATGCAGCTCGAGGCGGGTGCTCTCGATGTCCAGCCACGAGGTCGTGGGGGACAGCGGTCCGTCCGTGGTCCACCGCCCCTTCCACTCCCGGCCGCCACCTCCGCCGCTGAAGTGCGCGGATTGAGCTGTTCCCCGGTCGTCACGGACGGTCAGACTCGTCTGGCCCGGGTGCCGACCGCTCATGAGCGCTGCATGGCGCTTGCTGAACGATGTCGGCTCGTGGTCGTACCTGACCGAGATCGCAACCCTGTGGGGACCGATGACGACGCTGTCGACCCGGGTCACGTCGTCACCGATCTGGAGCTCCCGGCCGATGACGCAGATCTCCGGCGCCTGGAGCGGTGGCAGCTGCGAGGCCTGCTGCGCGTGCTGCTGGCGTAGCGCCCTGAAGTGCGGGGGAGGGCCCACTCCCCGCAGAGACATCGCCGTCGCGTACTCGTCGGCCGTCGCGGCCGCCACGCCTGGGCTGAGACCGGCCAGCAGCACCAGCGCAGTGGCGAGATCGCCCGCGCTCTCGCGGGGCTGGGCGCCGCGGTCCGGCCCGGTCGTGGACAGCAGCATGCGCTCGCATGCGATGCGCAGGGCGGTCTCCGGGTCGGGGCGCTGGGTGAGCACCCCCCGAGACTGGCACGAGTAGGGGAGACTCCGGCCATGGATTCCCAGCAGATCGTGGTCGAGGCGCTGTCCCTCGCGACGGCCGCGCGCGTCCCGGTGCTGCTCTGGGGTGCGCCGGGCACCGGAAAGACCTCGGTCGTGCAGGCCCTGGCCAAGGCCGCGGGCTGGCACTGCGAGACCGTCATCGCCTCCATCCGCGAGCCGTCCGACTTCGCGGGTCTGCCTGTCGTGCAAGGGAACGGGCTCGACGCCGAGGTCCTCCTTGCTCCTCCCCGCTGGGCGAAGCGGCTGGCCGAGGCCGGGAGCGGTATCGCGTTCTTCGACGAGATCAGCACCGCCCCGCCGTCGGTCCAGGCGGCCCTGCTGCGGGTGGTCCTCGAGCGGACGGTCGGCGACCTCGTCCTCCCCGACTCGGTCGCTGTCGTCGCCGCCGCCAACCCGCCCGAGCAGGCGGCAGACGGCTGGGACCTCTCCGCCCCGCTCGCCAACCGGTTCTGCCACCTCGACTGGCCGAGCGACGCCCGCCGGATGGCGGAGGGGTTCGCCGGCGGCTGGGGCACGCCGCCCGTCCCGGTGCTGCCCGAAGGCTGGGAGGACCTGGTCCCGATCGCCCGTTCGTGGGTCGCGGGCTTCGTCAGCGTCCGCCCGATGCTCGCCCTCGCCGTCCCCGACGAGGCCGCCAGCAGCGGCCGTGCCTGGCCGAGCCCGCGCAGCTGGGACATGGCGGCCCGGCTGCTTGCGGCGTCGAGGGCGGCAGGAGTCGACGAGCTGGTCGCGTCACAGCTGGTGCGAGGAGCGGTCGGCAACGGTCCGGGCGTCGAGTTCCTGACCTGGCTGGAGGAGGCGGACCTGCCCGACCCCGAGGCCGTGCTCGCCGACCCGTCGTCCTTCCGGCTGCCCGACCGCGGGGACCGCGCGTTCGCTGCCCTCACGTCCATCGCGGCGGTCGTCGCTGCCGTC
The DNA here is from genome assembly GCA_966212015.1 of uncultured Frankiales bacterium. GTDB lineage: Bacteria > Actinomycetota > Actinomycetes > Mycobacteriales > SCTD01 > RYN-111. The sequence continues at coordinate 1,969 of CBIHPE010000222.1, read as the reverse complement.
CCGACCCCCGAGCGGTGGGCGGCGGCGTGGAAGGTCTTCGGGTCGGTCAGCGACAAGGCGCCCGATGCCGCGGCCACCGCGGCACGGACCCTCGCCAAGTGCCGGCCGGCGGGCGCTCCCGTGCCGCCTGAGGTCAAGGCGTTCGCGCCGCTGCTGCGGGACGCGCAGCTGCTGGCGTGAGTCTCGACCAGCACAAGGTCGCGGCCGCGCGCGTCTGGGCGACGGCGCGGATGCCCTACCTCGCCCACGCCGTCTTCGCCGCCCAGGTCAAGGCGGTCGAGGGCACCGGCACGATCTCCATCGACCGAGGCTGGACCATCACCGCCGATCCCGAGGTCCTCGCCGGTCTCGACGCGGTGGAGACCGGACGGCTGATGCTGCACCTGGTCAGCCACGCGCTGCGCGACCACGCGGAGCGGGCCGAGGCGATCGGCGTCGAGGAGAGGGGCTGGTGGAACCGCTGCGGCGATGCCGAGATCAACGACGACTTGCGCGTCGTCGACGCCGTCCCGCGGAGCGCCCCTGACCAGCCCGGGGACCTGGGCTGCGCGGACAACGGACTCGCTGAGGCCTACTACGGTGCCCCCTCCAGCGACGAGGGTGAGGTGGAGTCCCAGGATCGACCGCGATCGGGTCGACGGTGGGACTGCGGGTCCGGCGCCGACGGTGAGAACCGCGACTGGGAGCGCGATCCAGGCCTGTCGAAGCACCAGCAGGAGCTGCTCCAGAACCGCACGGCTGCGGACGTGCAGGAGGCCGCCGAGCGCGATCCGGGCAGCGTCCCGCAGGGCCTGCTCCGCTGGGCTGAGTCGCTCCGCACCTCGCGCGTCGACTGGCGGCGCGTCCTCGCGGCCGAGATCCGGCACGCCGTCGCCTCGGTGAGCGGCAACGTCGACTACACGTACCGAAAGCCGTCCCGTCGCGGCGCTGCCGCCCGACCTGTGCTTCTCCCCTCGCTGCACCGACCGCTCCCCCTGGTCGCCGTCGTCTGCGACACCAGCGGCTCGATGCACGACGACCTGCTGAAGCGGGTGCTCGCCGAGGTTGACGCTCTGCTGACCCGCGCCGGGCTGCGCTCCGCCCAGCTGCGCGTGCTCGCCGTCGACACCCAGGTGCACGCCGTCAGCACGGTCACCAGCGCCCGGCAGGTCACGCTCGCCGGCGGAGGGGGTACGGACATGGGCGCGGGTCTCGCGGCCGCGATGCGGCTGCGTCCCAAGCCGTCGCTGGTCGTCGTCCTGACCGACGGCTACACCCAGTGGCCCGAGAGGCCCCCGAAGGCGCGCGTCGTCGTCGGCGTCCTCACCGAGGCGGGCGGAGACCCGGGCCCTGGTCCTGACTGGGCCCGGACCGTCGTCATCGAGGAGAGCTAGGCAGTCGACGGCGTGACCCGCAACAGCGTCGTACGGGCACTGCCGGTTCAGCAGGACGCTGTCATCAGTCGGAACCGACGTCGGGGTGTGGCCCGCCTCGGGCACGGCGGTCATGACCTTGCTACGTCACGGTGACCGTGCAGGTGTCAGACAGCGCCTTGTCCCTCTCCACGATGGTGATGCGCGCGTGGTACGTCCCGGGCTTGGCGTACACGTGCTTGATGCCGTCCTGCCGGGTGCCGGTGAAGACCTTGCCGTCGCCGTAGTCGATCACGAAGGCGACGGCCGGCAGCCTGGCGTCTGCGGCGAAATAGGCGATGAGCGGCTGGCCTGGCTGGACGAAGCATGACGCGGTGAGGCGTTCCTCGTTCTGCGCACTCACCATCGGCACGATGAGCGCCGGGAGCAGCGCGATCTGCGCGAGCCGGTAGCGGAGCGGCAGCTCCCGGACGGGCACACCTGAGTACCCCCAGAGGCTGGCGGTGAGCCCGGAGTAGAGGAACGGGCCGATCCAGACGCGCCAGCTCTCGTGCGTCGCGATGACGGCGAGCACCAGGAGCGAGCAGCCAAGGACGTGCCAGTAGCGCGTCTGCCAC
>CBIHPE010000221.1:0-6451 GCA_966212015.1 uncultured Frankiales bacterium | reverse complement strand
AGTGCCGCAGGCTCGACCCGCTCTTGGTCGTCGTGACGGCGTAGACGCGGTGGGTGCCCAGGTCGTAGACCGGCGTCCCGGTGATGCCGAGCGGGTCGATGTTGCCGCAGGGCAGCTGGCTCAGCGGCACGGCGCCGACGTCGTGGTGCCGCCACAGAAGCTTCCCGCCGCGGGTGAACCCGAACAGCGAGTTGTTCTCCGTCGCGACCACGACGATGTGCTCCGCGACGAGAGGGCTCGCGTAGACCTGCCCGTCGAGCGTGACCGACCACGCCTTCTTGAGCGTCCCCGGGGCGGGCGTCGACGGGTTGTAGCCGCTGTGCGCGACGTCGTAGTGGTAGCGGTGCCACTCGACGTCGACCGTGGCGGCCCCGGCAGGGGGTGCGGGGGCGAGGAAGGTGGCGAGCAGGGCCAGCACAGGGAGCAGTCGCCTCATGCCCCGGACGCTACGTCGGCCTCAGCAGGACCGCACCTCGCGCGCAGGCGACCCGGGCCTTGCCCTGGACCCGGCATCGCTACTTGTCGCGCAGGACCTGCCGCCGGGTGCGGTACTCGGCCTCGTCGATCCCGCCGCGCGCGAAGCGGTCGGCGAGCACCGACTCCCCGGACGGTCCGCAGTGGCGACGGCGCCGCCAGGGCCGCGTGACCAGCAGGACCGTCAGGACGATCGCCGGGATGAGGAAGGGGAACGGCCAGCCGTCGTGCGCGTAGGTGCAGGTCTCAGCGAGAGTCATGTGCTCCAGCATCAGCACAACCGGTCGACGTGGCGTCAGCCCCGGGAAGGCACCCGGCCTGCGCTCCCGGCAGTAGGCCCGGGGGCTCGGGTTGTCGCGATCCCGAGAGCAACCCTCAGTGGGGCTCGTACGAGTCGAGCCGGTTCCAGGCGACCCAGTAGCGGATCGCGAGGTTGAGGACCGGCCCCACGATGAGGATCGAGAGCGCCGCCGCGTCGTGGTCGTGCAGCAGCAGCCACGGGCAGGCGATGGTCCAGGGGACGCCCAGAGCACCGACGGCGAGCACCTCGAGCTCCGCCCAGGTCGACGTGGACGCGAACGCCCAGATCAGGCCGAGCTCGAGGAGCAGGACCAGGAGGAACTGGCCGACGACGCGGTCTACCGCGTGGAGAGCAGCAGCGTCGCCGGGTGCTGGGCGTCGTGGAAGATCAGGTTCCGGCCCGCCGCCGGCACCGGCTCGTGCGTCGGGGCGTCCCCGCTGGCGAACCACACCCGGAGCCTATGTCCCTTGGCGATGGTGAAGGCCGTGTCCCAGATGTCGAGCCGGTACTCGGTCTGGAGCCCGACGGTGACCGGCTCCTTGCGGTCGTCGGTGAGCCACGGGGCGCCGGGGCGTGACCGCTTCGGGTCGACGTGCCGGAAGGAGGCGCGCAGCCAGCCCTGCGAGACAGGGACCTCGGAGCCGTCCGGAGCGACGTCGGAGAGGCGGACGACCCAGGCCATGTCGGCGGCCTCGCTGATCGCCCAGAAGCGCAGCTCGGAGGGACCGGCGATGCGGATCGGCTTCGACAGCACGGGCGTCGTGTAGGTGAGACCGTCGGCGTCGTCGACCCGCTGGTCGGTGTGGACGTACGGCGCGAAGCCGTCGGGACCCTCCATGCCCATCGGCGTGCTGAGCCCGCTGGCGGGGTCGTAGACGTAGGAGTCCTGGTAGGAGTCGCGGCCCCTCGGCATCGACGCCGTCAGCGAGCCGTCGTTGAGCGACGTCGCCGAGCCGGACTTCGCTCCGGACAGGTACAGCGTCGTCAGGGACTTCGACGCCGCCCGCCAGGACGGGGCCGTCGAGAACGTGCGGGTGCCCTTGTCGAAGAACGTGACCCGCGGCTGCTTCTCGACGCCGTTGCGCGCGCCCTTCACGTAGTGGTTGAGCCACTTGAGGATCTGCCCGGGCGGCGGGTCGGCCGACAGCTGCGGGGACGGGTCGGCGACGCCACCTCCGTACGGCGCCCCGACCTCGCCGAAGTTGCCCGTGCCGTGGTGCGTCGAGGCATCGATCCAGAGCTGCGCCGGCCCCTTGAACAGGTCGATGAAGCGCATGTCGCCGCGGCTGTACATGTCGTCCCAACCGGTGAAGACGTAGACCGGGACCTTGATCCTCGAGACCTTCGTGAGCACCGACCGCTCGTCGTACAGCGGCCCGTCCAGGTCGGTGATGCGCGTCTCGGCCGCGAACAGCTGGTCCTTGCGGTCGACGTACTGCGGCTGCACGCCGACGCCCAGGGCCTGCGTGGCCGTCTGCCCGGCGCCCCACTGCTCGGCGAAGCCCTGGTCGTAGAGGCCGTTGTGCCAGAGCACGTCGCGGTAGGGGTCGGTCGGCGGGTGACCGACGACGACCGTCGTCAGGTGCGGCGGCTGCTTCGCGGCACCGAGCAGCGCCGTGATCGCGGAGTAGGAGTAGCCGTACAGCACGACCTTGCCGTTGCTCCACGGCTGCCGGGCGACCCACTCCACGACGTCGTAGACGTCCTGCTGCTCGCGGTCGCAGAGCAGGCAGAGCGCGCCGCCGGACTTGCCGCTCCCCCGGACGTCGGTGTTGACGTGGGCGTACCCGTTGGCGACGTACGTCGTGGCCGACGAGCGCCCGTACGGCTCCATGTCGACGATGGCCGGGAAGCGCCCCAAGCTGTCAGGAAGGTGAACGTCGCCGACGAGGTGGACACCGTCGGAGGCGTTGATGGTGACGTCGGAGAGGGTCGTCGCGGCCGCGTGGGCAGGCACGACGAGCGCGATCGCGGCGAGGGACGCGCTCAGGAGCAGGGGACGCACGCGCATGGGGGACCTTTCGTGAGTTGCCCTCATGTTTCGGGGCCGAAGGGGTCATTCCTGCCGATCGGGTGACTCTCTGGCGCTTCACGTGACGGAGGTCTCTCCCAGGTGGGACAGTCTGCGCACCAACACGTCTCAGGAGTGCACCCCATGCGTCGACGTTCTCTCGTCCTCGGACTGGCTGCGGTCTCGCTCGTCGCCGGCCCCGTGCTCGTGGGCGGTGCGTCGGCCGCTCCGCCCGAGCTGGCTCCCGGCACGCACCCGGGCGGCTCGAACCACGTCGTCTACCACTACGACAGGGGGCACTACGCGCACAGCGGCGGCGCTCGCCCGTCGCGGGCCGTCATGACCAACCACGGCGGTCCGATCATGACGACCTCCGTCACGCAGCCCATCTTCTGGGGGACGTCGTGGGGCACGTACGTCGGCGACAAGATCACCGGCATCGACTCCTGGTACGCCGGCTTCGGCGGATCGCACTACGCCAAGACCAACACCGAGTACTCCGGCAGCAACGGCACGGTGACTGCCAGCAGCACGGCCCTGAGCCACGTCCTCGACACCTCGGCAGCCTCGGGCGGCGGCAGCACCAACGCCATCCTGGCTGAGGTCGCCAAGGCGATCCCCAACCCGGTGTCGAACGGCTACTACCCCGTCTACACCGACCTGCCGCGCGGCAACGCGGGCTACTGCGCCTGGCACAGCTACGGGACCGTCAGGGGCACGCCCGTCCAGTTCGCGTTCTTCTGGAAGCTCGACGGCGACGCGGGCTGCGACCCGCAGGACACCTCGGGCCTCCACTCGGAGGGCCTCGCCGCGCTTGCCAACGTCAGCGGTCACGAGCTGTCCGAGGCGATGACCGACCCGGCCCTCAACGCCTGGTACGACGGGTCCGGCAACGAGAACGGCGACAAGTGCGCGTGGTCCTTCGGCGCGCCGCTGGTGACGCTGTCCAACGGCACTCAGTGGAAGATCCAGGGCGAGTGGAGCAACGCCGCCTACAACGCCGGCACGGGCTACCCGAACACCTCCGGCCAGAAGGGCTGCCTCAGCGGCCTCTGATCAGCAGCACGCGAAGGGCGCTCCGTCTCCGGACGGGGCGCCCTTCCTCGTACCGTCCACCTGCCGGCACCCGAAGGCTAGAGACGCCCGTCCCTGACGCGCGCGGTGACCGCCCGCTCGGCGACGAACGACAGGAACGGCACCGTGCCGGCGAGCGCGACGTAGACGATCCAGTGGATCGGGAAGCGGCGCCGGAAGGCCAGGTTGGCGATGCTGACCAGCAGCACGATGTAGAGCATCCCGTGCACGAAGCCGATCGCTGCGGTCGGCTCCTTGTGGTAGTCGGCCGTCCAGTAGCGGTACGGCAAGGAGGCGACGAGCAGGACGAGGACGACTCCCACCACGTTGGCCATCACCCGGTAGAAGCGGTGGGCAGTGGTCACGTGTCGGAGCCCTTCTGGTTCAGGTCGGCCAGGTAGCGGTTGTAGGCCGCCAGCTCCGGGTCCTCGTCGTCGGTCACCGGTGCGGCCTGCGGCAGGTAGACCGGCTTGGCCGGCTCCTCGGCGCGTGCCTCGGGCCCGCCGCGCAGGTCGTCGCGGAGGTACCAGCCCCAGCAGACGACCGCGAAGACCGCGAACAGCCCCCACTCGATGGCGTACGACCAGTTGAGCACGGAGTGGCGGTCGACGGCCCGGCCGAGCTGCCACCGGCCGAAGCCGAAGCAGACCCCGACGGCCACGACGAGCAGGACGTGCCGCCACAGCCACTTCGGACTGAAGAGCACACGCAGCACGGGACCAGGCTAGTCGCCTGGTCCCGTGCCGGTCCTGCTCAGGAGGTGCCTGTCAGACGAGCCGTCAGACGAAGTAGCCCGTCAGGTCGATGACGACGTCGGCGGAGGCGCCGAGAACCGTCACGAGGATGGAGCCGTCGGCCTTCAGCCCCGTGATGCCGGAGGCGCTGATGCTGACGCCCTTGGTGAAGTTGACGACCGTCGCCTGCGAGGAGCTGTCCGGGCCGATCTTCAGGTAGCCCGCGTGACCGGGGTTGTTGACCGTGATGGAGTACGACACGGCGCGCACGCTCGTGGAGTCCGGGATCGTCGCGTGCCCCCGGACCGCCACCGTGTGGGCCTCGCCGGAGTTGAAGCGCGCCGTCGGTGCGCCGGTGCCGGTGCGGGTGTCGAGCACGCGCGCGGCGCCCGTCGTCGGGTTGAACCCGATGTTGGCCCACGTGCCCGGCGTCCCGCTGACGATGCACGCCGAGATCGAGCCGCTGCCCGACGTGATGACGTACTCGCCGACGTTGTGCGCCCCACCGGTCGGCACGGACTGCTGCTCGGCGGTGAGCGTCTGGGCGTTCGCGAGACCACCCGAGAAGAGCATGCCCTTGCCGTAGCGGATGACCAGCGGGTAGCTGCTGGCACTGAACCCGTAGACGCCGACGTTGCTGCCCGACCAGCCGGCGATGGCAGCGAGGCGCCCGGAACCGGTGGCGTCGAAGCCCGAGTTGTCGTTGACGAGCAGCGCCACCTTCTGGCTGCTGCCCACTGTCGTGTTCAGGGTCGTTGCCGAGCTGCCTGCGTTCACCTGGCCGATGATGAGGTTGCCACCGTCGGCAGCCGCTGCAGGCCGCTCGAGCAGCATCGCGCCGCCGACCGCGCCGGCCGCGACGGCGGCCGCCTTGCCCAGCACCCCACGACGGCTCAGCTCGGCCGGTTCGGCCGGCTCCGGCGTCTCGGCCGCGACCTTCGCGATGCCGCCCTGCATCTGTGCCAGCTGCTGCTTCAGCTCATCGATCTGAGCCTGCAGTGCAGCGGTGTCCTCAGCCATTCCATCTCCCCAGAAGTCCCCAAGACCTCGACCAGGGTGATCAAGGTCGCTGGCCGACCCTTGCACAGAGCACGCGGGAGGGGAAGGGGCCGAACGGGCAGACGGGTCAGTCGTCGAGGTAGTCGCGCAGGCTGGCCGACCGGGAGGGGTGGCGCAGCTTCGAGAGCGTCTTGCCCTCGATCTGGCGGATCCGCTCGCGGGTCAGGTTGAAGTCCTTGCCGATGTCGTCGAGAGTGCGCGGCTGGCCGTCGACCAGGCCGTAGCGCATCTCCATGACGCGGCGCTCGCGGTCCGTCAGCGAGGCCAGGACCGCCGAGAGCTCCTCGCGCATCAGCAGGAAGGCCGCGGCCTCACCTGGCATGACGGCGTGCTCGTCCTCGATGAAGTCACCGAGCGACGCGTCGCTGTCCTCGCCGATGAGGGCGTCGAGCGAGGCAGGGTCGCGGTTGTAGGAGCGGATCTCCTCGACCCGCTCCGGCGTCAGGTCGACCTCGACGGCGATCTCAGCGGCGGTGGGCTTGCGACCCAGCTGCACGACGAGGTCGCGCTCGACGCGGCGGATCTTGTTGACCTGCTCGACCATGTGCACGGGGAGGCGGATCGTGCGGGCCTGGTCGGCCATGGCACGGGTGAGCGCCTGCCGGATCCACCAGGTCGCGTAGGTCGAGAACTTGAACCCCTTGGTGTAGTCGAACTTCTCGACCGCCCGGATGAGGCCCAGGTTGCCCTCCTGGATGAGGTCGGTGAGACCCATGCCGCGGCCGGCGTACTTCTTGGCGACCGACACGACGAGGCGCAGGTTGGCCTCGAGCATGTGCTGCTTCGCGCGCTCGCCCT
>CBIHPE010000220.1:0-6468 GCA_966212015.1 uncultured Frankiales bacterium | reverse complement strand
ACCACGTGCACGTCGGCGATGCCGCCGTTGGTGATCCAGGTCTTGACGCCGTTGAGGACCCACTCGTCCTTGGCCTCGTCGTAGACGGCGGTGGTCTTCATCGAGGAGACGTCGGAGCCGGCGTTGGGCTCGGAGACGGCGAGGGCGCAGAGCTTGAGGTCACCGGGAGTGCCGAAGCACTGCGGCGCCCACTCGCCGAGCTGCTCGGGGGTGCCGTTGGACAGGATGCCGGCGAGGCCGAGGGTCGTGCCGACGATCGACAGGCCGATGCCCGCGTCGCCCCAGAACAGCTCCTCCATCACGACCGGCAGGCTGATGCCGGTCTCGTCACCCCACGTGCTGGCGAAGAAGTCGAGGGAGTAGATGCCCGCCTTGGCGGCCTCCTCGATGATCGGCCACGGGGTCTCCTCGCGCTCGTCCCACTCGGAGGCGGCCGGGCGGATGACGTCGCGCGAGAACTCGTGCAGCCACTTCTGCAGCGTCTGCTGGTCCTCGTTGAGGGCGAGGCTGAAGCCGGTCATGTCAGGTGCTCCTGTGGGTGTCTCGGTGGCTGATGGCGGTGGTCGTGAACGTGGGCTTGGTGCCCGGGAAGTACGGAGAGGCGGTCAGCTCCGAGGAGGGCAGGAACTGCGGGAAGCGGGAGTCCCTCTGCGATCGGTCGACGAGGGCCTTCTCCTTGAGGACCGAGTTGTACTGGTCGGCCAGCGCCTCGGGGGTGTTGGTGTTGAGGACGACGTCGCGCCCCCACGTGCGGGCGCCGCGAGCGAGGCCCGGGATCTTCGAGTGCTCCGGCGCCATGGCCTCGACGGCGATGACGTTCTCGCTGACCGCCCACACGCCGTCGCTGGTCGAGAGCACCAGCGACTGGTTGCCGAACGCGTGCCCGGGCGTCGCGATCAGCGCGACGCCCGGCCCGAGCAGCACGTCGCCGTCGATCGCCGCGACAGCGTCGACGCGCAGGTCGGCGTAGGTGTCCGGCTGGTACCACTGGCGCTGCAGCGGGTGCAGGTCGGCCATCGCCTCCAGCTCGCCGCGCTGGACGACCAGCTTCGCGTTCGGGAACGCACCGGGAGAGCCGGACGTGCCGATCCACCGGCGGACGTCCTGGGTGTGCAGGTGGTCGAAGGCGAGGTAGGTGACCTCCTCCGGCGCGACGCCGGCCGCGGCGAGGTTCTCCAGCACGGTCGCGTGCCGGGTCACGACGCGCTTCTGCACCAGCGCGGGCGTCTGCTCGTTGAGCCGGGCGAAGTACGGCGTGTACTCGCCGCGCTCGTGGTCGCTCGGCTCGAAGACGAGGACGTTGCCCGGCCAGCGGACGACGAGCATCCGGTTGGTGATCGAGACGTACGGCGACGGGGTGGTCGCGGCCATCCAGAGGCCGAACTGCCGCGGGTAGGGCAGCGTCACCAGGTCGTGCGTGCTGACGGCGGTCGGCTGACCCGTGGCCAGCAGGTCGCGGCGGAACGACTCGGCGGCGGTCAGGGTCTGGGTCAGCTGCACCCCGTACGGCGCTGACCGGTCGACGGCGGTGAACGCGTCGAGCGGCGTGCCGACGGGGTCGGCCTGGCGCAGGTCCAGCACGGACACGAGAGCTCTCCCTTGTTGTTACCGCCGGTAACAGTTGCAAGCCCGCGCGGCCTGTGTCAAGCGTCTCTTGACACGAGTTACCGACGGTAACAGCCTGGGACGCATGGCTCAGGTGACCCTCCACTCCCACGTCGTCCACGGCAACGAGGTCCGCTACGCCCAGGCCGGCGACCGCGGACCCGTCGTCGTGCTGCTGCACGGCATCGCGTCCCGCGCCGCCCAGTGGGAGCGCGTCATGGGGGTCCTCGGCGACTCCTACCGGGTCATAGCCCCCGACCTGCTGGGGCACGGCCTGTCGGCCAAGCCGCGCGGCGACTACTCGCTCGGCGCGCAGGCCTGCGGCGTACGGGACCTGCTGGCCGCGCTCGGGCACGACCGCATCTCGCTGGTCGGCCACTCGCTCGGCGGCGGCATCGCCATGCAGTTCGCCTACCAGTTCCCGGAGCGGGTCGAGCGGCTCGCCCTCGTCAGCTCGGGCGGGCTGGGACGCGAGGTGTCGCTGTTCCTGCGCGCCGCGACGCTGCCGGGCTCCGAGGTCGTCCTGCCCGTGCTCACCAACTCCTGGGTGCGCTCGGCCGGCCGGCGGCTCGACGCAGCGGTCGGTCGCTTCGTCCCCGCCGGCCTGCACGAGGCCCTGGTCGGGTTCGGCTCCCTCGGCGACCCGGCGACCCGCTCCGCGTTCGTGCACACGGCGCGGTCGGTCATCGACATCACCGGGCAGCGGGTCGACGGGCGCGACCGCCTCTACCTCGCCGAGGGCCTGCCCATGCTCGTCGTGTGGGGCACCCGCGACGCGATCCTGCCCGTGGCGCACGGCCGGGCGCTGGCCGAGCAGCTGCCGGGCGCCCGCTACGTCGAGTTCCCGGGCAGCGGCCACTTCCCGCACCTCACCGAGCCGCGCCGCCTCGCCGACCTCATCGGCGACTGGCTCACCACCACCCAGGCCGCGCAGCTCGACCCGTCGACCCTGACGGCCCGGCTGACCGCCCGCGCCTAGGTCCCGTTGCCGCCGTCGTACTGGAGGGCCTGCGGCAGGGTCGCGCCGCTCGACGCGCAGGTCGTGCCTCTCTCCGGGCCGCTGCCCGCATACGCCCTGATGAACGTCGTGATGCGCGGGTCAGCCGGGTCGGTCAGCTTCAGCTGAGCACCCCAGGCGGTGACCACGATCGGGCTGTCCTGGCCCGCGTAGGGGCTCACCAGGACGTACTCCTTGTTGAGCCCCGCGTACTGGTCGAGGGTGCTCACGACGTCGGGCTTGGTGTCCGGCAGGTAGGTGATCCAGACGCCGCCGTGCTCCAGCGAGTGCACGACGTTCACGTTCGGCAGCTCCTCGGTGTAGACGGCGCACTTCAGCCAGGCCTTCGAGTGCGGGCCGCCCACCGGGGGTGACTGCGGGTAGGTGTGGTCCTCCCCCTGCTCCAGGTGCTTCTGGCTCAGACCGCTGAACGTCACGACCCCGTCGATCGTCGGCTTCGGGTCGGTGACAGTGGTCTTGCTCCCGCCGGAGCAGCCTGTGAGGAAGATGAGGGCAGCGGTCGTGAACAGGGCGCGGCGCACCGGCCGACCTTACGCTGGCCAGGTGAGAGCCCCCCTCGCGCTGACCGCGCTGCTGCTGGCAGCGGCCTGCGGCAGCGGCTCCCCCGTCGCCGCGCGCACCCCACCGACCACCGTGCCGACCACCGACGCGCCGACCGCGACGGCGACGCCCAGCCCCGCTCCCACCTCCGTGCCCACCCCGACCTCGAGCCCGAGGCCGCGGCTGCAGGTCAGGCCCACCAAGACGCCGTCGAGCGCCGTACGACCCCTGCCTCGGCCGGTGCGGTACGTCTTCCCGATCCGTGGCTGCAAGGTCTCCTACGGGCACAGCCACCACGACTACCCGGCCACCGACATGTTCGCCGCCAAGGGCTGTGCCATCGTCGCGACGACGACCGGCCGCATCGACGAGGTGTCGAGCAAGGACACCTGGGACCCCTCGACGAACCGAGGGGCCGTCCGAGGTGGGCTGTCCTACTCGCTCGTCGGCGACGACGGGGTCCGCTACTACGGCTCGCACCTGTCGGCGGTCTACGTGCACCCGGGCCAGCGGGTCACGGCAGGCGAGCTGATCGGTCGAGTCGGCAACACCGGCGACGCCCGCGGCATCGCGACCCACATGCACTACGGCATCTCGTGGCCGACCCGCGCCGGGATCTGGTGGGTACGACGCGGCGAGGTCTACCCGTGGCCCTACCTGGACTCGTGGCGGGCCGGCGGGCAGAGGTCGCCCGTCGCTGCCGTCGCGGCGAAGCACCGGCAGGTCGGCGACGTGCCGCCCTGCACCAGCGGCTGCTGACCACCCCTGTTCCCCAGGACCAGGGTGCTGTGGGAACGCGGGCGGCTAGGCGAGGACCTGCTCGCCCTTGCCGAGAACGACGATGCCCGAGTCGGTCACGTGGAAGCCACGGGCCGCGTCGGCCGCCGGGTCGACACCGATCTGCGCTCCCGGCCAGACGACCACGTTCTTGTCGAGGATGGCGTTGCGGACGATCGCGCCCTGCCCGACGTCCACCCCGTGCATCAGGACCGACGCCTCGACGCTCGCCCGGCTGTGCACCCGGACGCCCGGGCTGAGGATCGACTTCCGGACGCTGCCGCCGGAGACGATCACGCCCTGGCTCACGAGGGAGTCCACCGCCGTACCGACCCGACCCGGCTCGCTGTGCACGAACTTCGCCGGCGGCAGCGCGGGCACGCTCGACAGGATCGGCCACTTGCGGTTGTAGAGGTTGAAGACCGGGTGCACCGAGACCAGGTCCATGTGCGCGTCGTAGTAGGCGTCGAGGGTCCCGACGTCCCGCCAGTAGTGCTGGTCGCGCTCGGTCGACCCCGGTACGTCGTTGTCGTTGAAGTCGTAGACCTGGGCCGCGCCGCTCGCCACCAGCATCGGGATGATGTTGCCGCCCATGTCGTGGACGGACCCCTCGTCGCCGGCGTCGATCTTCACGGCCTCGAGCAGCGCCTCCGTGCTGAAGACGTAGTTGCCCATGGACGCGTAGACGGTGTCGGGGTCGTCCGGCAGGCCCGGCGGGTCGTCGGGCTTCTCGAGGAACGCGTCGATGGTGCGCCCGTCCGAGGTCTGGATCACCCCGAACCCCTTGGCGTCCGCCTTCGCGACGCGCAGCCCCGCCACGGTCACCCCCGCACCGCTGGCGATGTGCTGGTCCACCATCTGCCGCGGGTCCATCCGGTAGACGTGGTCGGCGCCGAAGACGACGACGTGGTCCGGCTGCTCGTCGTAGACGAGGTTGAGCGACTGGTAGATCGCGTCCGCGCTGCCCGCGAACCACTGCGGTCCGAGCCGCTGCTGTGCCGGCACCGGCGTCACGTAGTTGCCCAGCAGGTTCGACATCCGCCAGGTCGTCGTGATGTGACGGTCCAGGCTGTGGCTCTTGTACTGCGTCAGCACGACGATCCGCAGGTAGCCGGCGTTCACGAGGTTGGACAGCACGAAGTCGACCAGCCGGTAGATGCCCCCGAAGGGCACCGCCGGCTTCGCGCGGTCGGCTGTCAGCGGGTTGAGGCGCTTGCCCTCGCCGCCCGCCAGGACGATGCCGAGGACCCGGGGTTCTGCCATGGCCTCATCCTGTCCCGATACGTTGCTGGATATGCGCATCGGGATCTTGACACGCGAGTGGCCGCCCGAGGTCTACGGCGGCGCAGGCGTGCACGTGGAGTACCTCACGCGCTCCCTCCGGGCCCTCGTCGACGTCGACGTGCACGCGTTCGGCGGTGACGGCGCCACCGTCCACGCCCCCGATCCCGCCCTCGCCGACGCCAACGCCGCGCTCCGGACGCTCTCGGTCGATTTGCGGATGGCCGCCGCCGTGGGCGACTGCGACGTCCTGCACTCCCACACCTGGTACGCCGACCTCGCCGGTCACCTCGGCGCTCTCCTCTACGACGTCCCCCACATCGTGACGACGCACTCCCTCGAGCCGCACCGCCCGTGGAAGGCCGAGCAGCTGGGCGGCGGCTACCGGATCTCGTCGTGGGCCGAGAAGGCCGCCCTCCACGACGCCGCCGCCGTCATCGCCGTCTCCAACGGCATGGCCGCGTCGGTCCTCGACGCCTACCCCTCCCTCGACCCCGCCCGGGTCCACGTCGTCCACAACGGCATCGACACCGACGAGTACCGCCCCGTCCCGTCCACCGGCGTCCTCGAGCGCCTCGGCATCGACGAGTCGCAGCCGTTCGCCATCTTCATCGGTCGCATCACCCGCCAGAAGGGCGTCGAGGCCCTCCTCCGCTCCGCCGCCTCCTGGCCCGGCCAGCTCCTGCTCTGCGCCTCCTCCCCCGACACCCCCGAGCTCGGCGCCTCCGTCTCCGCCCTGGTCGCCGACCTCCAGGCCAGCCGCGACGGCGTCGTCTGGGTCAGCGAGATGCTTCCCCGCCACGAGCTCATCGAGTGCCTGTCGCTCGCCACGGTCTTCGTCTGCCCCTCGATCTACGAGCCGCTCGGCATCGTCAACCTCGAAGCAATGGCCTGCGGCACCGCCGTCGTCGCCTCCCGCGTCGGTGGCATCCCCGAGGTCGTCGACGACGGCGTCTCCGGGCACCTCGTCGATCTCGGCGACGGGTACGAGGAACGGCTCACCGCCGCCGTCGTCCCCCTGCTCTCCGACCCCGCCCGCGCCGACGCCCTCGGCAAGGCCGGCCGCGAGCGCGCCGTCGCCGACTTCGGCTGGGACGCCATCGCCGCCCGCACCGTCGACGTCTACCGCTCCGTCCTCTGACCGCGCGGCGCTAACGCCCGCTCGCCCCTCCCGAGCAACGATGCGGGATCAGCGGCGTCCCAGCACCGTCCCTGTCACATCGATCAGCTGACGGGATCAGCTGACG
>CBIHPE010000219.1:0-6503 GCA_966212015.1 uncultured Frankiales bacterium | reverse complement strand
GGTCCAGCCGCAGGCCCAGCCAGAGGCCCAGCCGCAGGTCCAGCCGCAGGTCCAGGTGGCGGAGCCTGCGAGCACCATCGCCCCGGCGACGAGCACCGACCTGACGACCTCGACGATCAGCGACCCCACCTTCGTCGTCGGACCGGCCGACTACTCCGGCAACCCGGCGATGGTGCTGTTCGACTCGGCCCAGCAGATGCTGCAGCGCAACGCCCACGACCTCTGGGGCATGGCGCACCCGGGACAGGACGTGCCGAGCACGAACCCCGCGGTCACCTTCGCGACGCTCGCCCAGGACATGAGCGTCGACAAGCAGATCCGCGACGTCGCGTCGGCGTCCCTCGACTCCATCAACGCCTCGACGCAGCGGCTGCTGCAGTGAGCGCCGCGGTCCTGCTCTCGCTGCGGGGGCCCCCCCCCCACGCGGGCGCCGCGCCGCCCCGCACCCCCCGCGGCCTGCGGGCCGGGGCCGGCCTCGGGCGGCGGCCGCCCCCCCGGGGACAGGCCCGCCCCGCGGACGCGCTGGTGGACGCGCTGGTCGACGCCGGCCTGGTCGAGGACCTGACGCCGAACGGGCTGCAGGCCCAGGTCCATCGGCTGCGCACGCGGCTCGGGACGCACGGCGGCGTGCTCCAGCACCTGCCCGCCGGCTACCGGCTCGGCGGCCTGGCCTTCGTCACCGACCTCGACCTCGTCGAGACGAGGGCCTCCCAGGCCGCCAGGGCGCGGGTCAACGGGGACTTCGCCTCGGCGGCGGACCGGGTGGACGAGGCCCTGGCGCTGTGGCGGGGAGACCTGCTCGAGGACCTGGCGGAGCTGCACGAGCTGGCTCCGCTGCGGACGCGCTTCGTCCGGCTCCGGGAGGAGCTGCGCCGACAGGTGCTGAGCGACCGGCTCCTGAGCCGGGATCCCCGTGATCTCGACGCCGTCGTCGGCGAGCTCCAGGCACGGGTCGACGAGGACGCCGGGGACGAGCTCGCCTGGGTCCAGCTGATGGTCGCGCACTACGTGCGGGGCAGCGCGGCCCACGCGCTCGACAGCTACCGGCTCGCTCGTCGCCGGCTGCGGGACGACGCCGGCCTCGAGCCGTCACCGAGGATGCGGGCCGTCGAGTCGGCCGTGCTGCGGCAGGCACCGGTGAGCGCTGTTCTGCGCGCCGCCCAGCTGGCGGCCGCGGTGGGTCCGGGGCCGGCCGTGGTCTGGGTCGCGGAGGACGGCCGGCCGCGCCGCCGTGCGCTCGTCGGCACCGAGCCGCTGACGATCGGCCGCAGCCCGGGCGCCGACATCCGGCTTGCCGGCCGATCGGTCTCGCGCTGGCACGCCGCGCTGTCGCCGTCCGACGGCGGGTGGCTCGTGCGCGACCTCGGCTCCCGGAACGGGACGCTGCTGGACGGCAGCCCGGTGGGAGAGGGGGCGCTCGTCGCGCCAGGGTCGGTCGTCTGCTGCGGCGCGGTCTCGGTGCTGGTCGTCCCGCACGGCGCCGAGGCGGAAGCAGAGGCCCTCACCGACTGCCTGGGGTCGTGACGTGGAGCGGCTCGGGGACTACGAGATCGTCCGGCGACTGGGGCAGGGCGGCATGGGCGTCGTCCACCTCGCCCGCAGCACCCGGCTCGACCGGCTGGTCGCCCTGAAGGTGCTCGCGCCCGAGGCAGCGGCCGACGAGCGGTTGCGCGCCCGGCTGCGTCAAGAGGCCGCGACCCTCGCGACGCTGAGCCACCCGCACGTGATCGCGGTGCACGACTACGGCGAGGTCGACGGGCACGTCTACCTCGCGATGCAGCTCGTCGACGGGCCGTCGCTCGCGCAGCTGCTCGCCCGTGGGCCGCTCGCACCGGAGCACGCCTGCGCCGTCGCGGCCCAGGTCGCCGACGCGCTCGCCGCGGCGCACGCGGCAGGGATCCTGCACCGCGACGTCAAGCCCAGCAACGTGCTGACCGTCGCCGCGGCGCAGCCCCTGGTCTGGCTCGCGGACTTCGGCATCGCGGGCGAGCAGCTCGCCGACGGCCCGTCGCTCGGGGTCAGGGCCTACGCGGCGCCCGAGCGGTTGCGCGGCGAGCACGCGCAGCCGTCGAGCGACACCTACTCCCTCGGGTGCCTCGTCGTCGCGATGCTCGTCGGGCAGCCGCCCTGGTGGCCGGCGGACGAGCCGATGCCGGAGCTGTGCGTCGGCGTGCTGACCGGGCTGGGCGCAGGACGGCTGGTCGGTCTGGTGCAGGAGCTGCTCGCCGCGCGACCCGGCGACAGACCGCAGGACCTGCGCGAGGTCGCGGCCCGGCTGCGCCGCGGCGCGGTCGAGCTCCGCCCCTCCGTCGCCCCGGTGCGGCGTCCCGCTCGGCGCTGGGTCGTCGGTGTCGTCAGCGCTCTCGCGGTGATCGCCCTGCTCCTCCCGGTGCTCGCCCTGCGGCAGCCCGCCCACCACGACCGCCACGCGCTGCGACAGGCGGTGCCGTCCTCGGTGCACGACTGCACGGCGATCGCGCAGCCCGTGCCGGGCGCGGACGACGAGGTGTCCTGCGCGACGCTCCCCGGCCTGAGCCGCCTGCGGGTCAGTGCCAGTGGGACCAGCTCTGCGCAGAAGCAGGTGGTCACGTCGTACCTCGGTGGGAGCGGCACGGCGAGCACGCCCTGGAGCGACCCGTCCGGGCGCGGGGGGCGGCTCTGGTTCGCACCAGGCCCGGCGCCCCGGTACGTCTGGACGGACGACCGGCGGCACGTCACCTACCTCGTCGAAGCGGTGGACGGCGATGCGTCAGCCCTCCGCTCGTGGTGGCTCGGCCTGACCTACGACGGTGCGTGGCCTGCAGCGTCCGCCGGCGGACGGTCCCGCGCCCTGCCCGAGAGCACAGTCCCCGCAGACGAGATCAGCCCCTCGGAACGGAGCACGACATGACCCACCGCATCCCTGCTGTGCTCGGCGTCGACTTCGGCACCACGAACACGGTCGTCGCCCTGGCGGACCAGGGCGGTGTGCGCGTCGTGCAGGTCGACGGCGGCGAGTCGCTCATGCCGTCGTGCGTCGTGCTCAGTGACGACGGGCTGCTGCTCGCCGGCCGGACCGCCCAGCGGATGGCGGCGACGGCGCCGGACCGGTTCGTCGCCCACCCCAAGCTGCACGTGGACGAGGACGCCGTCCCGATGGGCGGCCGGGAGGTCCCGGTGTGGGCCGTCATCGGTGCGGTGTTCCACCGCGTCGTCGAGGCGGTCGTCGCGCAGCTCGGCGGGCTCCCCCAGCGCGTGGTGCTGACGCACCCGGCCGGCTGGAGCGGCCCCCGGCTCGAGGTGCTGCGGCAGGCCGCGCGGCACGGCGGCCTCGGTGAGGTCGAGCTGCTCCCCGAGCCGGTCGCCGCGGCTGTGCACCACGCGCACTACGGGCGGGACCGCCTCGCACCCGGCTCCACGGTGGCCGTCTACGACCTCGGCGGCGGCACCTTCGACGTCGCGGTGCTGGCCGCCCAGCCCGCCGGCTCTTCGCAGCTGGCCGCCTCCGGGCGCAGCCTGCGGCTGGGTCACCTCGACCTGCACGTCCTCGCCGACCGCGGCGACGACGGCATCGGCGGCGCCCACTTCGACGACCTGGTCCTGTCCGAGCTCGCGGCTCGCCACCGCGACGACGCCCCGGACGTGTGGGCCGGCATCGCGGCCCCGGTCACCGCGAACGACCGGCGCTTCCGCCGGCAGCTGCTCGAGGACGTGCGAGCGACCAAGGAGGGCCTGAGCGAGACCATGTCGCTGGCCCTGCCGCTGCCGGGTCAGGACGGCGACGCCCTGCTGACCCGCACCGACCTCGAGGACCTGATCTGCAGCGACATCGACCGGACGGTGGAGGTCGTGCGCCAGGCGCTGGCGGACGCGCGCGTCACGCCGGCCGACCTCGCGGCCGTCTACACGGTCGGTGGCAGCAGCCGGATCCCGCTGGTCTCCAACACCCTGCTCGAGGCATTCGGCATCGCACCGACCGCGGTCGGGCACCCGGAGCAGACCGTCGCCCTCGGCGCTGCCGTCACCCCACCGCTCGTCCCGGAGCGCACCGACGAGCCCGAGCGGCGGCGCACCCCGCAGCCGTCCTTCTGGCGTCGGAACCGCGCTGCCCTCGTCGTCGTCGGCGCGGTCAGCGCTGCCCTGGCGGTGGTGGTCGCAGCTGTCGCCGCACTGGCGCTCGTTCCCAGCACGGCAAGGACGCCCACGCCCTCGTCGTCGTCCCGGGTCCTGCACGAGGTGGCCGGCGTCTCGTCGTACCGGACGGGCAGCAGCACGGTCGTGAGCTGGGACCCCTATGCCGGTGCCGTGTCGTACGCGCTCTCCCGAGACGGGTCCCGGCTGACGACCACGGCTGCCACGACGTACACCGACGTCGCCCCTCCCGCCGAGGCCTACCACTACGAGGTCCTGGCGCTCGCCGCCGACGGCGACCAGCTGAGCAGCGCGACCTGGATCCCGGTCGACGCCGACCCGTCGCCCACCAGCTCCTGCCCGCTCAGCCGGGTCGAGTGCGACCTGATCGCAGCACTGCCCTCCGACATGGTCGACAAGGCCAGCTGCGAGCAGGACACCCTCGAGCCCGACCAGCAGGCGGCCGTGGTGTGCGCCCCTGTCGGAGCCGCGGCGGCCAAGGTCTACGCGCAGCGCTACACGACTGTTGAAGGGCTCCGCGCGGCCCTGCAAGGGCGGCAGCCCGGGTACGTCTCGGCCGGCGCGCCGCCCTGCAGCTCGGCGACCACGGAGGGCATCGGCACGTGGAACGAGAGCGGTGCCGACCAGGGCGACGAGGCCTGCTTCCTCTACGACGGGTCGGCCTGGATGGAGTGGGGGTACGACTCCGCGCGGATCAGGATGCAGGCCAGTGCCGACGACCCCTCCTCGGTCCAGGGCATCGTCAGCTGGTGGGCCGCGCACGACGCCACCCTCGAGTAGGGCCGGCGTCGGCAGGGCACGATGGACCCGTGCCCCTCCGCCGCCGGCTCGCTGCCGCTTCTGTCCTGAGTGCCCTGATCGCGGCGGTCGTCCCCGTCGTCCCCGCTTCGGCGGCCGCGGCGATCCCGCTGCCGAGCGCCGATCCCTTCTACGCCTACAGCGGGGCGACGCCGCTGGCGAAGGTCGCGCGCGGGACCGTGCTGAAGACGCGCGACGTCACGCTCGCGATCGACACCAACGGCGTGCCGCTCCCGGCCACGCAGCTGCTGTACCGCACCCAGGACGAGCTCGGGCATCCCACGGCCACGGTCACCACTGTCGTCGTGCCCCCCACCGCGACCGTGGCGCCGAACATCATCGGCTACCTGTCGTTCTACGACTCGCTCGCCGACAAGTGCGACCCGAGCTACACCCTGCGCGGCGGCGACCCGGGCGCCAACAACACCTCGCTGTCGGACGCGGAGCAGGGCTTCGTCCAGGCCTACTACGCGACCGGGTCCGTCGTGACCGTCCCAGACTTCGAGGGGCCGGGGCTGCACTGGACCGCGGGTCACGAGTCGGGCTACGGCACGCTGGACGCGATCCGCGCCACGGAGTCGTTCCTCAAGGTGCCAGCGAGCACGACGAAGGTCGGGCTGACCGGCTACTCCGGCGGCTCGATCGCGGCCGACTGGGCCGCGGAGCTCGCGCCGGCCTACGCGCCGGAGCTGAACATCGTGGGCGTCGCGGCCGGCGGCGTGCCGGTCCACTTCTTCCACAACCTGCAGTACATCAACGGCTCCGCCGACTGGTCCGGGATCATGCCCGCCGTGTTCACGGCGCTGACCCGGGCGTACGGGATCAGGCTCGACGACTACCTCAACAGCTACGGCACGGCGCTGGTCGCGAAGGACAAGACCGGCTGCATCGGCGACTTCAACGGCACGCACCCGGGCCTGACGATCCAGAAGATGCTGAAGCCGCAGTACCAGGACGTGCGGAGCATCAAGCCCTTCGTGAACGTCATCAACCAGCTCATCATGGGCAGCGCGCCCGGCCACCCGAGGATGCCGATGTTCCTGGCGGTCGGGAACAACGGGTCCTCGGTCGGCGACGACATCATGGTGACGAAGGACGTCGAGGCCCTGGCGCACGAGTACTGCAGCCAGGGCATGACGATCCAGTACGAGGAGTACCCGGGCTTCTCGCACACACCGGCCGCTGTCCGCTTCGAGCCGCGTGCCGTGCAGTTCCTCGTGCAGCGGTTCGCCGGCGTGCCCGCGACCAACGACTGCGCCAGCGTGGGCATCGGCAACTCGCTCGCCCCCGTGGCCTACCTGCCGCCGAACCTGCCGCCGAAGCCGGTCACGACGTCACCGACACCCGGGACCTCGACGCCGCACGGCTCCGGGCGCGGCTCCGGGCAGCCGCTCGCCTCCACGGGCGGCGCACCGCTCCTCGCGCTCGCCGGCCTGCTGCTGCTGACGACGGTCGGCGTCGTGCGGCGCCGGGTCTGACCCGGGGATCTCGCCCGGGACGCTGCGCAGCGTCCGCCGGCGGCCGGGGCGCGGGGGGCGGCTCCACGCGTGGTAGCGTCAAACGGGCAGGGTTAT
>CBIHPE010000218.1:0-6504 GCA_966212015.1 uncultured Frankiales bacterium | reverse complement strand
CCGCCTCAGTGCCGGCCATCCATCCCGCTCAGGAGGCTTGAGATCCTGGCTGCAGGCCCGGCTGCGCCGTCCAACGCTCATTGCGAGCAGTTCGCCCAAGAGCCTGACCTATGCCTCTGGCGCGGCCGCCCGGCATTCGGGACAGGGCCAAGGGGTTCACGCGCGACGGTGGCGGACTCGCACCCTGGTCGTTGCTGTCTCGGCCAGTGTCCTCACGACGGCCGGGCTTGGCTACGTCCTCGTCCCCGTCCCACGGACCTCCGTCAAAGCTGGACCATCCCCACAATCGCAATCGCTTGCGCCCGCCCCACAGGCGCCCACGGCCTCGGCCATCCAGCGATCTCCTGCCTCCAGCCGACCTGCACCCACCGCCTCACATCGAGCCGCGCCTCGGGTGCAGCAGCCAGTCATCGCGTCACCTGCTGCCACTAGATCGAGCGGAGGAAACGGAAACGCCGATCCCGCGACCGTGCTGTGGCCAACGCCCTCCCCCGCCGCCTACGGCACGGCCGTCCGCGTCACCGACACCGCTCAGGACCGATGGGGTGCGCCCGATGCTCCTGGAGGTCAGACGATCACGCCCAACGGCATCCGGCTCGGCGAACAATCCATGCCCTACGTCAATGACGGAACACGCCTGCTGAACGTGCAGCGCTCAAGCGTCAGCAAGTGCCGGACGAGCGGAGCCCGGACGTTCATCCTCGCTTCGGCGCAGAGCATCGCGAACCTCTACCACCGGCAGGTTCGCGTCAACATCGCTGACAGCAGTGGGCAGCTGCTTCCGACGTTCGACGTGCCATACCGCAGCTCTCACGCCGATCCGATCGTCGCTGGGAACGTCAGTCCGTGCCTGACCCACGGTGTCCTTGGCTTGTGGCAGGACAGGAACAGCAACGACCCACCGATCTGCACCATCATGCCGGACCGATGACAGGAGTTCAGGCCTGCGAGCTACGACCAGATGTTCAGGTCCGCCCTGTGGCGCATGCTGCACCTGATCTGAACGGACCTCAATGCCTTCGATCTGATTGCTCTCGGCGACGAGGTCGCTGCGCTGGGCCAGCCGGAACGGTCTGAGCCGAGTCGCGGCCTCCTTGCCGATTTCCACCTGCACGGCCCTTGCCCGCACAGCCACTTCACTGCTGCGCCGGGCAATCCGGTCGAAGGCAGCCGCGCTCGCCGCATCCTCGGGGTCAGGTAGGGGGTACCCGCGAGCATCTCGGTCGGTCAGGTCACGGCAAGGACGCTAGTCCGTCTCAGACCTGCGGCCGCACCAGGTACTTGCTGCCCGTCGCCTGCTTCGTGAAGGCCTGGGCCGTCGCGGGATCGAGCAGTCCGTCGAGGGAGACCTCGTCGGAGTAGCTGCTGGCGAAGGTCGTCGTGAGGCCGGCGGCGACGCGGCTGCGGAGGCGCGCGTGGTCGTCCATGGACAGGGTGCCGAGGAAGGGGGTGAGCAGCCAGCCGCCGACGGACCAGGTGAAGCCGAAGCGGCGGTTGAGGATGATGGGGCCGACGTCGAGTCCGCCGTAGATGTAGACCTGCTTGTGGACGCTGGTGCCGTAGCCGGTGGCGGGCTCGCCGTTCTGGATGAGGGCGGTCTCCATCGCCATGAGCAGCTCGCTGGCGGTCTTGCCGCCGCCGATCGCGTCGAAGCCGAGGGTCGCCTTCGTCGCCTTCATGGCGGCGGTGAGGTCGTCCTGGTAGGTGTCGGCGCCGCTGACGACGACGTGCTCGGCGCCGATCTGCTTGAGGAGGTCGGCCTGCTCCTGGCGGCGGACAACGTTGACCAGGCCGACACCGTCCTCCTGGCAGATCTTGACGAGCATCTGCCCGAGGTTGGAGGCGGCGGCGGTGTGGGCGAGGGCGGTGTGGCCCTCGCGGCGCATCGTCTCGACCATGCCGAGGGCGGTCAGCGGGTTGACGAAGCACGAGGCGCCATCCTTGATGTCCGTGCCCTCGGGCAACGGGATGCACATCATCGCGGGGACGATGCGGTACTCGGCGTAGGCGCCGCCGGCGAGGAAGCCGACGGCCTTGCCCTCGAGCTGCTCCGCCCCGGCGCCGGCCGCGACGACGGTGCCCGAGCCCTCGTTGCCGACGACGGTCGGCTGACCGACGCGGCTGGCGAGCACAGCAGCCGCACCCGCGGGCAGCGGAACCCGCAGGGTGTCGCCGTCACGGACGCCCTCGGCGACGTTCGCGCCCGCGAGCAGCACCGCGATGTCGGACGGGTTCAGCGGCGCGGCCTCGACCCGGACCAGCACCTGGCCGTCCTTGGGCTGGGGCGTCGGCACGGTCTCAAGCGAGACCTCGACCTGACCGTCGGCGGTGACCTGGCTGCGGATGCGCCGCATCGTTGCGGGGATGTCGCTCATGCCTGCGGACTCTACGCAGCGGCGCCAGGGGCCTCGCCGTTCAGGATCCTGACCAGCGACTGGCCGAGACGCCACGGGTGCCCTACGTTCTCCGCCACGGCGCGCCTGTCGCCGAGCCCCCTCTCGTTCCTGGCGACGTGAGGACCGGCGAAGGGGAGCAGATCCTCGGGCGCTCGTCCTTCCTTCGCTGGCGTGTCGACCGCCGAGCAGAAGTCACGCCAGGGTGCAGCTCGGCGGAGGACGGACACCCCAGTGACGAAAGACGGCGACTTCAAGCGCCAGGTGCGCGCCCGGATGTATACCACCGGCGAGACCTACACCGCGGCCCGGGCCGCCCTGCTCGCCGGTCAGGGGACCCGCGGGCGATTGCTCGGCGTCGTGGCCTACGACCCGGAGCAGGCTGCGGCAGCCGCGGAGTTCGAGCGCCGTACGGACCTCGGTGTGCCGCTCTCGACCGCGCTGGCCGCGGCCGACGGCGACGACTGGGAGTTCGTCGACGCCGAGGGCGAGACGTACTCCGTGTCCCTGGCACCGTTCGCGGGCCTCGACCCGTCGACGCTGCTGCACGTCCGCATCCAGTACCCGCACGTGAACGACGTTCCGGCGACTGCCGTCGAGGGCACCTACCTCACCCTCGGGTCGGCGGCGCAGGCCGCGGCCGTCGACCTGGCCGAGGGCAACCAGCAAGCCGACCTTCTGCTGGCGCAGGCGGAGATGGCACGGCAGTGGCGCGTGAACGGGCTCCCGCAGCGGATGAGCGGTGGTCGTGAGCGGGTGTCGGCGCGAGTGCGGATCGCCGGCGACCTGCTGTCCCGACGGCGACGTTGGCGGCGTCCTCCCTGTCGTTGTGCAAGCATTCCGGTCCTGGACCGACACGGCGCCGACACCCTGCGGCACCGCTTTCGCGGCACATGCCCCGGTTGCGGCTGGTCAGTTCGGGCAGTTGACGGAGCGTTGATGTTCCAGCCGGTGGTCGGGTGGCTACCGTGCGTCGCACATGGGTGATCGGGGGCTCATCGATGGCAAGCGCACCCAGCGCGCAGGGCTGGCTCGGCCCGGGGTCCGAGCCGGAGACGGTCGCGGCCTGCAACGCCGCCGTCGCAGCGCTGGGCGAGATCGGGATCGCGCTGTCCTCGGTCTACCTGCAGTCGGGGTCGTCGCTGCGCTGCTACGCGATCTCGGGCTACCGGCAGCTGTTCGACGGCATCGGGCCCGGCGTCGGGGTCATCGGCAGCGTGTGGTCCTCGGGGGTCGCGCAGTACGAGACCGGGCTGGCGACCTCGTCCGCCTACCGCGCTGCGGTGCCCGGCGTGCTGGAGGAGCTGTGCGTGCCGGTGTTCCGCGGCGGCACGTGCGTCGGCGCGGTCAACGTCGAGTCGTCCGTGCCGCTGACCGTGGACCAGCGGGCCGGCGTCGTGGAGATCACAGCGGTCCTCTCGGCCACCCTCGACGAGCTCGCGCCGGTGTCGCTGACGCCCGCCCAGCGCGTCCTCGCCCACGCCCCGCGGATCGTCGGGTGCACTGCGCCCGAGGAGCTGCCGGAGCGGCTGTTCGCTGCCGCGTCGGACGTCTCGGGGCTCACGTCGGGGCTGATGATGCTCGGGCAGCCGGTCGGCTGCGCGGCGGTGTCCGGACCGCTCGGGCCCTCGCTCGCACGGATCCCGGCCTCGTCGCTCGCCGAGGTCGACGACTGGGTGCGCGCGGGCGGGTCGAGCCGCACCGCCCCGTCACCGGACGGGCAGGCGCTGCACGGTCAGCAGGAGCTGCTCGACGCCGGCGCGGTCGGGCTGGCGGTGGTCGGCCTGGGCACGGGACCGGACCGGCTCGGCAGCCTGGTGCTCGCGTCCGCCGAGCCGCGCGCCGTCGACCGCGACACGGCCGAGGCGCTGGAGCTGCTCGCGGCGCTCGCGGTCACCGCCCTGCGGCAGACCGACGTGATGGACGGGCTGCGGCGGGCCGCCTCGACCGACGCGCTCACCGGGCTGAGCAACCGCACCGCCTTCCACGACCTGCTCGGCCGGCACCTGTGGCACGCGTCGGAGCGGCGGTCCGCGTCGGTCGCGGTGCTCCTCATCGACCTCGACAGCTTCAAGGCCGTCAACGACACCCGTGGGCACGCTGCCGGTGACGCGGTGCTGCTCGAGGTGTGCGCGCGGCTGTCCGGGTCGCTGCGCGACGGCGACCAGCTGTTCCGGCTCGGTGGCGACGAGTTCGCGACGGTCTTCACGGTGCACGACCGGGAGGAGGCCGTGGCGATCGCGACGCGCCTGGTGTCGTCGTGCCGGGCGGCGACCTGCACCGTGTCGGTCGGCGGGGCGCTCGCCGCCCCCGACGACGACCGGGCCTCGCTGCTCGACCGGGCCGACCGCGCCCTCTACGCGGCGAAGGCCGCAGGCCGCGACGGCTGGTTCGTGCTCTAGCCCGGATTCGCTCTGACGGCGGCCTGACAGCGAGCCGCGCGCCCACCTAGGCTCCGCACGTGGGGAGGGACCTGGACCAGGCGGACGTGCTGGCGCAGGCGCCGGCCGCCGTGATCGCGGTCGACCTCGAGGGCCTGGTGACCTACTGGAGTCCCGGCGCCACGGAGCTCTACGGCTGGGCCGCCGACGAGGTCCTGGGCCGCCGGCTGCGCGAGGCGATGGGCATGGACGACCCGCTCGCCGACGAGGTGCTCGACCTGGTGCGGACCGGTGACGACTGGGACGGCGAGATGGCGGTGCAGCACCGCGACGGCAGCCGGCTGCTCGTCCGCGTGCGCAACGCCCCGCTTCACGATTCCTCCGGCGCCGTGGTCGGGATCGTCGGCGCATCGGTCGGCGTCACCGAGGCCCGCCGGCGGGAGGCCGCCCGCGCCGACGACCTGCGCACGGCTGTCCACCGGCTGACCCGGCTCCAGGCGCTGACCGCCGAGCTGGTCGGTGCCACCCGCGAGTCGCAGGTCGTCGCGTCGGTGCTCACCGCTGGTCGGGACGCGGTGCACGCCCAGGCCATCGCTCTCGCCCTGGTGAGCGGCGACGTCGTGCAGGTGCGCGCCTCCGACGGGTTCTCCGAGGAGTTCACCGAGCACTTCTCGGTCATCCCGCTGGACGCCGACACACCGCTCACCCTCGCCGTGCGCACCAGCTCACCCGTGCTGTTCCCCGACGCCTCGGCGATGCAGGCGGCCTTCCCCGACATCCCGCTGGACCCCCGCTTCAGCGCCCGCGCCGCGGTGCCGATCGTCGTCGGCGGCACCGTCATCGGCGCGCTGACGCTGAGCTTCACCGACAGCAGGCTGTTCGACACCGCCGAGCTGGAGGTCCTCGGCGCTGTCAGCCGGCTCGCGGGCCAGGCCCTCGACCGGGTCCGGCTCACCGACCTGCAGCGGCAGCGGTCGCTCGACCTCCAGCACACCCTGCTGCCGCACTCCGTGCCCGCCGTCGACGGCCTCGACATCGGCTGGCGCTACCTCGGCGGCACCGACGGCGTCGAGGTCGGCGGCGACTGGTACGACGTGCTGCCCCTCCCCGACGGCTCCACCCTCCTCGTCATCGGCGACGTCATGGGATCCGGGACGGCAGCCGCCGCCGTGATGGGCCAGCTGCGCGCGATGACGCAGGCCTTCACGGTCGCCGGCCTCGCCCCCGGCCGGATGCTCGCCGAGCTCGACCGCGCCCTCGACCGGCTGGCGCCCGACCACCTCACGACGGTCGCCCTCGTCCTGCTGTCCGCCGACACCCTGACCTACGCCTCCGCCGGGCACCCGCCGCCCGTGCTGTCGGGTGTGCTCCTCGACGGCGAGGTCGGCCCGGCCCTCGGCGCCCGCTCGCTCGCCCTGCACGACGACTACCCGTCTCACACCGTCCCCGCCGGTCCCGGCTCGACCCTCGTCCTCTACACCGACGGCCTCGTCGAGACCCGTGAGGAGTCGATCGACGACCGCATCGAGCTGCTGCGCGCCACCGTCGCCTCGTGCCCGACAACAGGTGCGGACGAGCTGTGCGACGTGCTGCTGCGGACCTTCGGCGCGACTGCCGGCCGCAGCGACGACACCGCCCTGCTGGTCGTCCGCCGCACCCCCTGAGAGCCCCCGCTCCGGGGCGGGGCCACAGCTACCCCAGGGCCGCAGGTGGGCCCCGGCCGACGCCCC